>JBLFYM010000014.1:0-62400 GCA_047608975.1 Limisphaerales bacterium | reverse complement strand
TAGTCGTATGCCTTGGTAGTGACCATGTTCGTTGTGTTGCCGTGAGTGAAGGCAATCTGCTCCACGAGCGGGCTGTTTGCAAGATATGCGTAGGTGGCTACGTTGGTGCCGGTTCCCACGCTGCTCAGGCGGGAGGCGTCGTCGTAAGAATAATCGGATTGGAGGAATTGAGTGCTGGAATCTTGCAGTGCCAAGCTACTACGCCGGAGAAGGGTGTCGTAGGTCTTGGTGGTGGTCACTGAACCATGGGTGATCGTGAGAAAAACTCATAAGGGCCGCGGCTCAATAATCAACAAAGCCCACGCATTGCCGTTCTGTCCACCCGTCGGCTAACGGCGTGGTTTTACTTCAAGAAACAGGCCGGTGAAACGATAGCTGTTGGTGAGTGACTCTTTGACCAGAACCAAGGGTCCGACCGCCGGATCGCCGACCAGGAATTGTCCGTTCGTGTTGTTGCCCAAAATGGCGATGTAGTGGATGCGGTCGGGTAGCTGCACCTGGGCGAGACTGGGAACGATGATCCCCCGCGATGGCTCCTGAAGGTGGAACTCGGTAAGCAGTCGTTGCTTTTCCAGATACCTTGAAAGATACCAGGGTTCGGTTCCCTTGCAACTCGTGAAGGTCTTACGGGCGATCTCCTCCTCGGTGGCTTCACTTCCGAATTTTCGCAACATCGTCGCTGCGGCGGCCGGTCCGCTGGTGTAGGGCTGGGACTGCTGGCAGACGTTGGCCTGCCACTGATTCTTGAACCCGCTCTGATCCATCCTTTGAAAAATGGGCGCCAGATGAGGCGCGAGAATGCCGATCACCATCAGGGTCGCGACGCCGGTTACGCCCAGCATCCGATACTCCCTGGTCCACTGGGAGAGCATGCCGCAGAACAATCCCGCCATCCCGGCCAGAACTTCTGTACCCGTGACCGCGCGGATGGTATTGAACCGTTCCCAACCGTCGAAAAAGTGCAGGTGGCAGGCCAGAAAACCGATCGCCGGCAGCGCGAAGAACAGACCTTCGACCGCGAACATGAGGTCGTCGCTGCGAGTCTCCGTTTCCGCCGCGAGCATGCGGCCAAACGGGAACAAGGCACCGGCCAGGAGAACGGCGGGAATGGCGAGCCAGTTGAAGACCATCGCGTTTTCGACGGATCTCGGACGACTCAGTCCGGATCGTAGGCCAGGTTCTGACCGAGCCAACGCTCGACGTCTTCGACCGACATCCCTTTGCGGTTTGCGTAATCCTCGATCTGATCGCGGCCGAGGTTCCCCATCCCGAAATACTTGGATTCCGGATGGCTGAAGTAGAGTCCGCTGACGCTGGAACCCGGCCACATGGCACAGCTCTCGGTGAGCTGCATACCGGTGTTCTTCTCCACATCGAGCAGTTCCCAGAGCGTGCGTTTCTCCGTGTGGTCAGGGCACGCGGGATACCCTGCGGCTGGACGGATGCCGCGATACTTTTCAGAGAGGAGTTCTTCGGTGGACAGGCCTTCGTCCTTTCCAAATCCCCACTCATCGCGAACCCGCTTGTGCAGAAATTCCGCGAACGCTTCAGCCAGACGATCCGCAATCGCCTCGCTCATGATCGCGTTGTAGTCATCGTTGTCCGCCTTGTAGGCATCGACCACTTTCTTGAGGCCGATCCCGGCGGTGACAGCAAATGCCGCGATGTGATCCGGCGCCGCCCCCGGAGCGATGTAATCCGACAGGCAGTAGTTCGGTTTCGAATCTGCCTTCTTCAGCTGCTGGCGCGTGAAGCGGAGAGTCTTGCCGCTCTCGGCACGGCTGGCATCGGTATAGAGCTGAACGTCGTCACCATTGGCATTTGCCGGGAAGAAGCCATACACGGCTCGCAGTCCGATCAGCTTTTCTGTTTTGAATTTCTCCAGCAGAACTTGGACATCTCTGAACAGCTTGGTTGCCTCTTCGCCATATTTTTCGTGCGTCAGAATCTTGGGATAGCGCCCGCGCAATTCCCAGGTGTGGAAGAATGGTGACCAATCAATGAACGGAATCAGGTCGTCGAGCTGGATCTCGCCCTGTTCTGAAGAGAGCGTTCGGACGCCGGTAAACTCCGGCTGCGGAATATCGTATCCATCCCAATCAACGACCTGCGCGTTTTCGCGCGCCTTGTCGAGCGACACGATTTCAATCTTGCGGCTGGTGTGAGTGGCTCGGGCCTGATCGTATTCCTCACTCAGTTTCTTAACAAAGCCCGGTTTCTTTTCAGCGCTCAGGAGCGCCGAAACAACCGGCACCGCGCGACTCGCGTCGAGCACATGCACGACGGGCTCGGGATAGTGTTGATCGATCTTCACCGCGGTGTGCGGCTTGCTCGTCGTTGCGCCCCCCACCAACAGCGGAGTGGTGAATCCCTGCTTCTTCATCTCGCGGGCATTGTAAATCATCTCGTCCAAGGACGGGGTGATCAATCCGCTGAGCCCGATGATGTCCGCGCCGATCTCCTTCGCTTTCGTAAGGATCTTGTCGCAGGAAACCATGACCCCCATGTCGATCACCTCGTAGTTGTTACAGGCCAACACAACACCAACGATGTTCTTGCCGATGTCGTGCACATCGCCCTTCACCGTTGCCAACAAAATCTTGCCCGCGGTCGTACCGGCAACCTTGTCCGCTTCCATGAACGGTTCGAGATGGGCGACCGCCTTCTTCATCACGCGGGCGGATTTGACCACCTGCGGCAGAAACATCTTCCCGGCCCCGAACAGATCGCCAACGACGTTCATGCCGTCCATCAAGGGGCCTTCGATCACAAGCAGAGGTTTGCCGAGTTTGAGCCGGGCTTCTTCGGCGTCTTCCACGACATGATCGGCGATGCCTTTGACCAATGCGTATTCGAGTCGTTTTTCAACGGGCAGTTCGCGCCATTCGGCTTTGGCTTTCTCGACTGCTTCGCCGCCCTCCTCATTCTGGCGTTTCAGTTCTTCGGCCAGATCGATGAGACGTTCGGTGGCATCTTCACGGCGATTCAGAAGCACGTCTTCGACGCACTCCTTCAACTTGGGTTCGATGTCGTCGTACACCGCGAGCATGCCCGCGTTGACGATGCCCATATCGAGTCCGGCTCTGACGGCGTGATAGAGGAACGACGAATGCATGGCTTCCCGCACCACGTTGTTGCCGCGGAAACTGAATGAAATATTGCTGATCCCCCCGCTGACTTTCGCGTGCGGCAGGTTCTCCTTGATCCATTTCGTCGCCTTGATGAAGTCGACGGCGTAGTTGACGTGTTCCTCCAGGCCGGTGCCGACGGTGAGCACATTGGGATCGAAGATGATGTCTTCGGGCGGGAAGTCCGCTTTCTGCGTGAGCAGATCGTAGCAGCGTTGGCAGATCTCCTTGCGGCGCTCGTAGTTGTCCGCCTGGCCATCTTCATCGAAGGCCATCACGACTACGGCAGCTCCGTACTTGCGAATGGTCCGGGCCCGATCCAGGAAGGCCTCTTCGCCTTCCTTCAGGCTGATCGAGTTGACGATACCCTTGCCCTGCAGGCACTTCAGACCCGCCTCAATCACGGACCACTTCGAGGAATCCACCATGATCGGAACCTTGGTGATGTCCGGCTCCGTCTGGATCAGATTCAGGAAAGTCACCATCATGGCTTCGGAATCAATCATTCCCTCATCCATGTTGATATCGATGACATTGGCTCCGTTGTCCACCTGCTGGCGCGCAATGGTGAGGGCCCCTTCGAGATCGTTGTCCTTGATCAGCCGTTTGAATTTCGGTGAACCGGTGATGTTGGCCCGTTCACCAATCATCAGGAAATTCTGTGACTCATGCGTAAACGCCTTGGACCCGCTGAGGCGCAGTTTGGTGACGGGTTCGGCATAGACCCGCGGTTCCACATTCTCCACCGCCTTGGCGATCGCCGCAATGTGCTCCGGCGTATTGCCGCAACACCCACCGGCGAGATTGAGCAAACCGTCTTTTGCGAAGCCACCGAGGAAGCGCTCCATATCCGGCGGATCCAGATCAAAACCGGTATCGCGCAAGGCATTGGGCAGTCCGGCGTTCGGGTAGCAGGACACCGCAGTATTCGCGATGGAGGAAAGTTCCGTGAGCGGAAACTTCATCGGCTCCGGCCCGAGCGAACAGTTTAACCCAACGGCGAGTGGTTTCAGGTGCGCCACCGCATTCCAGAACGCGTCGATGACCTGGCCCGAGATCATCGTTTCTCCTCCTGCTCCAACTGCTGCCGAGATGATGACCGGCAGTTCGATCCCATCTTCGGCCAAGACATCCTGGATGGCCACGAGTGCGGCCTTGGCATTCAGCGAATCGAAAATGGTCTCCACCATCAGCACATCGACTCCTCCGGCGATGAGGGCGCGCGTTTGATGAGCGTAAGATTCGCGCACCTGGTCAAAGTTCACCGCCCGAAAGGCCGGCTCATCCACATCCGGCGCGTTCGTCAACGAAACGGTCATCGGGCCGATCGCACCGGCAACAAATCGCTGACGCCCCGTCTGATTCCCGATCTGATCGCACATTTCCCGACATTGGCGGGCGGAGGTGACGTTGATCTCCCATGCCAGGTCCTTCAGGGACTTATTCTCCAGGCAGGACTGAAAAAACGCGGGATCCTTGCGACCTCCCGTTTCAACGGGAGACTCCACGAAGAACTCGCTCTGACCCAACGTGGTCGCTCCGAAAGTATTGGTTTCGATGATATCAGACCCGGCCTCCAGAAAGCGTTTGTGGATATCGAGAAGCACATCGGGACGCGTGAGGGAAAACAGATCGCCGTTGTTCTTCAGATCGACTTTGGAATCCTTGAACCGGTCGCCACGGATGTCATCTTCGGTCAATCCGTAGTTCCGCAGGGTGGTCCCCATCGCCCCATCGAGGACGAGGATTCGTTCCTTCAAAAGCTTCTTTAGTTGGTCAGCTGTGTTTCCCATAAAAAATGTTCGGCCGGGAAAGTGGACGAATTGTTCAATAAATACAAGCTTGCGGCCGGTTTTAGGGGATGCGGAATCCCCTGACTCGGGCTGGGGAAAATTCTTAGCGCTGCGATCGGCACGCGTGCTGCTAAGCCTGTTTCCACTTGAACTCAATCGCCTCGCGCGGTCATGGACAAGTCAATTGGTTGAGGGATTGGGATTGGGATTGGGATTCGATGGTTTGGGTTGTCTGGCTTGAGGGAGTCATTAGGCCGACCCGGACACAGGATCTCCCGTTTTAAAAATTAGAACTGGATCGGTATGAAACAACTCTCGCTACACTTCCGTGCGCACACCCAACAACTCGTCGCAGCCATTCTTCTCTTCGCTGCATTCACCGCAAAATCAGACTCGCTTCCGCTCGTCGGCCTGCGAGCCGACAACCAAGGCTCGGTTGCCTGGAACGTGACCAGCGCGGGATCCGAACCGATCGCCACGGGGCATACCCTGACCTGGCTGGGGAATCCGCCTGCCTACTACTACACGGCGTCGGCGGAATATTCCGGGATCAATCCCGGTTCTCCGGGCGGTTCGCACTTTGAGGCCCCGGCGAACGGTTTCCCCAATCTTGTTGCGACGCTCGCTGCGAACGGACTGGGGCTCTCGAATGTATTCACGCGCTTCGGCCCAATGAATCTGGGCGGTGACTCAAAGGGGGTGGATTGGGATTACAATCCCGGCACCACGACCGAGTGGCGCCGCTACCAAGGTGGCACTTACGAACTCTGGCTGCAGTTGCCAGGGGGATTGGAACCGCTGGTGCAGGGCTCGATCGGGCCATTGGTGATGACGCTCCGCTACGGCGTTCTCAATGATGTCAATGACGACCAGATCGACGGTCAAACCGATCCCTTCGCGGTGGCCGACGCCTCCGTGGGGCAGTCGGCGGCCACCATCGCGGTCGCGCAGGCAATTCTGTCGGACGTCAACGGGAGGCAACTGCGAACCTCGTTCTCTGGATTGCAACCGACTCAAAACTCTGCCTTCGCGGGAAGTGGTCGCCAAGGCGGACGCTTCGAAGCTCAGTCCGGAATTCTGGAAACGATTGATCAACCCACCCTTAATATCGATGATGCGGAAGCCGACGAAGGCGCGGGAAATCTGGTCTTCGATGTGAGCCTGAGCCCCGCCGCCAATCAGGTGGTCACCGTCGACTACACGTTCGCGGATGACTCTGCCACCGCCCGCTCGGATTACACCGGCCACAACGGGACACTCACCTTCCAGGTCGGCCAGACCCAGAAATCGATCACCTACCCCGTGGCCGACGATCAGGAAGTGGAGATCAATGAGCAGATGTTGGTCAGCCTGTCCAACGCCAACGGCGCGCCGATCAACAAGCTGCACGGTGCCGGAGTGATTCTCGACAATGACTTCCCTGGGTTCCCGCCCTTCGATCCGGAATTCTATCCGTTCAACACCCCGTGCATCTGCACTCCGCTCTCCGGGATTTATCGGACGAACGCCTCCGAGATCTGGCACATGAAACTGCTGGGCACGGCCGGCCTGCTCCGGGTCGCCGCCGTCTCGGTAAGCACCAATGATCCTGCAACCGTTGAAGCGCTGGTCTATAACTCGACCGGCACGCTCGTGGGTTCAAACCAGGTGTCATACACCGTGTCCGAACTCGTCGCGGCCGGCACCCAGTCCTACACCAAGTGGGTTGAGATCAATATCACCAACCAACCGGCGGGCGATCGTCTGCGCGTCGAAGTTCACAACCTGCCGCCTACCCCACAGACCCAGACCCACTATCGCCTGCACGGCGCGGGCGTGCGCTGGATGTCCACTCCGAGTCCTTCCTTTGCCGGATTCGAAGCCGATCCGACCCGCTGGCGATTCCTCGTGCTTTCCAACGAAAATCTGGTGATCAACTACTTCACCAACAATCTCCCGGGCGTCGCACCGATTGACTACACGCTCTACGATCCGGCCGGAAACGTCGTTCTCACCGCCTCCAACGCTCCCATCGTGCTGGCGAACGAGATTGTGGTTAACAATGCCGCGCCTGGTCTCTGGACCTTGCAATCGCGAGCACATGATCATTATCGAATCTCCAAGAATTCAGGTCTTGATCGAAACATCTACGCCGACTGGCGAACCGGTTCCTACTCCGACGAAAAGGTGTTCGTGAAACTCGACGGCACCAACGCCGTGAGCACGTCCTATGACGTGGTCCTCGACCGCATCGATACCTGGGGCGGCGTCACGAACTTCGTCCACTACCGTGCGCAGTTGACCACGAACGGCATGGCCAGCTTCCCGCATGTGCAACAGGGACTGTATCGCATTTCGGTGAATCCGATGAGCGGCGGCATCTCCACCCCGGCCCCGCAATTCGAGATCATGGCCTGCGATCACCCGCTCACGAATGGGTTCGACACATTTTCCACCGGCAACACCAACCAACCACCCGTTGGTCCGGGACTGTTCGTCGCCGGCGGCATCGTTCGTGAACGGATGACGAACGTCACCATGCACATCGAGATCGCCGTGACGCAGGTATCCACCAATCACGTGACCTTCGATTGGTATACCACCGATGGCAGCGCCCATGCTGGACAGGATTACGTCGGCAAGACCAACAGCGGGATGATCGCCGCGGGACTCACCAACACGTTTGTGACGGTCGACGTGCTGCCCGACAGCGTCTTCGAAGCCCCGGAACTCTTCTACGTCAACCTGTCCAACGTCAACGGTGCCGGCGTGCTCGTTCCGCAGGGACCGGGCGGGATTCTGGACGGCTTCCGACCCGACTTCCCCGGGGACAACGACGATCCCTTGGAATTCCCGCAGCCCGCGCCCTGTGTCTGCACGCCACTCGCTGGGCAATACATCACCAATTCACCGCAGGCATGGATCGCCCGTGCGGTAGGTGGCCCGATGAGCCTCCGCCTAATCGCCCACGCCGTGAACAACAACGATCCGTCTACGATCGTGGCGAAGGTCTACGATGCCAGCGGCACCCTGATCGCCACCCCCAGCGTTTCTTACAACTCAACGGAAGCCGCCTCTGCCGATCGTTTCGAGAAGTTCATCGATGTGCCGCTGGGCAGCCACGCCGCCGGTGATGCGTTGCGAATTGAAATTTCACTGGGTGCCGGCACGCGGCCGACCCAGACCCACTATCGCCTGAAGCTGAGCGGCACTCGTTGGGTGGCCACCCACAGTCCTTCCTTCGCCGGATTCGAAGACGACGCGGCGCTGTGGCGACTTCGCGTGCTGCCGGGGGATGCGTTCCTGAACGTGGATTTCTTCACCGCGGATACCCCGACGATGGCCACGGCAATGGATTATCAATTGTATGATCCGGCCGGCAACCTCGTCGGCGCCTCCAGCAGTCTCGCGATCGTGCCGGGTGATGAACTGAGCGTGACGAATCCGATCACTGGAGTCTGGGCACTTCGGGCCAGGACCACGCAGGATCACTACCGCATCGCCAAGACCAGCGGTGCCGATACCACGCTGTATCTCGGCTGGCGCGGCGCCTCATGGGGCAGCTTCACCGGTTCAATCAACCTGAACGGAATCCTCGCGACCAACACCCCATTTCAGGTGGACATGGACTACGTATTCAGCATCGGCGGAACACCGATCTACATCCCCGTGTTTGGTGGCGTGGTCACCAACGGCCTGTTTGGAGAAGAGAACACGCAGCAAGGCTTCTACCGGGTGCGCGTCACTCCGCTGATGCCTGGAATCTCGACACCCGTCGCCCAGACCTTCGTGGTCGAATGCGGCCAGAATCCACATATCATCTTCCAAACGCTCGGCGGCACCAACGCCGGCCCGGCAATGTGGGTCAGCAACGCCTCAGTGCGGGAAGGAGATTCGAACACCGTACAGGCCGTGTTCCAGGTCCTGCTCACACCGCCGCAAGGCAGCGCCGCCTCCTTGGATTTCTCAACCATGGATGGCACCGCCACGGCTGGAGCGGATTACACCACCTTCAACAGCACGGTGAGCATTCCCGCCGGAGCCACCAACGCGCTGATCAGCATCGACGTTCTGCCGGACAACTTCTTTGAGTTGCCCGAGACGTTCAAACTGAACCTCTCCAACCCGTCGGTCGGCACCTTGATGACGACCCAGGCAGTTGCCATCATCCTGAACGACGACAACCCCGTGGCTCCGCACTTCCAACGCATCCAACGACTCCTCACAAACGGACACTTCCGACTCGAGTTCGATCTCGGAGACAACGGAGCCAGCTACGAGATTCAGGTGTCTGACAACCTCCGTCAATGGAGCACGATCGGAGTCGCGACCGGTGCGGCCGGGATATTCCAGTTCACCGATCCCGACACCACCAACCGAATTCGACGGTTCTATCGAGCGACCGCACCTTGACCGATCCCACTCCCAGACAACCAACCTAACGCGCCGGGCGGGATTCACATCTCGCCCGGTCATTTTTTACTCTTTGACCCGCTCGCTGGAGTAGTCCGTCAAGCACACCGCATATTAATGGTATTTGCTCGGCCCCGTTTGACTTTTCCAAGAATGTCCGACGCCGGAGCGCTGACCATATGAAGGTTTGGGAGCGGCCATGTGTTCGGCGATATGAGGTTCTCGGAGGATTTATCCGGTCGAAATCGCAGCGGAAGTTGCACCCACGTGAATCGTGGCATTCATCTGCAGGCGAGCCAGGGCGTGTAAATACACTACTCCGGGAGCCTTCGGGCTCAATGCATTAACGGGGAAGCGGTTTGCTCCCGGTCGCTATTTCCTTCCGAGCCAACGGCATGCGTTGGCGAGAATCCGGATCATCTCCGGCTGTTTGAAAACGGGGTAAGTTTCATGTCCGGGACGGAAGTAAAAGAGGCGACCTTTGCCGATGTTCCACACCATGCCACTGCGAAACCATTCGCCTTCGCCGAAGTGCTCTTCGAAAATGACTTCGTCGGGCGCGGGCACATGGAAGGGTTCGTTGTACATCTCAGTGGATTTGACCTGGAACTTCGCAGGCAATCCTTTGGCAATCGGATGATCGGGGCTTTTTACCGTGATGGTGCTGGGTTTGCCATCAGGCCGGTAGTCCGGAAAGCAGCAGTTGGGGAGATCGACGCGGACACTGGCAGCCATCTTCCGGCGCATCAGCACGTAGTAGGCGGGGGTGACGACGGAATCGGCCGAGGGCGGCATGCGACCGGGAGCCGGGATGAAATCGAATTCCACTTTCGGACCTTTGGCGGGGTCGGGATACTTTTGGTGCACATCCGTGCGGGTGCGCTCATTCATGGCTTCCATGAACGGGGTCGACCAATGGGCGGAGTGCAGGGCGATGAAGTTGAGTTTGCCGGTCCGGAGGCGCTTGATGATCTTGCGTTGCGCGGTCTCGGGTGAGATTTCCCATTGGCGAACGTGCCCCCACCAGATGACGACGTTGGCCCAGTCCAGGTTGTCGTTGGAGAGTCCCTGCTCAGGATCGTTGAGCGAAACGGATCTGATGATGAGATCGTCGGTCGTTGCCTGAAGCCGTTTGGCGATTTCGTTGCCGAGGAAGTTGTCGTAGGCCTCGGATTGGCGGCTCTGGCGTTCGTCCCAAACCAAGACGTTGATCGGTTTTGCGGCAAATGAGCTTACGCTGGTGGCAAAGAGGATAATCAGGGTCAGCAGTGATTTCATGTCGTGCATCTGGTTTAGATTACTGCTCGCAGCTTCGTTCGTACTGCGGTAGCGGATGGGAGGCGGAACAACCAAGCCTCGTCACCTGAATGGCCGGTTTGTCTTAGGAGCGGAGTTTGCGTTCGAGCATGCCGACGGTCTGGCGGACGCCGCCATCGATTTCCATCCGATCTTTCACGAGGCGACAGGCATGCAGGACGGTGCCGTGATCGCGCCCACCAAAGGCTTCGCCAATGGAGTTCAATGAGTTGCCCGTGAGTTGCCGGGCGAGATACATCGCGATCTGACGTGGAAAGGCGATGTGTTCGGGTCGTCGTTTGCTCGTCATGTCCGCGAAGCGGATGTCGAAGTGCTCGGCAACTTTCTTTTGGATCATTTCCATGCTGACAGTCTGTTGGGATTCTTCATCGAGCACGTCCCGGAGCAGATTCTCGACACTTGCCTGGGTAAGCGGTTTTCCGGTCAACGAGGAATACGAGATGATGCGGATCAGAGCGCCTTCGAGCCGGCGGATATTGTTCCGCACGCGTTGGGCCAGGAAGTTCAGGATCGGGTCAGGCAGTTCAACGCCCATCGCCTCCGCCTTTTTCTGAAGAATGGCCAGGCGAGTTTCGATGTCCGGTGGCTGCAGGTCGGTCACCAATCCCCAGACGAAGCGGGAGACGAGGCGATCTTCCAGCCCGGCGATTTCACCGGCGGGCCGGTCACAGGTCAGGACGATCTGCTTGTGGGACTCATGGAGGGCGTTGAAAGTGTGAAAGAATTCCTCCTGAATCCGCTCTTTCCCGGCGAGGAACTGCACATCATCGATCAGGAGCACGTCGGTATGCCGGTATTTCCGGCGGAACTGGACGAGCGAGTTGTTCTGGATGGCGTCGATGAATTCGTTCGTGAATTTCTCGCAGGAAACGTAGCAAACCCGGGCGTTGGGTTTCTGGGTGAGGACCTGATGACCGATGGCATGGAGCAGGTGGGTCTTGCCGAGGCCGACCCCGCCGAAGAGAAACAGCGGGTTGTAGGATTTGCCCGGATTCTGGGCCACCGCCAATGCGGCGCGATGCGCAAACTCGTTATTCCCGACCACGAAGGTGTCGAAAGTGTAGCGAGGGTTGAAGATATCGTCGGCTTTGGAAGAGGCCTTGGGCTTTTTGGTGGCCGCATCCGGTTCGGCGGGCGCGGTGGTCAGCTTGCGGCTCTCTTCGGCAACGGCACCGAGTGAGCGAAAGACGATCTTGAGTTCGCGACCCGTCGCTTCGGCAACTGCGGTTTTGACGAGATCGCTGTAGTTGTCAGCAAGCCAGACTTCGCAAAATTCGTTGGCGACTTCGAGGGTGAAGGCAGCTTCGTCCATCCCTATCGCTTTCACCGGTTTGAACCAGAGATCGAAGATGTCGCCACTGAGAATTTCCTGGAGTCGTTTCTGTGACGATTTCCATGCTTTTTCGGCTTGGGCGCGGTTTGGCAGTTGTTTGGCGGTAAGAACCTTGTCCATCGGTTTATTCACTTGCTTGTGTCACAGTGTTGTAACTGGCACAAACGCAAAGGGTTGAGTCGGGCGGAACGTGGTCGAATCGACGGTTTGAAATTGCAGGGTCGGGTTCAAATTCGTCGTAAAAATATTCTGTAAGTTACTGTTTTCAAGGGACTTACAGCAATTCAATAGGGTAGCTGCTTGCAAAGCGATTGTTGATTGAAACGTCACTAATTTGTTTTGGCGTGGGAGGTTTTTAGGCTGAGTCAAATAGGTTTTCTAGGAAGAACTGTTCTTCCTTATTCACATGTTATTCACGTCACGGTAAAGTTCCTCAAATCCGGTGTTTTATGAAGCTTTTGTAACATTCGCACAATCGGATACATCTCCCTTTAGGTGAACAACATGAGGCGGTCGGTTGTACGTGTTTCGCAAGAATGAATCATGTCGTTTTGCAGGGCTGTCACCATCTTGTTTCTGGCTTCCGCACCCCGCATTTTCAAACTCGTACACGGTCTGAAAACCGGCGGTTGGAGGTGCAACAGATGCGGATAGTAGCAACGGCCTAAGACCTGTAAACCGGTTTCTGTGTGGTGATAATTTTAGAAAATAACTTGTCAACCTCTCTTTCTGGGATCTAGCGCTAAGTCGTTGAATCGCAGTTGTCAGCAACTCTGGAATGCAACCAACTGGGAGGATGAACCTCAACTTCAGTCAGAAAATTGTTACCGCAAGACTCGTGGCTCGTTCCCCGAGGGTTGAACCGGTCTCAGTTTTCGCATGAAAACAGATGCTGATGAAACCGACCACGGTCATCCGCCAGGACGCAGAAATATCCAGCGGCAAACTTGATCGGCAAACCAGCTGGAAATCGCAGCCGATCCCATTCCGCATGCGTGGGTGCAGGTCATATCGGGAGAGGTCGAATTTCTCGGCGATACATTGCCGCAGGCCAGTCTATCTTGCGGAGACTGAAGTTTCTGATACGAAAACAACCACTCTTCAGCGGCGCGATCATTCTGACTCGCGCGTTGGGCATCGGCGTGAACACCGCGATGTTCAGTTTCCTGTATTCGCTGATTTTGAAGCCATTTCCATTGCCCGCTTCTGAGCGGGTCGGACGGGTGTTGACGTATGAGCACAAGGACGCCGCCCAGAATTTTTCCGGACTGCTCTTCAGTTCCATTACCAACGACCTGACTTCTTTCAGGGGTTTTGCTGCCCGCCGGATTGAATCGAAGAATCTGGCGGCCAGCGGTGAACTGCAGTTCAAGACCGGGGAGGAAGTCACAGCCGAATACTTCAAGATTCTCGGCGTGCAACCCGTGCTCGGTCGCGCGCTGGATTCCCGGGACGATCCTGCGCGGGGCGGTGATAAAACCATGAATATCAGTACGCGGCGACGGAGTGCCACACACGCTCATTGGTGTAATGCCGCCGACTGCCTAGACCATCAGCTTCCCTGACTCCTGGGTGCCGATGGAGTTTTCCAAATCTGAAATGAGCACCGGAAATTTCTATGGACAGAATTACAGCAGCTTTGCCCGGTTGGCTCCTGATGTTTCTCCAGCGGAGGCCAAGGCGGAACTGGCAAGCAGAGCCGTCCGCGGAAGTTGCGCTCAGTCGCGAAGAAGTTTTTCGAGGCGGCGTAGCAGATCCACCGCAGCGTAGGGTTTGGCGAGAAACTCGTTCACGCCCAACTTTTCGAAGTCGTCGATATGCTCGTCCATCGCCTTGCCGCTGGAGACGATGATGCGCGCATTCGCATCCATGTTCCGGATGACCTTGACGAAGTCGATACCGCTAAGTTCAGGCATCATGATGTCAGTGATGATCGCCGCGATGTTCTTACGCTCCGCCGTGAACTTGGAGATGCCTTCCACGCCGTTCTGGGCCAGGATCACGTTGTAGCCGTAGCGTTCCAACATTCGGCGCAAGGTTTTGCGGATATTGTCTTCGTCATCGATGATCAACACCGTCTGCCCTCTACCTTCAGAGGGCGGTTCGGTGTCGGAACTCGGAATCTCGGTACGGGATTCCAACACGGCCGGGATATAGACGCTGAAGGTCGAGCCCCGCCCCAAGGTGGACTCAACCTCAAGAAAACCGTCATGGCTCTCGACGATTCCCTTCACCGTGGCCAGACCGAGTCCGGTCCCTGCCCCCTGTGCCTTGGTGGTGAAGAAGGGATCGAAGATGCGTTCCAACGCGACGGGCGCGATACCGCCGCCCGTGTCGCGCACCCGAAATACAACGTACTCACCCGGTCGGGTCGCGCCTTTCATCTCGGCAAGGTCTTGATCAATGGAAACCTCCTCCATCCCGACGCTCAGGGTTCCACCATCGGGCATGGAATCGCGGGCGTTGACCGCCAGGTTGAGGAGCACCTGGCTCAGCTCGGTCATATTCCCGCTGATGAGCCATTCTCCTTCCGGAATGTTCTGCACGAGCTGGAGCTGCTTGGGGAAGGTTTCCTTGAACAGGAGCAACACCTCTTTTATGAGCGTCTGCGGTTTGAGAAACATCCGGCTGCCCTCCGCGCCGCGCACGTAGGTGAGCACCTGCCTCACGATGTCAGCACCCCGTTTGGCGCTGTGGATGACCATGTCCAACGCCTCGGCGCTTTCCTCGTCGACCGCCTCGCGTCGCATGGTGGTGGTCATCATCAGGATCGGCATCAGGATGTTGTTCAGATCATGCGCGATGCCGCTCGCGAGCGTGCCGATGCCTTCCATCCGCTGGTGACGCAGCAGCTGATTCTCGACCCGTTTCTGCGCGGTGATATTGCGATCGATGGCGAGAATGTCCTCGGGTTGGCCGCTGTCATCGCGCAGCAGCGTCCACCGGCTATGCACTGAAATTTCAGCTCCTTTGCGGTCAATGAAACTGAATTCACCCGTCCAGTTGCCCTGTTTTTGAACCGTCTCCATCGCCTCCGCATAAACGTCCGGATCCACGAAGCTGAGTTCTGCCACGGATTTGCCAAATACTTCGGAGTTGGCAATGCCATAGAGCGATGCCGCTCCGTTATTCCAGGAGAGAACAATGCCATCGGTGTTCCAAACACAGATGGCGTCGTTGGCGCGATTGATGAGGTCGGCCTGTCGGCGGGCCTTGGAGGTCGACTGAACCCGCTGCGTCACATCCCGCATGTTCAGCACGATTGCCTGCACGGCGGGATCCACCAGCTGATTGCTTACGCGCGCGGCAATGTGCCGGACCCCACCATCGGGATCTTTCCAGTCAAAACTCGCGGCGAAGATCTCGCCCGGCTTGCGGATCCATTCCGCCAGTTCATTCGTGAACTGCTCACGATCGCTCGGCAAAATGTGATTCAGAATGCTGCCATCCACAAGATCATCCGGGGCGTGGCCCAGGATGCGCTTCACCGTCGGACTGACGTATTGAATTCTGCCCTCCGGATCGAGTATCGTGATGACGTCGGAGCTGTTCTCGATCAGGGCGCGAAACCGCTGTTCACTCTGCCGTAGCGCTCCTTCCACCGCCCGACGCTGCGCAGCGTCGCGGACGCCGATGATGATGTATTCCTGGCCGTTGAATTCAGTGCTGCGCGAACTTGTCTCGACCGGACACAGGGTTCCATCCCGTTGGCAAAACAAGTCATCTCTCAACGCCGCGGCACCTTTGCGCCGGGCGTTTGTCCAGTCCACAAGCTGATCCAATGAAGCCAGCGTGGAGTCGACTGAGGAGATCGGCTGGTTCAGCAGGTCGCGGCGGTGATAGCCCAGCATCGATGCGAGGCATTCGTTGGTGTCGGCGATGAGCCCCGTCTGAGCCGCCACCACCAGCACGCCGTCGCTCAACTGGTCAAACACCGTGCGAAAGGGAGCCAGATCGGCGAGTTGGAGTTCGGATTCCAAAGTATGTTCGGCTTTGCGCGCAAAGAGACGCATGGCCGCGAGCCGGCTCTGAATTTCGGCAAGCGGTAACTTGAACATGGCGGCGAGAATGCCGATCCGCTGGCCGGCAGCATCGAGCAGTGAAACTCCCAGGTAGGCCTGGATACCCAGCTCCACCATCTGTTTTGCCTGCGGAAAAATATCCTGAACGTGTGCTGGAAAGGCGCAACCGTCATGCCGGTCAAAGGCCGCCTCACAGGGTGTCCCGGGCATATCATAAACAAATCCATCGACCGGTTTGCCTGCGATCACGCAGGCGGTCGCGCGCACCTGCAAATTGTCGGCAACCCGTCCGAACAGACAGCATTCGGCACCGGTCAGGCGAGCCACGGACGCAACAATCCCGGCTGGATCGCCAGCCGAATCAAGTTCCACCGCCACCGTGTGGAGGGCCAGTTGATTGGCGGAATGTTGATGCCCGCCAGTCTGCCGAACGACCAGTTCACTACCGGACTGCAATCGTTTCAGTTCCAGATCGATCGCGGCGGAAACGCCCCCGGCAGTTCGCAGGAGAGACGGCGCGGCGGCGGGCTGAAGATTCGAAGCGCGGATGAGGCTGCCCACATGGTCTTGAACCGCTGGATCGAACAGTTCCAACAGCGGTTGCCGGTTCCAGTCCTGCTCAGCTACCCCGAACAGTTCCACGGTATTCCCCGAACACGTTGGGACGTCGGTATCCTCCAACTGCAGCTGGCAGACCAGCGATGCCGGGGGCAGTGGGTTGGGAACTCCCGGCGGGCGAAACAAAGGCGCGGAATCAGTCGCGGCGGCGGTGCCTGTTGAACGGGAGGACATACGATATCGATTCTCTCACTGATTAAAACGCGAGTGTGAGCCGGATACTGCCTTCCGCAGGGTCAAGTGAGTTGATACAAGTGACTTGGAAACGACTCGCTGGGAAATTCGCACCGGGAGCCGAACGTGTCAATCGATTCGCAGGCCTGGTCCCAAGCTGAAACTCGAGCCGCAATTTGTTCCGCTATCCTGCTGTTCCACCGTATCGGCAGATCAGAGCTCCCACTTGAGAAACACTTGATCTTTTCTCATTCGGCTTCCCGAGCCAACCGATACGTTTCCAGCAGTTTTCGCCGCTCCCCTTTCGGTTTTTTCCCCAGCGCCTCCACTTCCTGATAAAAGCTTTCGAAATCACCCTCATGCCGTTCAAGGAGCGCACTAAAACCCGGAACGAGGTCGTAGTAAGTGGAAACGGTGTTCAATCGGGCGTTGTTCACTTGATAGATCTGCCACGAGCGGTAGGCGTTGGTGGAGCCCCATTGCGTCTGCAATTCCGCAAGGTGTTGCTGGAAGTTTTTCAATACGCGGTTCTTGCCGGTTTCCTTGGGCGCGGCGCCCGCCGGCGCATAGACATCTTGCAGTTCTGCCCGGGTTCCTTTGACCAGCCCGGCAAAATCATCGCGTCGTCGCTGGAGCGAATCCCACGCCGCGCGCTGCTCAGCGTCGCCCTTCTTGGCCAACCACAGGCGAACGCCGGCGCGCTCAACTGCGGTGGCAAACGCCTCGTTAAATGGTGTGTCCCCGGCGATATACAACCGTTGATGCGTCAGCTCGTGAAAAACCAGCGCGGCCAGTCGTGGATCATCCCGGTCGATCCAGGTGTTCAGGACAGGATCCCGAAACCATCCCAGCGTTGAGTAAGCCTCTACTCCGCCCACGTAAACGTCGAAGCCATCTTCCTTCAGCCCCACAGCACAATTCGTCGCTCCTTTGCCGTTGAAATATCCGCGGTAGGTCTGGCTTCCAACGATTGGGTACCACCACGATTTCGCCTCGATCGAATAGCGGGGAGCTGCGTAAACGTTCCACACGACATTCGGTCGTTCCAGATCCGCGTACCGGGTGTAGTGCCCTTTCGATTTGAGGTGCAACTCCTTCTCCGCAAAGGCACGGGCTTCACCAATCACGCGGAGTCGACGTTTGAGATCAGCCGGCGTGTCGGAATCAGCCAGCAGTTTTTCGATCGACTTCTGGCGCCAGAAGATCTGCATCTGTCCGCTCGCTGCCTGACCGTAATAGGAGATCTGGCGACATCCGGCGAAAGCGACAAGAGCCAGCGTAGCCAAGGCAACGAAGATAAGGCGCTGCCGCCGGAAGCGGCGACGAGGAGATTCAGATGCGGGCGGGGACATCATGGAGCGGGTGGCCCTGCTGATTTTGGGAAGACCATCTTCCAATCCAAATTTAAATTCTCACCCGCATGAGCCGGATGGATTGTCAGATGCGGGCTTCACACCTGCGCCGGGCCGGTGCTCTGGCGGATGGCGAGGTCGGCGTTCAATACACGATTCTTTGCCGTCTCCTTGCGCAACATCGCCTGCATCAGTTCCATCGCAGTGGCCCCGAGCCGGAACTTCGGCTGCCGCACGGTCGTGAGCGGCACCCGGAAATGTTCGCTGGTCAGAATGTTACCAAAACCGGCCAGTGAAATGTCCTCGGGGATCTTCAAGCCCTGATCTAGCAGCACGTTCCCGACCCCCACAGCAACCAAATCGTTCACACATTGCACGGCCGTCGCCCCGCTTTCTTCTTCGCAAAACTGAACCGCTGCCTTCGCACCTTCGTCGATCGTCGATCCGGCATTGTAAACCAGCCCGTCATCAAACGGCAGGCCCGCATCACGCAGGGCACGACGATATCCCTCCAGGCGTCCCAATGCTGAAGGAGAAACCTGTGGACCGGCGAAGAAAGCGATGCGTTTGTGCCCGAGGTGGATGAGGTGCTCAGTGAGGGCCTTACTCGCCAATTCATCGTCCACCTCCACGGCCGGAAAACCGCCACAAAATGGCGCGCGATTACCCAGAATCACCACTGGGGTCTTTTGGCGCTTCAATTCCTCGTAGATCGGTGCCGACTGCTCGAAGCGATACACCGGCGTGATGAAGAAGCCATCCACCCGGCGAGCCAGCATACGACGAATGCAGGTTTCTTCCCGATCCGGTTGGTTCAGCGAATGCGACACCATCAATTCGTATCCCAATTGAAACGCCCACTCCTCAATCGCCATCATGGTCCGGGCAAAGATCGGATTGGTGGAAGCCGAGATTATCAGTCCGAGAATCCGCGTGCTACGGGTGCGCAAGCTTTGGGCCATCGCATCGGGCACGTAACCCATCTCCAACGCCAACTGGCGAATTTTCGCCTTGGTCTTGACGGAAATATCCTTCGCGTCACGCAACGCCTTCGAAACCGTCATGACGGAAACTCCAGCCCGTTCGGCAATGTCCCTTAATCGAACCATTTCAGTATGGTAAAACCGCCTGAGACGCTTAATGCACTCAGCTGGAATTACTTTAACGAGAATAACGTTATCGTTAATCATTGCAACGGTTATTCTGATCGTCCGCGCAAACAGGCCAATACTGCCCACGGAACTCCGATAACTTCGCCGAGTCGGGCGACCCGATCCCGCAACGAACGCAGGCGACGCTTGCGTGATTTACGACGTTTCTCGAAGATCCCGTGAAACCGAGTCTATTGATCGATGAATCCAAGTTTAAAAGAAGTTTTTACCGGCGTCCTCTGTCTCTCCTTCGCAACCGGTTGCGTACAAACTCGCCAATCGGAACCGAAGCGCTCGGCCGTCGAACAACTGCTCCTGAGTCGGGCGGCCGATCACGCAGTATCGGCCGCCGAACTGGCTCCGTTGCGAGACCGAAAGGTGTTTGTGGACGACCAATACTTCGAGGCCACCGATGGTAAATATGCGATTGCGGCGGTGCGCGACGCCATCAGTCAGGCGGGGGGATTGTTGGCGACTTCCGAGGCGGAATCAGAGGTCGTGGTCGAGGTCCGCAGTGGCGCGTTGTCGATCGATAGTTCTAATTCGTTGGTGGGCATTCCTGAGATCCCGGTCCCCATCCCGTTCAGCGGCACCTTGCAGTCCCCGGAAGTTCGCTTCTACAAATCGGAGAAGCAGTTCTCGCTCTCCAAACTTGCACTTCTCGCCATCGACACCAAGTCTCGCAAACACCTGTTCTCGACCGGTGTGCTGTTCGGAAAGTCCCATCATCATTATTACACCTTGTTCGGGTTTTTCCGTTGGATCTCCACCGATCTGCCGGCCAAGAAGTAGGATATCATGCGCATCATTGGTGGCACAGCGGCAGGCAAGATCGTGAAGGCCCCGAAGGGGTTGAACGTTCGTCCGACGCCCGATCTTGTTCGTCAGGCGATCTTCAACAGCCTGGCGGACCGGGTTGAAGACGCGCGGGTCCTTGAATTATTTGGCGGCACCGGTGCCCTGAGTCTGGAGAGTCTGAGTCGCGGTGCCCGTTCTGCCATGGTGATCGAACTCTCAGTCAAGCATGGGCGCTTCATCGAACAAAATCACCGGGCCTGTGGATTGCCGCCCGGTTCGATGCAGATGCGCATCCTTGATGTGTTCGCCGCCCTGCCCAAACTTGCGGCACAGGAGCAGCGATTCGATCTGGTGTTTGCCGATCCGCCCTTTGGCGACAAGAACGTCAACAAACGTTCAGAATCCTTTTCTCAAAAAGCGCTCGATGATGAAACGCTGCCTGGCCTGATCGCGCCCGGAGGCACGTTTATCCTCGGTCATTGCAAACGCGATACTCTCGAGATCCCCCCGCACTGGCACGAGCGCAAGCTGATGAAACACGGCGATTCGCAGATGCGATTTCTGGAACCCAAGCTCTGAGTTGTCAAACGCGTTGATACAGCCTGGGCAGCGGCCTATTGACGCAACTCGCGGGAGTTCTGATCGGCTTGGTTCCGCAGCGAGCTCAATCGTGCCGGTTCGGCTGCCGCCAAATTCTTCTGTTCGTTCGGATCGACAGCCAGATTGAAAAGGAACTCACCGTCACTGGGCGTGTTGAGGTATTTCCAATCTCCGGTCCGGAGCGCTGACCAGGGCCGACGCGCCAATTCCGCGTGGGCACCGAGTTCCCAGAAAAACGTCCGCTGGGGCCATTCGATCCCTCGGAACAGAATCGGACTGAGATCCCGACCATCCAACTTTGGATCGTCTGCGGCAATTCCCGCCAACTGACAGAAGGTTGGAAAAAGATCCAGTGACCACGCCAACGACTCGTTGGTGGCACCCGCCGTGATATGTCCGGGCCAACGCATGAGGCAGGGAACTTTGATGCCGCCTTCGAACAGGGTTGCCTTGGCGCCGCGCAAGGGCAGATTGCTGCCTCCGTAGGTTGGGTCTCCGCCATGGTCCGTGAGAAATATGACGAGTGTATCCCGAGTGAGATCGTAGAGATCCAGCGCGTTCAACACCTTGCCGACGCCGTCATCGAGCGAGAGAACCATCGCCGCAAATTCTCGCCGCACCTTGTCACGGATGGATGATACACGTTTGAGATCGTCCGCGCGGGCCTGCATGATGTTTATCGGCTGCTTGTCCTTCGGACTCCAGCCCTTGCCGAAGTGCGGCGCGTTGTAGGCGAGATAGAGGAAGAACGGTTTCTCGGAATCCTTCTGCTCGCGGAGATACCGGACCGCCTCATCGGTTATGAGTTCGGTTGCATACCCGTTCTCACTCACGAGGGATTCCTGATGATACCAATCGGGAATGATCCCATAGGTCATCGTGAAAAAATCAATGCAACCGCCGGTGTGTCCGATGAACCGATCAAATCCATGGCGGGTTGGAAACAGTGATTTTTCGCCGTGCCCCAGATGCCATTTGCCAATCAGTGCGGTGTCATATCCTGCTTTGCCAAGCCGGCTCGCGATGGTGGTCTCGCCTTTCTGGATGCCGGTCTGACGATGTTCGTCAGCAACGAACATCAACGCGCTGAGCAATTGATGTTGCGACCGGCTGGGATTGCGCCCGGTCAACAACCCGAATCTTGAGGGCGTACAGATTGCAGAAGCCGAATACCAGCGGCTGAACTTCATACCCTCCCGGGCGATGCGATCGATGTGCGGCGTCGGAATCTCACTGCCGTAGCAACCGACGTCGTTCACCCCCTGATCATCCGTAAAAATAAGTACGATGTTCGGCCGCTCGTCAGCGATCGCGCCCGAGCACACAATCAGCATCGCCGTGAGAATGGAAAACTTCATGGGGCAGAGGAGACGCTGGAACACCATCACAGGCAAGGCGGAACAACTCCTTGCTTGGGTGTCAGTCGTAGCTGACGACACTCACGTGGTTCTTCGACAATTCCAATTGATGAGGCGAATCTGGTCCCGCTGGCCAGAAATCTTTGGACACCGCCATTTGTCATCCCACAGAACAACCTCGCCCTGGTTTGATGAGCAGTAGCGCGACTCTCCAGAGCCGCGCTACCGGGCCATTGTATCGGGTGTTCCAACCGGCCTGAACAAAGCCCTCGGATTCCTCGTGGGAATGGAGCCGGTCGAAAGAAAGTTGGGGCTCAGTTTCCGCCACGACCAAGTTCGAAGCGGTGAATATTGCGAAGGATGAAAGGATTGCCCGGCGCATCAAGAGCGACTGTTTGCCTTCGCACACCGAGCGCTGCAAAAACACTTGCCCCGCTGAACCACGTGATCTCCTCAGTTCAGCAGATCTTGGACTTCGTCCCAATCGAGGGCGGAGGTCATTTGTTCCTCGTCGCCGAAGATGCTCTGGATGGCGTCGCGTTTCTTCTTTTGGAGGTTGAGGATCTTTTCTTCGACGGTGTCGCGGGCGATGAGCTTGTAACTCGTGACGACATTTTTCTGACCGATGCGATGCGCGCGGTCGGTGGCCTGATCCTCGATGGCCGGGTTCCACCAGGGATCGAAGTGCACCACGGTGTCCGCGCCGGTAAGGTTCAGCCCCACGCCGCCGGCTTTCAGACTGATGAGGAAGACCGGGATTTCGGATTTCTGGAAGCGGCTCACGACGGCACCGCGATTGCGGGTTGAACCGTCGAGGTAACAGTAGTCGATCTTTTCGGCGTCCAGTCGTTCCTTCAGGAGTCCGAGCATCGAGGTGAACTGGCTGAACACGAGCACACGATGACCGCCGTCTTCGATCTCTTGCAGGAGTTCCGCAAAGAGATCCACCTTGCCAGACGAGGTCGTGGGATCGGTGTTGTCGATCTTCAGCAGACGCAGATCGCAGCAGACCTGGCGGAGGCGCAGGAGGACGGTAAATATAACCATCCGGCTTTTGTTGAATCCGTTCCTGTCCACTGCCGCGAGGACTTCCTTTCGACCGGCATCAAGGAACTGTTGGTAAACCTTGCGCTGTGCATCCGTGAGTTCGCAGTAGCTGACCTGTTCGATCTTGTCCGGAAGATCCTTGGCGACGTCGCGTTTGAGACGACGCAGCAGAAAGGGCCGAATGCGCCGTGCGAGACGGGATTGAATGCCCGCATCGGCGCCGCGCGTGAGTGGAAGTTCATAACGATCTCGGAAATCGTTGGCGGAACCGAGATAGCCGGGCATGACGAAATCAAAGATGGACCAGAGATCGAGCACGGAGTTCTCCATCGGGGTGCCGGTCAGCACGAAGCGATGTTGCGCCCGGATGGCTTTGACGGCCTGGGCGTTCTGGGTTTTCCGGTTCTTGATGTGCTGCGCCTCGTCCAACAGCACCGTGTCGAACTCGATGTCGCGATAGCGTTCGGCGTCGTTTCGCACGAGGCCGTAACTGGTGATCACCAGATCAGCGTCGGCGATGGAATCGAACTTCGATTCCCGCCCTGCCCCGTGGAGGATGATTACCTTCAGCTCTGGTGCGAAACGTTCTGCTTCGGCCGCCCAATTGGAGAGCAGAGTGGTGGGGCAAACCACCAGCGAAGGATTCTTCAGTTCGCCGACTGCTTTGCACAGGGCCAGGTGAGCGAGCGTTTGGATGGTTTTGCCGAGGCCCATTTCGTCGGCGAGAATACCGCCGAATCCATTCTCGCGAAGTCGGTGCAGCCACTGCACGCCTTCCGCCTGATAGGGTCGGAGGATCTTCTCGAAACGCCCGAGTTCGACCTGTTTGGATTCTTTGGCGGCGCCCAGACGTTCGCGCCAATCGCCGACACTTTCGATCTGCCAGCCATTCTGTTGCTCCAGCGTGGAGGCGACGAATTGCGCCTGCACAGTGCGGAGCCGATAGCCGTCCCGGGTTTGTTCGGGGTTCGCATCCACCAGCACTTCCTGGAGTTCCTCCACGGCACCGGTATCCAGGATGGCGATTTTTCCATTGCGAAGTTTGGTGTGATTCTGTCCGCCCAGCACGAGCCGCTGAATGTCCGCCGGTGAGAAGGTTTCGCCGCCGCTGGACTCAAACTGCATGGAGAAGTCCAACCACTGTTCACCGCTCGGTGTGAATTCGCAGCGGGGGGTGATGCGTTCGACTTTCGTGTCGAGCGCCCAGTCGAGCCGTTCCTGCAAACTCACGTCCCAGTCCGCCGCGTTTTGCAGGCGAGGATATTCGGTGGCGAAGAAGCGAAGCACTTCATCCTGCCCGCGGAGTTCCCAGCGTCCGTCCTTGTCGGGGCCGGTGAATCCGTGCCGGGTGATCTGGCTCAGCCGCATTCGTTCCGCGGCGAGATCGCGGCGCATATAACGGCGCGGATTCGATTCATCGGCAATCCACGAATCCGCCGGGTTCTTTTGATCCGCCAGGTCATAGCGATCCTTGCCGTAACGCACCTCGAGGGTCGCCCGCAATCTGCTGAGGCCGCCCTCCAGTTGAATCACGCCTTGTGGGGCGGCGGTGACGATCTCGAAATCAGCGGCGGTGAAGTTTGTCTCCAGGGTTCCGCCCGCAGCCATGGCGGGCCATTGATTCATCAGGAAATCCGGGACCTGCGCGCGGGAAAGGTTCACATCGCCCTGAAGCAACGCGGCCCCACCGGCCGGGAGTTCGAGGCGATTGAATCTGGCCTGCTCGTATACCCAAAAGGTCGCACCAGGCAAAATAATCGGGGCCGGTTCGGGGAGATCGGCACGGAGCTGAATGGCACCGGAATCCTGCAGCGTCGCCTGCATCCGCAAGGGGTAAGGGGCGTCGAGAACATGGACTGCTTCCTTCCGTCCCAAGGTGACGTTCGGGTGATTGGAGAGCAGATCCAGGAACGTGGTGAGCTCCATCAAACCGACGGGGAGCACGGCGGGCAATTCGCCGGCCGCGGTTCGAACGGCCCATTCGAGAATGGCCCGATCATTCTCACTCCAAAAGTAAGTCCCCTTGCCGGCGAGGTTTAAGGGGCGTCGTTTGCCGTCGGCTTCAAACTCGAAAAAGGCGCTGATCTGGCCGCGGGTCAGCGCGGTGTCGACGTTGGGCGGAAGGACGATATGCAGTTCTGCCTGAGGATCCGCTTCGTCACCGGAGAGCTTGAGTACATCGGACAGTTGCGGCTGGGGATCGCTGACGGGAGTTTCTGTGGGAACAGGTGTGGCGGGTTCGGGCGTTGGATTCAGAACCTGCAGCCCCACCGCGATGGAATGTCCACAAATTCTTCCCCAACGTCTGGATTCCTGACAGGTGCAGATGTTCTCGATGTCGATGGGTCCCTCGATGATGAGGCCGCTCTTCAACAGGCCCATGCCACCCTGCACCTCGCCGATCAGATTGGGCTCCTGCCATGAGGCTTTCAACACGCGGCCGGCTTTCACCATGCTGCGGGCTTCTTTCATCGCCTGCCAGCCGCCCGCATCGGACAGCAGTTTTTCGCTCAACTCGATCTCACTCACGCGGCGGTATTCAACGCAACGGTGCGCGGGAGACCAAGTCCCAATGGAAAATTCAGGTCACTAAATCCAAACTCCGGGTATGCTTCAGGCTCCAAGCCGCAATCCGCAGCGTGAAGTTTAGGAGTTTGAGGATTGAAGACTGGATTTTTCCGCCGCCGCCCAATCGCCTTGCCCTGTCATTGTCTCAGCGTATGGTCCCGGTTCCATGTTGCTCCTGAACCAACGCCGAATGACGCTGATACCCATCCTGGCTGCCGCCGTGATCGGTTGCCAGCCGCCCGCTTCCACGCAACCAGCCTCCCAGACCGCATCTGTTTCCCCCACACCAGTGAGTTCCGCAACCAATGCCGCGGCTACGGAGAAATCCGAACCTGAAGCCGTCAAGAAGCACAAACACACGAACCGGCTGATCAACGAGAAGTCGCCTTATCTGCGGCAGCACATGCACAACCCAGTGGACTGGTACGCTTGGGGCGAGGAGGCCTTTGCCAAGGCCCGGGCGGAGAAGAAGCCCATCCTGCTTTCAATCGGTTACTCCACCTGTCACTGGTGCCACGTGATGGAGCGGGAATCGTTTGAGAACGAGGTCATCGCCGAGTTCCTGAACAAGAATTTCATCAGCATCAAGGTGGACCGCGAGGAACGGCCAGACGTGGACAAGATCTACATGACCTATGTGCAGGCGACCACGGGTGGCGGGGGCTGGCCCTTGAACGTGTTTCTCACACCGGAATTGAAGCCGTTCTTCGGAGGGACGTATTTTCCTGCCGAACCCAAATATGGTCGCCGGACTTTCATGGACCTATTGGAACTCATCAATGGTCTCTGGGTGGACGACACCAAGCGGGAAGATCTCATCAAGTCCGCCGCTCAGCAGTTCGAACAGATCCGCACCTACACCAGCGTCAAGAAGGTGGAGTCCTTGGAACTCAGCGAAATCGTGCTGACCAACGCGTTGGCAAAGTTAAAGTCGATGTATGAACCCCAGCACGGGGGCTTCGGACAGAAACCCAAGTTTCCGCGCCCATCCGTTCCGCGCTTCGTTCTCTCCGAAGGACACAAGCAGGGCGACGCGGAAGCCGTGAAGATGGTGTTGCATACCTGCGACGCCATGGCTGCCGGCGGCATCTATGACCATATCGGTGGCGGCTTCGCCCGCTACTCAACCGACGAACTCTGGCTCGTCCCGCATTTTGAAAAGATGCTGTACGACAACGCCCAGCTCATTCAGCTCTATCTCGACGCTCATCTTGTCAGCGGCGAAGAAAAGTATGCCGATGTGGTGCGCGACGTCCTCAAGTACGTGCTGCGAGACATGACTCATCCGGAGGGCGGGTTTTTCTCGGCGGAAGATGCGGACAGCGAAGGTCAGGAAGGCAAGTTCTACTGCTGGACCAAACCACAGCTGAAGGAACTCCTTACTGCTGAAGAGTTGAAAGTGGTGATCCGGCACTACGGCATCACCGATCACGGAAACTTTGAAGATCACAGCCACCCCGAACCGTTGAAGGATCTCAATGTGCTGAGCATCGTCGATCCGAAGCTGAGTCCCGCCGAAGAGAAGCTCATCGCGTCGGCCAACAAAAAGCTCTTCGACAAGCGCGCCACCCGGGTGCGTCCCGGTCTGGACGACAAGATCCTCGCGTCCTGGAATGGTCTCATGCTGGGGGCGATTGCCCGCGCCAGTGCGGTGCTCAAGGAGCCCAAGTATCTCGCGGCCGCAGAGAAGAACGTCGCTTTCCTGAAGGCAAAACTCTGGGTGCCGGAAACCAAGACGCTTTATCATCGTTGGCGTGATGGCGAGCGAGACGACGTGCAGTTGCTCGACGCCTATTCCTCCTTGCTCGATGGTGTGCTGCATCTCTACGAAGCCACGCTGAAGCCGGACCACCTGCAATTCGCGATCGATCTGTCAGCGGGCATGATCAAGCGTTTCTATGATCCGGAGGCGGGCGGATTTTATCAGAGCGACGAAGCCAGCAAGAATCTGTTGCTGCGACTGAAAGAGGACTACGACGGCGCTGAACCTTCCGGCAATTCCGTGGCATCACTTGCGTTGTTGCGACTCTCCAAGATGACCGATGACAAGGATCTCTTCGCCAAAGCGGAGAAGACCTTGAACCTGTTCGGTCAAAACCTCAGCAAATCGCCGCACGCGGTTCCCTATCTCGTCTCCGCGCTGGACTATCTGCTCAACGAACCCCATCGGGTCGTCGTTGCCGGGGACGCCACCGGAGCCGAAGCGCAGAAGCTCCTGCTCGCCGCGCACACCGTCTACCAACCGAACAAGGTGATCCTCGGCAACGTCGGTCCCGTGGAAGAATTTGCGAAGACCCTGAAAGGCAAGGATGGTCCCGTCGTTTTCCTTTGCACCGGAACCTTCTGTCATCCGCCCACCACCGATCCCAAACGCGTCGCCTCATTGTTGAAAGGGGAAAAGTAGGAACATGGATCCGTCGCTCGAAGATCGGCTGAATGCCGTCGAATCATCCGTTGCCCACCTGGAACGGCAATACGATGAGCTCAACCAGATGGTAGTCAAGCAGGACAAACTGTTGACGCGCCTGTCCACGATGATGACCCGGATGGACAGCACATTCCAGGGCATGGAGATCGACAAGATCCGGAACAACAACCAGAAGCCCCCGCACTACCAGTGAGCGGAGCGGAATTTTGCGGATAAGCTAAGATCTGGGTCTCCACTCCAAGCCGGGCGATTTTTTGCGCGCGGCCACCAAACTGCGGGTCGCTTAGGATAGCTGTCGTGCGTTGGAAACATTCCTTTGCCGCTCCTTTGGTTGCGATCGCTCGCGGGGGATTTTGCTTGCTCACGCTCGCGGCTACGTTCAAAGGCTGAGTGCCGATGCACTGAGGTTTTTCGCGAACGCGGAATATCTTCTTTCCCCTCACCCGGGCCGTCCGTATTCTCCGCCGCCAAATGAGTTCGCAGAATTTCAAGATCGCGGCATTGGCCGGCGATGGCATTGGCCCGGAGGTAATGGCGCAGGCAATCAACGTGCTTCGCGCTGTGGAAAAACGTTTCGGGGTCTCTTTTCAAATCGACGAAGCCCCGATCGGTTGGGCCGGCATCGACGCTGCCGGCAAAGCGTTGCCGGAGGACACCCTGGAGCTTTGCAGGGCAAGCGGCGCGATTTTGTTCGGCTCCGTTGGTCTGCCGGATCGCGATCCCACGATTCCGAAGGAAGAACGCCCCGAACGCGCCGCACTGCTGGCCATCCGCAAGGAGTTCGGTCTTTTCGCCAATCTGCGCCCGGTCAAGCTCCCGGCGGCACTGGCTCATGCCTGCCCGCTCAAACCGGAGCGACAGGGCAATGGTATTGATCTCCTGGTGGTTCGTGAACTGACCGGCGGGATGTATTTCGGGCAACCGAAACTTACCGAGGTCATCGCCGAGAAAGAGGCGGTTCATCCGCAAGATCGGAAGAAGACCCGGCGCATCCGGCGCATCGAACGCGCCATTGATACCATGGTCTACACCGAGCCGGAGATCGAACGGATCGCGCACGTCGCTTTCAATGCCGCGCGCTTGCGTCGCAATAAGGTGACGAGTATCGACAAGGCGAACGTGTTGGAGAACGGCGTGCTTTGGCGGAAGGTCGTCGAGCGTATCGCCAAGGAATACCCCGATGTGGAGCTGGAGCACATGTTCGTCGACAATGGCGCCATGCAGCTGATGCTGAATCCGACCCAGTTTGACGTGATGCTCTGCGAAAATCTGTTTGGCGATATCCTGAGCGATGAAGCAGCCGCTTTGGCCGGTTCGCTGGGCATGCTCCCGAGCGCCAGCCTCGGACTGGCCGATGGCGACGCAACCTTCGGTTTCTACGAACCCGCGGGTGGTTCCGCCCCGGATATCGCGGGTCAAAACCTGGCCAATCCGATTGCGCAGATTCTGTCGACGGCGCTGATGCTGCGTTACAGTTTCGGACTGAACGATGCGGCGACGGCGATCGAAACCGCCGTGAGCACGGCGATTGATTCCGGTCTTCGCACCGGCGACATCTTCAGCGACGCCGACCCCAATGCGAAGCGCGTTGGCACGACCGAGATGGGGAACGCCATTACGGAGGCGATCTGAAGACTTCAATTGTTCTCAATTAAAATCAAAAAGGCCGGCTGTTCTCAGCCGGCCCTTTTTTTACCCGGTCGTGGTTGACCCTTTCTTTGTCAGTCGAATTTCACTTCGATTTGCCGAGGTTTGGCCTCCGGCAGTTTCGTCAGGCGCACATCGAGCACGCCGTTTTTGAACTCCGCCTTGATCTGTTTGGCATCGGCGTCCTTCGGAACGTGGAAGCGGCGCTCGAATTTTCCGTAGACGCGTTCCACCCGGTGGTATTTTAGCCCGTTTTCTTTCTGCTCGAACTTGCGTTCGCCAGTGATACTCAGGATGCCGTCTTCGACCGTGACGCTGATGTCGGCCTTTTCGACGGCCGGCAGTTCGGCGCTGATCCGATATTCCTTTTCGTCCTCCGCCACATCGACGCGGGGCGTCCAGGTGCTTTCAACGGGCTGGTCTGGGCTGCGTGAAGAGGTGAGCCCGGAGTTGGAGGCCAGACGGTTCGAGAGATCTTCCATTTCTCGGAACGGGTTCCAGTGTGTCAGTGCATTCATTTTCAGTATTTCCTATTTTTCAGTGGCGGCATTTTGTTTGAGATAGAGGAACCGACTCCCGCCAGAAGTCGGCTCCCCATTTGCCCTTTCGACTCTCGGCTCAACCGCCTCAGTTGAACCACATCTCCCTAGACCACAGTCTGTGCCAGAATGGTTTTCGTGTATAAATGGACTTTTTAATGGCAATAGTGTCCTTAATAGAAAAATGAGAGGACATATACGTGCCTTAATGACTCATGTATGACTCAATTAATAAGCGCCATACTGACTCAGTCAGTCAGCCTATGATGCCAAGGCGCAGCTGAAGACACTTTCAACGGAGACCAAACGTTCGACCTGCTGGTGATCTCGGAGAACCTATGGCGAGTGTCGGTTTCCGGTCGTGCCCGGAATCGCGACGGTCAGGTCCTGGGCGGAAATTGAAGGACACCAATACTTTTCGATGTGCTCGATCACCAACTCGACGCCGCGGGTATGGCTCACGTGGGGCTCATCCCGCGGATCATAGAGGGCATCCGTCAGATCGCGGCAGAGCGCGACGTTCTTGCCCAGATACTTCTGCTGGCGAATGCCGAAGGGACGACCCAGAACGCACATGTTCGTGTGTACCCCCATCAGGACCACATTGTTCCGTTTCTCCTGTTCCAGGAAATTGTAGATCTCCGGCCCCTTGTCGCTCACCACATCATAGCCAACGATCTGGATGGCGGCCTGCTGATGGCGGTCGATCTCGTAGTGAGGGATGGCGATGGGATCGTCACAACCGGTGACCTTCGCCTTGCCCCGGGCGACGTTGTCAATGATCGGCCAGGGTCCTTCACGCTCGGCGTTGTGATAGCACCATCCCTTGATCGGCACGGGCGGTTTGCTTGGGCGCGCCTCCTTGATGCGTTTTCGGAAAGGAGTGTCTTCGTAATGTTTCATCCCGCCACTCGGTGCATGAATGATTGCGACGCCATGATCGCGCGCAAGCGATGCCACCTCATTCATACGCGGTGCCATGCGCGCAACGCGCATGGCCGCCATCTGGCAGGGATGATCGCTCCACATGTCACAGATGATGATCGCGGTTTCAGAAGCTTTCCAACGGACCGTTTCTTCGATCACTTTGAATTCATCCCCGGCCTGCTCCCGCCGCCGGCAGTGCATCGCCAGTTGTCCGGGCACTGCCGGAATCTCACGCGCCGGTGCCGCGCCTCCGGAAAATGCCAGCGCACCCGCACAACTGAGTGAGGCAAGGGCATGACGACGGGTGACCGGTTGCGGTGGGATCTTCATATGAAGCTGAAATGTAGGGTAGACCCAGCGTCTGCTCAATCCCTTCTGCAGACGTGTGCCGCCGGTTCAGCCAGGTGAGTTCCTGTTTGCCGCCATCGGTCGCGCGGATGATTCCGGGTTTGATGACTCTCGCTCGTCGTCGTCCAGCGGGCGGTTCCATTTGAACAGACCCCAGTTGATTCGATCCCAGTAGTCCGGATCTGCCCGATACTTCTGCAGATCATAGGCAGGGTTCGGTTTTGGAATACGCCCACCGACTTCCTTGAGGTAACCCATCATAGCGTCGCAAAGACCCCTGGTGCCGTGCGGCCGTGCTACGGCGATGTTGCTGACCTCGCCGATGTCCTTGGTCAGGTCGAACAACCTGGGAATGTCGTAGTGGAAATAGAGGTTCCGGTTCCGGTTTCTCGCCCACTATGTAGGACGCAAGACTGACACCATCGGTATCCTTGAGCTTGGCCGGATTGCCGCCGGCCCAGTCCACGAAGGTCGGCGAGGTCGGAACCAGCGACCTCACAAAACCGCGCAACGCCTCCTCGTTCTCAGCATAGAGTCAAAGAAACTGATCGTGATTGTCACGCGCTGCAGGATCCATTCGAGAAGAACACTCCAGTCGGGGCCATCAGTTGCCGGAAAGATTTCAAAAAGTAAGATTCGTCACTGAGAATGCCGTTCAGGAGAGACCCCTGTGCTCCCCTACTTGGTGCTCTTTGCTGCCAGGACTGAGCTTGCCGAATTCATTTCTGCTATGAGTCCTTTCCCACACAATTCCGGCAATTTGCTGAGTCGGCGTCGCGCTTGCTCTCACGTGAGTAAGATTGAAATCGTGTCAGCCAGGTGAGCGGATCCGAACGGCTGGGAATTACCGAACCAAAAATGAGGGTGTCGTCGGAGATCCCCGACGCCTTCGGATCCAAGGTCCAAGAAATGTCCGGCGTTGGTTGGAGATTCTTTGACGACTTCAATCGCAACATCGAGTTCATTCCGAAATCGTTTTGCCAAAGAATCGGACACCTCTCGATAGTCCTTTTCGAAGCGGAGAATGTCGTCTGTAAATTCGGGATGAAACGTAACCTTCATCCAAGCGCGGAGCGGAACTGCTCCTCGGTCAATCCAACGACACGGCCGGCAGCCACATCTTCAATTCGCTGAATCCCCTGCTTCACCTGGTCAGTCAGCGCGTCGGGCGTCACGACGCTCTCGACCAATTGACGTGCGAGATTCCACCGGTCTTCCACCGGTAAATCCAACGCTTGTTTCGCCAAGTCATTCGCAACCATGAAACTACCCTACACCGCGCTCCTTTACGCGCAATCCGTTGCTCGCGAATCAATGCGAGCCGAGATTTCATCATTTTCTCCGGAATTTCTCGGACTGTATCAGCGCCGCGATATACGCATTCAGAGTTCGGTGCTTCTTTTCCCGTGGGCGAGGATGGTGTCGGCAAGTTCCTGACCGGAGAAGCCGTAGGGTCGCCCGAGGGCTTATTCAATCAGGTGCTCGACGACGCCGCGGGCGAAAACACTTTCGCGTTCAGCGATACCATCGCGCAGTTCGAAGAACTGCCGTTGAACTTTGTTCCGTCCGGCAAAGTTCCGGAGTCATCGATGGGATGTTCTTTGGAACGGCGGCGCTCGCGAACCAATTCCGTTTCCCGCCCGAGACCGACGGAGTTGAACCGCGTTGCGGTTTGGGATCAGGCAAAGTCTGTGTGCTCTTTGTGGTTCATCCCTCATCAATCCGCCCCTTCCGCCAGGCGATTCGATCAACCCAAGCGACGAACGGGATGAATCCTGCTCAACACTTACCCGCCGGCGAACACCGGCTTGAAGCCCGCCTCGATCAGGATGAGCTTCACTTCTTCGCGCTTGTCGCCCTGGATTTCGATGCGGCCCTCTTTCACCGTCCCGCCGACGCTGCAGGCTTTTTGCATCTTTTTGGCGAGTTCCTTTTTCTCGGGCAGGCCAATCCTCGGGAAATTGGTCACGACCGTCACGGCCTTGCCGCCGCGATGCGCGGTCTCACGGACGATGTCCACGCGTCCACGATTCGTGTTCTTCTGCCCGCGCTTGGACGTTTTCTCCGGCCCCCCGGCAGACGCCGCGGATGACTCCACCTTGGGGGGATCCTCCGGCCCGGCGGGCAGTCCGCTCAGCCCGTCCAACGCGCCAAATGGATTCTGCGTCAGGCTCTCGCCCCCGTCCGTCGAAATGCGTTTTTTCTTTCCACTCATGCGAATCAAAAATCAGATCTCAATCCTACCTATTCCTATGAATCGCTCAAGGTCAGCAGGCGGAATTTTCCATGGTTAGCTGCGTAATCTGCGGGTCCCTTAACAACTCTGATGTTTGATGCCGGAATGCCCGGGGTAGCGCCGCCTTGTCCACCTCCTTCGGCTCGTGGGTGTTGATTGAATTCGCGGGTGCGGAGGGCATCCGGACCGACCGGTTGCCCGATGGTTTAGTTCTCCAACTTCCGATACAGGAAGGCGTCGGAAGTGACGAGGGCTTCGATCAGGGCTTTCATGCTTCCCTGGTTCTCGCGGTAGGCTTTGTGGGCGGCTCGGAGAACGGGGGCGTCGTTGAGGGTTTCGTTGCGGCCCATCCAGAAACGGAAGGCATGGCGGACGAAGACCTGTTCGACGCGTTCGCTCTCGGAAAGTTTCTCGATCAGATGGATGGCGTTCTTCACCGGGCCGTCGAGGTCGGGATCGCCGGAGTCGATGATTTCGCCGGTGGTGTCGACGGGTTCGTCCCATTCGGTGGTGCGGAACAGGCCGGCGTGGTTGTACATCTCGAAGGGAAGTCCGAGGGGGTCCATCTTTTCGTGGCAGGTCCAGCAGTATTTCTCCTGCGTGACGCGCATGCGCTTGCGCAGGGTGGTCTTGGGTTCGTCAGGCAGCATGGCGTCCACGGTGATGGGGACGTCGGGGATGCCGCCGCCCAGAAGTCGTTCGCGAATCCAGCGGCCGCGCAGGATGGCGTGGTTATCCATGGCGTCGGAGTGGGAGACGAGCCAGGAGGGATGGGTGAGAATGCCCAAGCGCTGGCCCGCAGGGGCAGTGGCCAGGGATCGTTCGGGTTTCATGGAGCCGTTGCCGAAGGAACGGCGGCTGACGCGGGCATAGATCCGTTCGCCTTTCAAATCAGCCGTGGCAATGTCGACGTTGATGTTGCTTCGTTTCCTCTTCTTGTCTCTTTCGAGGCGCTTCTTGTCGGCCACCAGTTTTTTCTTTTGCGTCTCCAGTCGCTTCTGTGTCGCCCGTTCCAGAGCGTCGTTCTTTAACTTGCCTTCCACTTCGGCAAGCCCCGCCTCCACAGCTTCAAGTTCAGCGGCGATCTCTTTCTTCAACTCTGCGTCTTCCGCCTTTTTTGCGGCCGCGGCTGCGTTGCGTTCTTCCGGCGTGTGTCTCCGGCCGAAGTACATTCTGTCGTTGCCCGTGGTGACGACTTTCTGAGTGGTCAGCAGTTCTTTGAGGACGTCCTGGTCTTCTTCGAGAATCAGTTCGATGAGGCGATCCGTGCTCGCGGCAGAGTCGAACATGGCCCGGTAGTGTGAGGTGCCACGGGTGGAGACGCCGGTTCGGCCGAGCGCAGCGGTGTCTTTGCAGATGTAGCCGGCGAGGTCGTGGTCGAAGTAGTCGCGGAAGAAACGGAGGATGCGTGGTTTGCGGATACTGTCGTCTGCAAGCATGCGGGTGACTTCGCGGGCCACGTCCTCGCGGGTGCGCATGCGGCCATCGACAATTGCCTGGCGAAGGCGCTCATCGGGTTTGAGGTAGCGGAGAGCGTGGTTTACCGCGAGACCCAGTTCCCAGTCCTGGAGCATGACGCGACCGTGTTGGTCGGGCTTGCCGGTCTCGACCAGTTCCGGGCGGAACAAGGCATCACGGTCGAGGAAGATGGCGGACAGGCCCATGATGACGCCGTCCGTCTTGCCGACCTTGACGATGGAGTCCTTGACGATCTGGAGGTAATCGGCGGATTCCTTCGCTGTCGGGGGGCGGAAGGACAGCGCTTCGAAGAGGTGGGCCACCGCTGCACGCATGCGCTTGTCGGAGGCATCAGATTCGTTCAGCAGATCGTAGACCGGTGTCATCGGGCGGACGGTTTGCGCAGTGTAGGTTATGGCCGTAGGCAGGCCGCGAAGATCGCCCTCGGGCTTGACCGCGTCGTAGGTCCTGGGATCGTCGGTGATCTGCTCAGGATTGGCGATGCTCAGTGGGCCGTAGGCCATGTACTGCAGGATGTCTTCGGCCTTGCCGAGGATCTGCGTGGCCTCGGCGCTGTTGACGCTGTAGAAGTCGGGGTAATTTTCAAAACCGTGCTTCCGGGTTGAGGAAAGGACCACGGGCACGCTCTTGACCGCAGTGGCGTAGGCGACGGTGCCTCCCTCCCAGCGCATGATTCGGTCCGTACCGAAGTAGAGCTTCAGCTCGCCGCCGTGGTTGGAAGGAACAACATCCCCGTGGGTGCGCTGGCCCGGCTTGTTGGGATCGTAATTCGGCTCGGTGTTGATCAGTTCGTTGAGCCGCGTGATGTGTTCCTGCGGTGTCACCCGCCAGATGCGCGCGGGCGAGAAGGTCGGAGCGAGTCGGATGCCTTTGGGAAGTGGGCCGAAGAGCAGGTCATGGTTGACAAAGTTGCCCTTGTGCGGATCGAGATGGGCATGAAAGCCGCCCTTGTCCTTCATGACGCGTTGCAGTTCACCCACGATCCAGTCGGAGAACCGAAGGCGCTCGACGACGGCCATCCGCGACTTCTTCTTGGGCGGCATCTCCTGGAGCGCGACTTGTGCCCAAATCGACTTCCAGATCGCGGCGTTGGTCTCGTCCACCTCGCCGAGCTTGAGCAGCGAGAGGTTGCCCTTCTTCGTGTCGTCGTCGTGGCAATCGAAGCAATGGCTATCAAGGAAGGGCTGCGCGAAGTTTTTGAATTTCCCGCGAACGGGTTCGCCGGGCGTGTAGGTGTCGGCTGCCCGGGCGGTCGTGCCGAGCACAGCAATCGCCGCGACCGTCAGGGTCAGTGTCAGTTTGTTCACGCCAGGATTTCCTTGAGGGGGCCGCTGCCGCTATCGAACTTCTTGGCGAGTTTCTCGCTCATGTTGAAGCGATCGCTTTGGACGCCGGCGGATCGAAGGAGGGTCGTGTAGAGAGCGTTGATCGGGCGCGTGCCGTCGAGTTGGGTGAACCGGCCGGATTTGAATGCGCCGTTGCAATTGCCCAGCAACATCACCGGCCAGGTCTTGCCGCTGGTGTGTTGAGCATCAGCGTTGTTGCTGGTGTAAACGATCAGCGTGTTGTCCATCATCGTGCCGCTGCCTTCGGGAACGCTTTCAAGTTCCTCCACAAGCTTCGCCAGCATGCGGCTGTTGTATTGGCGGATCTTGATCCAGATCGGATTGTCCGGCTGCTTCATGTGACCGAGATTGTGACCCTGTTGATCAACGCCGAGGCCCTTCCACGCGCCGAAGATCTCGCCGCGACCGGAGCCGACGGTGAGCACGTTGGTGATGCCCGACTTGAGGGCCGAGATACCCAGGTCCAAAATGACGTCGTGCCAATCGGTCTCGAATTCCGGTTTGGTGTAGCGGTCGTCCACCTTGGGCGCGAATTTCCGCAGGTGGTCGGAGACTTTGCCGAGGCGCTCCCGCAGGCCGTTGATGTCATTGAAGCCCCGGACGTACTGGCCGTAGCGTTGCTTGGTCGCGCCGCGTAGGGAACCACCCTTGGCGGAGGCGAGTTGTTCGATGCGGTCGAACATGCCGGACCGGGCCTCGTGCTGCTGGCGGATATCGCCCTGGGAAATGCCGCCGAAGAGCATCTGGTAGAGATGGTTCGGGTTCGAGTGCATGAAGATGGGCTGGCCCGCGCCGCTGGCCGAAAGATTCGCGACCGTGGGCTTGGCTCTCATGTTCTCGATGGAGTCCATGCCGATGCAGAGGTGGGGCAGGAGTGTTTCCGGGAGGACCTTGCTCAGTTCGTAATCGATCGTCGATCCGCTGGGCGGAACGCCGTCGCTGCCGCGATAGCCGCCGAGCGCACCGAAGAAGGCGCTGTGCGAGGGGCTGGTGTGGACGCCGTGCAGACCGTTGATGATGTGCAATCGCTCCTTGTAGGGCTCCAACGCCTCGATCGGCTCCGGCAGTTTGGCCTTGGCCAGCGAACCGCTGTTTTTCATTCCCGAGGGAATGCAGGTCACCGGGTCGAAACCCTGGTTCTGCATGAAAAAGATCACGCGTTTCGGACCACCGGACACGGTGGTCGCGGCCCGGGCGATACCCGGGAACATCGAGGTTCCAAGTGCGGCACCAACGCCGGTGGCGATGGTCTGAAGAGATTTTCTGCGACTGATCATGATAACAGACAAATTGCTAGGGACTATTGACTCTCAGGAATATCGTTTCTTCAAGCCTTCTCTGAGCGAGCTCGACCAATCATGGAATGGATTCGACAGAAGGGAAGTGTCCCAAATTGAGAATCTCGGAGTTCCCCTACCCTGCGAACGTGCAATGTAGTCGCACCATTCTTTCCAATCCTCGCTGCGGAAATCGAAATGCACGGTGTGCTTCTCCCATTGATGCGATTCGATGAAGGGCAGCAGATGGCAATAGGGCATGTTCAAGGCCTGATACTCGTCATTGGTAAACGGACGCGAATGCCGCCACTTGCGGACCGTCACCTCCTGTACCCAGCCCACGGTGTTGAACCCCCCATTCCTTGAGATTGGGAGCCACCGACTCCTGGATCCAACGAACCGTGCTGCCACCATACTTCTCGCGCCAGATGTGGATATTCTCCGGATAGCGGAGACTCGCCGGATCGATGTGATTCAAACCCATCGTGAAGAACGGCTTCCCGTCCGGAGTGATCAGCCACCAATGGTCTTTACGGCGTCCAAGCGTGAAAAATCCTTGGGGTCGAGTCTGAGTGGTCTTGACCTGAGCGGCCGCGCGCGAAACCAACGTCGCAAGGGCCAATCCCGTGCCCAAGGTCAGACCACGTTGCAGAAATTGTCGGCGGCTTGTTCGATTCATATCCGGACTGTGGCTCATTGATCTGCGTTGAATTGCCGCGAATCTCGACGATCGCCGACGACGAAGTCAGTAACATGATCATGTCATTGTGAATCGACTACCCTGCGAATGATTTGGCCAGTGGGTGTCAGGCGCATTCTGAAGGTGTCCCCGATCAGTGACCTAGCTCGTCAGCACCTGGTCCTCGGCGACGTTGAAAGTCTGGTTCGCTGCGTGGTTCGTGCTCGATCGCGAGTTTGATTGCGTGGGCCACGTTCTCGACGTGGCCGCGGGAGAATATTTCCATCCGGCAATGCTTTCGTCGATGAGGATGGCGGGGCGCCGATCGTCCATCCGTTTCAGATAGCAATGCAGTCGGCGGTGGGCATAATCTCTTTCTTCGGCGTGCACGATGATTTTGACGCCGGACCAAAAATAGTCCAAATTCAGTCCGTTATGGACACCTGCACTGTCAGCGAAGCGAAGGGCAAACTCGGTAAACTCGCCGATCGGGCCATTGAGGGGGAACCCACCGTCATCGTCCGAGGTGGAAAATTGGTGATTTTGCAGGCATACGAATTGCCCGATCACCCGGACGAGTTCGACTCGCTGATCCAAGCCGGCAAAGCCGGCAAGCATCGCGCACTCACCCCCAAGGTATTGCGGGAGATTTGGAGTCGTGGACGCTCGCTGGCGAAGTAATGAGCATCTGTATCAGTCGGTTGGCCGAGGAGGACTTGGCTCATATCTACGCCCACATCGCAGCCCGTGATCCGGATGCGGCTGAACGTTTTCGCATTGAAACGGAAAAGGCGATCGTACTACTGGCCAAGCATCCGGAGCTGGGACCACGACCAAGTTGGGAAACCCGGCACAAGCGATTGCGTTTCTGGGTCATCAGCCGATTCAACAACTACCTGATCTACTACGAACCAAGTGGCAAAGAAGTGTCCATCGAGCGAGTGCTCGACGGACGACGCGACGTTCACAGAATCGTCGAAACAGGTCAGGAAGAACCGTCTGACGATTAGCAATCTCTCAGACCCCGTTCAGCTTGCCGGTGCTGTCGGCGAAGGATTCGGTTTCGACGCCGAGGCGTTGGAGCATGGCGACGAAAAGATTGGAAAGGGGCATTTCCTCGTGGGCGGCCTTTTTTGTCCACGGTTCCGGGTCTCCGGGTTTCCAGCCCCCCACGTGCGCATTGGCTCCGATGTGATTGAGGTAGTGACCGTGCCGGACTCCCAGGTTCTTTCCCCCGGCCAAGATCAGCGGGTAATTGCGCGAGAGATGGAACGCGCTCGACGCGGACCCGAACAACAGCAGGGTGTTGTCCAGCAGCGAACCTTCAGCCGCCGGTTCCGGAGTCTGTTTCAGCCGCATGACAAACCGCGCGTACTCTTCGTTCAGATACCGGCAGTAGGTCCCGAAATTCTTCCAACCGCCGGGCTCCTTCGTGTCGTGCGACAACTGATGGGCCGCGGGAAATCCGATGGCGCGCGACAAATGGTCGCTGATACCGACGCCGTTCTCCCGGCCAAGCTGGTAAGTGGCCACGCGGGTGGAATCCGTCTTGAAGGCCAGATAGATCAGTTCGAACATCGTCCGCAGGTACGAACGGGAATCATCGGGAGTGATTTCCAGATTGAGATGATCCACATCGACTGAGGGGAGCGGCGTGTTCATCCAGAGTTTCGCCTTTTGCACGCGCAGCTCCGCGTCCCGGACCGATTGCAGGTATTCATCCAGGCTGATCTGATCGTGAGCTGAGAGCCGCTTGCGCAAGCGGCGGGCGTCGATCAGAAGATCGTCCAGGGCGCTTTGGCTGAGCGCGAGCCGCCGGGCGGCATCGCCGTCACTCTTCACAAACAGCAGGTCGAAGATTCGCTTGGGGCGGTTCTCCGCCGGAATCGCCCGGCCGTGCCGGTTGAACGAAATCGTATGCGCCCCGCGCGCCGTCCCGCTACCGCCATCAGTGGACATTACCAGGGATGCATACCGGGTCTGGCGGCCGACGTGCCGCGCGTATTCCTGGTCCAGCGAGATCGAATTCCGGTAATCCGTATCACCGGTGCCGGTAGCGGCCGCCGTCAGAAATTGGTCGGCGTTGTTATGGCCGTGGACGTCGCGTCCAGCCGGATGGGAGAGCCCGGACAGCACGGTCATTTCGTTCCGCAACGGCGCCAGCGGTTCGAGGCACTTGGTGAAGGTGTAATCCCGACCGTTGCCGTGCGGGAACCACGCCCAATCCTGGTGCGCGGGATCCTCTGGGAGCGGCATGGGAACCCCATCTGGAAAATAGAAGCAGCCCAGTCGCTTGGGTTGGGGGGGGCTCGCAGCCGGCTTGGCGCTGGAGACCGAGAAGGATTCAAACAACGGGAGGGCCAAAGCCCAACCGGTCCCACAAAGAAAGCGACGGCGATCCAGTGGTTTTGGATTCGATGACGAAAAGGGATTCATTTGGACAGAAACAATTCAGCGGTGGCCACCTGCATGATCAGGGTTGCCAGCCCGTCTCCCTGTCGACGGACCTTGGCGGTGATCTCATCAACGCCCGACCGGTCGGCAAAGGTCAGGGGTCGCCCGAGGGCGTAGACTGTCATTTTGTGAGCCATGGCTCGAACGAACTGGTCCTGGCGATTCTCCAGCAGGAATCGTTTCAAACCGTCCATGCCGTTCAGGGGTTCATTGTTGAACAGGCGGCTGGTCGCGTCAACGGGCTTGCCCCTGATGTGATCGCGCCAGCGGCCCTGGGCGTCGTAGTTCTCGAAGGCGATTCCCCACGGATCGATCTTCGCATGACAGGACATGCAGGCGGCATGGTTGCGGTGATCCTCGATGCGTTCCTTGAGCGACATCTTCGCGACCTCCGGATCGGCGAGATCGATTTCGGGAACGGCCGGTGGCGGAGGCGGCGGCGGGTCGTTGAGGAGGCTTTCCAGCATCCAGATCCCGCGTTTGAGCGGATGGGAATCCGCGCCGCTGGAATTCATCGCCAACAGGCCTGCCTGGGTCAGCAAACCTCCACGCCGGTGGCCCGCATCCAGTTTGACCCGTCGAAAGTGATTACCGTAAACCTCCGGCAAACCGTAGTGCCGCGCAAGACGCTCATTGGCCATGGTGTAGTCGGCGTGGATGAAATTCAGGACGCTCTCGTCGCGACGCAGTATCTCCCGGAAGAACACGATGGGTTCCTGCAGCATGGCTTCCTTTAGGAGCAGCTCCAGGCTCTTGCCGGGTTTTAGGAAGTCCAGCAGTTGCATGTCCAGCCACTGACGAACGAAGTGTTTTGCGAACCGCTGGGAACGCGAATCCTCCAACATCCGCGTGACCTCGCCGGCGAGAACGTCCGCCCGGCTCAGTTGTCCACGGCCCGCCAGCTTCAGCAGTCGGTCATCGGGCAGACTACACCAAAGGAACATCGCCAGTCGGGTTGCCAGTTCATGTTCGGACAGCCGCGCCGGTCCAGACGGCGGTCCGGAACTCCGGACGGTTTCATCCCGGACGAGGTAGAGAAAATCGGGTGAAGCAAGAACCGTCGCCAGCGTTTCGACCACGGCCTCCTCGAAGGTGTCGCAGGAGGGTCGCATCGCCTGAAAGAGCCGGATCTTTTGCCCGACTTCCTCGGCGGTCACCTTTCGCCGCCAGGCGCGGGACATGAAGGCGGTGAGGACTTCACGCACGTAGACCGGTTCGTCATGGCGGTTCTTGCTGTCGAAAAAGATTCGTTGGTGTGACGCCGGCGGCCACTGGTCATGGACCGGCGCCGCAACCTCCACGTAGTCGATTTGAATGTCTCCCCGGGAGGCAGAGCTGTTGACCAACCGGATGTGCTCGGACGGATTGGGCGTGGATCCCAATGGCGACGTCTGGCGCACGGAGTTACGCGGATAGATGTCACCCAGCGGCACCTCCCATTGATAGAACTCCGGGTTATCCGGCCCGGCGGCGACGGGAATGTCTTCATTGCTCACGCGAAGCAGCGCCCGCCCCTCATTGCTGGCCTGCCAGCCAAACTCCAATTGCAGGCTCGGAATTCGGTCCTCCTCCGCAGCGGTCCGCGAGGCGCGAACACGGACCCGGAGAGTTCCTTCGTCGGGAAGCTTCTCACCCAATTCCACAACCAGTTTCTGTTTTGCCCCCTGCGGAAGGACCGCGACATGGTCGACTGCCCCGGGCACCTTCGGGCGGGAAGAGGTCGGCTTGAAGGCATGCTTGGCGCCACGGTAGTCCCACGCATGGCGCACGGTTCGACCCGTTGACCGGTCCTTGAAATGGGCGCGCGCCGGCGGCTTTTCGAAGCTGGCAATGAGCCGATCCAGTTCCTGCTTTTGCTTCGCCGGATCGTCCTTGAACCGGTCCCTGAGCTTGGCCAGCTTGGCCTGCTGTTGCGACCATTCAATCTGGGCCGCTTTCTTCATCGTGACGCCCCAATACAGAACCGGCGGACGCGGACCGTGCACGGTCGCCCGCAATAACGCTTTCCGGGCGATCCGCCGGTATGTTTCTAGCTGCATGACGGACATGTGCAGCGTTTCAGAACTGTTTTGAAAACCGTCTTCAGAATGAGCTTCGGGAGGAAGGTCCCTGGCAAAATCCAGCGAAAGCCCGAGGAGGTCCTGCAGCGCATAGTTGTATTCGTAGCGGGTCATGCGCCGAAACGAGGAGTGTCCCTCCGTCGCCCGCCGTACCCGCGACGCCATACGGATTTCACCCGCCAGCCATTCGATCGCCTTGGTCCGTTCTGGGCCCGGCATTTCCGACTTGTCCGGGGGCGGCATCTCGCCATTGCCGAGCACCGCCAGAATCTCCAGCCACCAATCAACGTCCCTTCCCTTCAGCAGGTCGGGATTAAGCGTGTCGATCCGCAGGTTCGCCTTCGCCTTTTCGGGTCCGTGGCACCGGACACAGTGCGCCTTCAGGACGGGCTCGATCTCCTTGCGGAAACGGCCGAGCGCCGGCGGTGGCGCTTCCGGCCCAACGGCAGTGGCGGGGCGATTCCTGAAACTGGATTGACGGGCACCCGCCGCCCTGACTTCGTCAAGTGTAGGCAAGTCAATCGCTGCGACCGTCACCGCTGTCCCGATCAACAGCGCGAGCAGTAAGCAATGGCTCCGTTCGCTTAGAATCATAGCGCTCCCAAACTTCTACCCCACGACCGCCACAAAGTCACGATTGGGCGATCTGTCATTCAGGCTTGTCCGAGGCAATTGCCCAGCCGTGTCCGGTGGGAATGATCGGGTCGGCGGCGGAGAGCTTTGGAATCTTGCCGAGGGGCGCCAGGGTCTTCGACCAGGCCGCGTGCTTGGCGGCCATTTGTTTGACGATGCCCGGGTGCTTGACCGCGAGATTGGTTTCTTCTTTGGGGTCCGACTTGAGATCGAACAACTGCCACGGATCTTTTTCGTATTTCCTGTAGAGCCGCCAGTCCTCCCAGCGAACGGCGATCAGGTGTCGGCGGACGGCGTCGCCGGGCTCGTTGTTGAGCCAGAAGAGATACTCATGCGCCTCGCCGGTCCGCTCGCCTTTCAGGTAGGGAAACAGATCCACACCGTCGCAGTGTTTGGGGATCGGTTGACCGGCCAAGGCCGCGATCGTGGAATAGAAGTCAAAGTTGGCGATCAGGCCGTCGTGCTGTTTCCCCTGCGGGAGTGTTCCGGGCATGGAGAAGATCGTGGGCACGCGAACCCATCCTTCTTTCTGTGTGCCCAGTCCTTTGCCGCCGGTGTAGGGGGCCGAGCTCCCGCCCTCGCCGCCATTGGCGCCGTTGTCGCTGGAGAAAATCACCAACGTATTCTTGCGCAGTCCATGTTTCTTCAACGCATTCATCAGTTTGCCAACCTGATCATCGACCGAGACGATCGCACCGGCCAACTTCCGTCGCTTGCCTTCGGCGGTGGTCCGTTTCATCAACCGCTCGGGGGCCTCGGTGCTGGGCGAGTGGACCGCTTCGGGCGACCAGTAGAGAAAGAACGGTTCTTCTTTGTGGCGTTCGACGAAGTTCACGATTGAATCGCCGTCGTAGTCGGTCAGCCACATCGTCTCGCCGGCTTCGTTGACGCAGAAGTACTTCGAGGTGCGCTTCGGCTTCTTCTGATTCTTCGGCTTCTTCTGATTCTTGGGCAGTTGGGCGAGTTCTGCCTTGGTGTAATTCCTCTTGGGCGGGCTTTTGGCGACTTCCATGAAGCCTACATTCAGCGGTCCCTGACGCTTGGTGCCGATGTCCCACTTGCCGATCTGCCCGGTCGCGTATCCGCTGTCGCGCATAAATCTGGCCAGCGTCGGTCGGTCCTCCGGAATCGCAAGTCCGCGCGACATGCCATACTTCCCGAAGCGCTGCCCGTATTGCCCCATCATCAGGCTGCAGCGGCTCGGACAACACGGTGGATTGGTGATGTACGACGCCAGGAACCGGACGCCTTCCGCCGCCAAGCGGTCGATATTCGGCGTCGGGATGTCCTTGCAGTCGTAACAGCCAAGGTCTCCGTATCCCAGGTCGTCGATGTAGATGAGCACTACATTTGGGGAACGTTCCGTTCCATCGTTTTGCGGCCTCGCCGCGGGAGAGGTGTGAACCAAGGAGGCACAAAGAACACCAAGGAGGATCTGTAGGATTCGTTTCATTGCTTACTTGGATTCATTTACCTTTTCATCACCCACTTGATCAAGCGGAGATAATCCCGATCTCCTAATGAAATTGCACGGACCAACATATCCGATCAAGCGAGACTCTTCTTTGAAGCCTGCAAAACCGGCAAAGGCTGGATCGACTGCCAAGCGCACTGTCACGCAGCCGCGAAGTCCTCAGCGCAAACCGGTTCTGATGGTCCGGACAAAATCCATCGCGGCTGACTACATCTACGCGATGGAGTTTGAGGGCGACCGCGTCCGACACATGACCAAGATCTGGAGTGACGGCATCAGCCGCCAGCATTTGGGCTGGGCCTGAAGCCGCCGGACGCGCCTTCACCTCACTCTGACACCAACTCGATTCGGCTCCAGTAACCGCCTTCGGAAGACCAGCCAGAGGCGCGATTCTCCAGTTCGATCGCAATGGTCTGACCAGCGTATTCTGTGAGGTCGAACCGAAAGTCCTGCCACTTCGAATCTTCGATGGACTTCGCGAGGGTTTCTTTGCCGTTGATGCGGACGATGAGTTTCCAGTTGGCCCTCGGGTGATTGTTGACGGTGAATTCAAGGGCAGTCTTCCGGTTGGCGGGAACATTGAATTCCCGGGAGAGGACGCAGGGGACGTCGCGGCTGAGGGGATGGGTAAGAAGGACGTTCTTGCGGCCTTTCCATTCGGTACGCAAACCGGGTCTCATTCCGGGTCCACCCCAGGTGCGGACGTTCCAGCCGGGGGCGAATTTTTTTACGGCGGCAGGAAGCTCATTCGAGACAGGAAGCCGCGGCTTCTTCGCTTTGAAGACGCGAGATCCGGGCGCGGGCTTCGAATTCGCGGTCTTGAGATAAGGCATCTTCGCAGCGACGTCTTTTCGCCACGCGTGGAGCATTTTCTTCAGCTTGCTGGCGACCTCCGGTCGTTCCTTCGCAAGATCGTTTTGTTCGCCGATGTCGGTTTCCAGATCGAAGAGCTGGACCGTCCCGTTTTCGTAGTATTCGAGCAGTTTGTAATTGCCGAGGCGGATGGCGCCACCTGGGCTTTGGTAACCGTGATTGCTGTAATGCGGAAAGTGCCAGTAGATCGCGCCGCGGTCATGAGCCTTGCCTTTGATAGCAGGCACGAAGCTCTTGCCGTCCACGTGTTGTTTGGGCATGGACGGGAGACCGAGCATTTCGAGCAGGGTCGGGTAGTAGTCCGTTCCGGTGACGATGGCTTGCGAGGTGGTGTTGGCCTCGGTCGTTCCCGGCCAGTGGACGATCAAGGGCACGCGAATGCCGCCTTCGTAGTTCCAGCCTTTGGCCCCACGCAATGGAAGGTTCGATGAGGCGAAGCGACTGTCGAGCACCTCGCGGGGTTTGTCGGATTCGTGGTATTGGTTGGATGCAGACATGCCACCGTTGTCGCCCGTGAAGACGATGATGGTGTTGTCCTCCAATCCGAGGTCCCTAAGCTTGGCGCGGATTCGGCCGAGGCTTTCATCCGTGGCTTCGAGCAGGCCGGCGAATTCGACGTTGTCCTGTTTCTGTTTCACCCACCAAACTCGCTTCTCCTGCGTGTTTTTGACACTCGGGTTGCTGGCAATGTCCTTCAGTTCTTTGCGTGAAAGGGCAGGTCCATCCGGGTTTGTTTCCAGGATGTAATCCGGGCCGTCTTGCTTGGGCATGGAGGCGAGTTTCTTTTCGTATTTCCGCACCAGATCATTGCGACCCTGAATCGGGTCATGCACCGCGAAATGCTCGAGATGAACAAAGAACGGTCGATCCTTGTTCCGTTCGATGAAGTCGAGCGCGGCATCCGTAAGCTTGTCCGTGTAATAGTCCCCTTCCTTCGCCGGCAAGCTCTTCGTGTACTGCGGCGAAAATGGATAGTGGTAGGAGCGCACCCAGCCGGTGATGGCTTCATCAAATCCATAGGTAGTCGGATCTTTGTTCAGATGCGCCTTCCCGTAGTTCGCGGTGGCGTATCCGTGCCGCTTCAAGGTTTCTGCCACGGTTATCTCTGCGTCCGGCAACGCCATCAATTTCTCCGCACTGTGCAGCTTCTCAAACTTACGTTCAGGGCGGCCGCGAAGCCATTCGGTCAAATCAGTGCGCGCTGGGTATTTCCCCGTCAGAATACTGGCCCGGCTGGGAGAACAGACATGACAGGTCGAATAGGCGTTATTGAACAGCACACCTTCCTTCGCCAACTGATCGATCGCCGGGGTCTCATGGAACCGACTGCCGTAACACCCCACGTCCCGCTGCCCCAGATCATCAACGAGGAAGAAAATCACATTCAAGCTCCGAGCCGGACTGGACTTCGCTTGACCGCTATGCGGCTTCGCCGCGCCGGATGTCTGAACCACAAGGGCACTGAGGACACAAAGGAGGACCTGGGAGATTCGTTTCATTTAGCTGATCGGATTCATATATCGTTCCGGAGATTGGGTCACTGTTAAAGGCAATTCTCACCGGGCGTTGCCCGGGGCTGACATGGCGCCGGCTCATCGGACCAAAAGTTCGAGCACGCGGCATCTGAAATTCGAGAGATGCGCCCGTGACTGAAGGTTGACGACAAATTGACTGGCCAGCCGTGACGGGCTGACCTTATTTTTTGCGGCCATGCCCAGACCGTCTATTCAGCTCATGGCCGCGTTGGCTTTGCTCCTCGCCAGTTCTCCCACGGAGGCTGCCAAGCCGAAGCCGGTGGCCAAGCCGCGCTTTGATTCGCCGGACATTCCATTCCGCATGGCACCCATGCCTGCGACCAGTCGGAGCATCGCTGTGTCCCTTGCGACGAACTTGCATCTCGCTTTTGATACGGAACGTTGCCGCACCCACACCGTCTGGGCAGGGCGAGGTTTGCATTTGCTTGGGCCCCAGTATTCCGGCACGAAGCGCCCCTTCATTTCCACGAACGACGTTCCCGTGCTTTGGACGATGCCCCCATTTTCTGCGTGGACCGCCAACGATCCGGCGAAGACGGGGGATCGGCTGTCACCGAAGTATCGTGCCGTCAGTTCCAAGGGCGGAGTCACTACGTTCCTCTACGACCTGCCGCTGGCGGATGGTGAATCGGTGGCGATTCATGAGAGCCCCCATGCCGTTCGCGTGGATGACATGAATTTCGTCGTGCGTCGTATCGAAGTCAGTCCGAGCAAACAAGTGCTCTGGTTTGCCGCCCAATCCGAGTTCGGGCGAATCTCGGAGATTCCTGGTCCGGCGGACGGCTTCCTGATCAGCCGACCGAAGCAACCGGCGTTGGTTACCTTCATCAAGGGGCAGCGTTCCATGTCGGTCTATACCGTAAATGAGGAGCGTGAATTCGATGAAGAGGTATTTACGGAGGTCGGAGCTGAAAAGGGGAATCCGACCATCAAGAGAGCCGGACGTCTCGGAACCGGTTGGGTGAAAATCCCGCCCCACACCAGTGCCCTCGTCTTCGAGACAGTGACTTACGCCCGCTCGCCGGACGCGGGTAAAATGCGAATTGACCCAAAGCTTCTGCTGGCCGCCATCGAGGGCCCAAACATGCGATTCCCGGTCACCAGCATCAAGGATGGCGTGACCGAAAAACCGCAGGCGCAAATCGGCGCGGCCATGCCATCGATGAGCATGGCCTCCACGCCTTACTATCGCGCGGAGGCTTTTCCCATACCGCGCGAAATCGAATTGCTGGTGACTGGCATGGACTTCCTGCCCAACGGCGATCTCGTGGTCTGCACCTGGATTGGCGACGTCTACATCATCCACAAGGCAACCAAGAATGTGCGGCAGGCACGCTACCTCAAGTTTGCCACCGGACTCTGCGAACCCATGGGCGTGGCGGTGCGGGATGGAGAGATCTATGTCGGGCTGAAGAACGAACTGGCGCACCTCGTGGACACGGACAACAACGGAACGGCTGATCTGGTTGAGCGGGTTCATGCCGGGTGGTCTTACAGCGGTCACTACAACGCGTTCTCTTACGGACCGGTGTTGGACAAGAACAACGACTTCGTTCTCGCGAATGCAGGACATAGCGCGCACTGGGGATCAAAGTATGCGGGTTGGGGATTTCGCATCGCCGCGGACGGCTCAAAGTTGACCCCGATCTCCAGCGGATTTCGTGAACCCAACGGAATCGGCGTATTCGGTCCTGATCGCGACGTGTTCATCACGGACAATCAGGGTGCGTGGATCGGGGCCTGTCGGTTGGATCACGTGGCTCCCGGCAAGTTCCACGGTCACCCCAGCGGTTGGCCTTCCAAAAAGGCAGAGTATGGGAAGCACACCACCATGGATCCGCCCGCCGTGTGGTTTCCCTACAAGCTCGCGCGCTCAACCACGGGTATGGCGGAAATTACCGGGGATGAGTTTGGTCCCTTCAAGGGGCAGCTCATGGTGGGTGATTTCCAGAATGCGATCGTGACGCGCGTGATGTTGGAGAAAGTGAAAGGCGAGTATCAGGGAGCGGTCTGGCCGTTTCTTCAACGGTTTCAATCCGGCGTCAACCGTCTTGTATTCGGTCCCGACGGCCGGCTCTACGTGGGTGGATGTCAACGCACCTGGGCCTCCGTTGCCCGTCAGGAGGCAGCCCTCGAACGTATCTCCTTCACGGGCAAGATGCCGTTCGAGATCAAGGAAGTGCACGCCAAGCACGACGGCTTTGAACTCAGTTTCACGCGGCCGGTGGACGCTGAAACGGCCGGGGACGCCGCCGCGTATGACGTCCTGCAATACCGGCTGAACTATCACGCGACCTACGGTTCGCCCGAATATGATCACGATGGCAAAAAGGACAGCGCCACCGCGATCGAGGTCACCGGTGCCACCGTTTCACCTGACGGCCTCACCGTTCGCCTCCATGTGAAAGGCTGGAAGACCGGCTACGTCACCATGGTCCGCGGATTGGATGTGCGCAGCAAACGTGGGGAGAAACTCTGGCACAACACGTTCTGGTATACGTTGAACGCGATTCCCGATCGGTGAATCGATCACCGAACGCAAAAACTCCAAGCTGCAAACTTCCTTTGAAGTTTGCAGCTTGGAGCAGAATTGAGGTTTGAGTTTCCGAGCTTGGGGATTCGTACCTGTCCCTCAGGCTTTGACTTCGAGAACCTTTTCCAACAGTTCGTTCAAGCGGGTGACCATGGCCCGCGGATCTTCCATAAGGCCGGCCATGATACGGGCGTTGTCGTGGAGTTGCTCGGCGATCTTGGTCGCCAGATCGACATTCTCTTCGCGAAGCGAATCCAGGCGGACAATAACCGAGTGTTTCGGGTTGATCTCAATGTTCATCGGCAGGGCAGGCATACTGCCCTTGTTCCCCATCGACTGCATGATCTGGCGCATGGTGGCGGTCATCTGCGCATCGCCATCCAGCAACACCACCGGACTGTCCACGAGCCGTTCGGAAACGCGGACTTCCTTCACCTCATCGCCGTAAACTTCCTTCAACCACTTCGCGAGCGCCTCCGACTTGTCAGCTGCGAGCCCTTCTTTGTCGGCGTCGTCATCGAGCTTGATCTCGGCCTTCTCGGCGGAGATGAGTTTCTTGCCGTCGTAGTCAGCCAGGCGATCCATGACGAATTCGTCCGCCGGATCGTAGAGGAACAGAACTTCGAATCCCTTGGCCTTGAAGGCCTCGTAGTAAGGGGCGCTCTCCGCGGTCTCGCGGTTGTAACTCATCAGGTAGTAGATCTCCTCCTGACCGTCCTTCATGCGCGCAACGTATTCTTCGAGCGAACATTTGGCGTCCTTCTCGGTGAACGATGAGTCGTAGCGGAGCAGCTTCGCAATCGCATCCTGATGGGCAAAATCGCTCAACACGCCTTCCTTCAGATACCGCGAGTAATCATTGTAAAACTCGAGGAACTTGTCGGCATCCTTCTCGGATTGCTCGGTGAGGAACTTGAGGAAGCGCTTGGTGACCACCTGCTTGAGTTTCTCCATCAGCGCGGAGTCCTGCATGCGTTCACGCGAGAGGCTCAGGGGCAGATCTTCGCTGTCCACGACGCCCTTGAGAAAACGAAGCCAGTCGGGCAACAGGCCCTTGGCGTGTTGTTCGATGAGGATGCGGCGGCAATAGAGGCTGACCTCGGATTCCGTCTTGTTCAGTCCCATCGCCTCGGCGTTGCGTTTGGGAACGTAGAGCAGCGCCTGAATCGCGAGCGGTGCGTCGGCGGTGTAGTGCAGGCGGTAGGAAGGTTCCTCGTGATCGTGCGAAACGAACTGGTAGAACTCGTTGTATTCCTCGTCCTTGATCTCGCCCTTGCTGCGCGCCCAGATCGCCTGAACCGTGTTCACTTCCTTCTCACCGAGCGTGATGGGGAACTGCACAAAATTGGAGTAGCGTTTGATCACCGATTCAACCCGGTGCGCCTTGGCGAACTCCTTGGTCTCTTCCTTCAGATGAACCGTGACCTTCGTGCCGCGCGGCAGATCTTCCACCTCGCTGATGGTATAACCGCCCGCGCCTTCGCTTTCCCAGCAGTAACCCTTGGCTTCCGGATCGGAGCCGCGGCTCAGAACCGTCACCCGATCACCCGCCATGAATGCCGAGTAGAAACCCACGCCGAACTGACCGATGAGATTGTTATTCTCCTCTTTCTTCTCGGCGAGCTGTTTCAGGAATGCCTTCGTGCCGGAATGGGCGATGGTGCCGAGATTCTCCACCAGGTCGGCTTCCGCCATGCCGATCCCGGTATCCGTGAACTCGATCGTGTTGGCTTCCTCGTCGAGTTTGACCGTAATCGCGGGTTCGACATCCGCATCGTGAATGGCCTCATTTCCGGCCGACTGGCGAAAGCGCAGTTTTTCGCAGGCGTCTGCCCCGTTCGAAATCAGCTCGCGGATGAAGACCTCCTTATCCGTGTAAATGGAGTGGATGACGATGTCCAGCAACTGCTGAATCTCTGCTTGAAACTCGTGTTTCTTAGGTTCGCTCATGTTTGATATTGTCAGATTTCCTTACGAAAAGGCGGAGATAATTAGCAGGCCTGCCGATGCTGGCAAGATCCAACGACGCGTTTATGGATCTCCATGAGTTCGTTGAAGGACATGGGTCGATTCCGGATCCGCCAGTTGCGCGAGATCCGAGGGGCGCTCGAGATCGAGATAATGACCGGATTTTACCGGGTTTCGCAGACGCGGACGTAGTCGACGATGAAATGGTCAGGCAACTTCGCTTTGTGAATATCGCCATTCCAGCCGGGGGAGAATTCGATGGTTAACCTGATCGGCGGCAGCCTCCGCTTCGGCAAAGGTGGCGAAGGATTCGAGCGGCTTCTGCACTCACGAATACTACGCTGCCACCGGGTCGATGACAATCCGACGGCAACGGGGAAATCTGCACGCGATCAACGGGGAAACAGTTGCTTGTAAGCCTCGATCGTGTTCTTCGCGGCGGTGAGGGCATCCGGTTTCGGGAAACACTCGGCGGAGACAAAGTGTGAGTAATCAGTTTCGATAAGGGCGTCGGCGATGGCCTTCAGGTCGAGGTGGCCCATGCCGGCAGCCATGCGGTTGGAATCCACGAAGTGGACGTGACCGACGTAGCCTTTGCCAGCGCGCATGGCGGCGGCGGGATCGGCTTCCTCGATACCCATGTGGAAGACGTCGGCCAGCAACTTGACGGACTTGTTGTCGAGCGACTTCATAAGCGCGACGCCTTCGGCCATCGTGTTGCACATGTTGGTCTCGTAACGATTTAGCGGCTCGTAGATCAGGAATGTGCCTTGTTCGCCGGCGATCGGGCCGAGTTCGTTCAGCGCGGAACGCAGCCAGTCAAAGGCCTGGTCCTTGCTGATGTCACCGCCCCAACGTCCCTGCATGGAACCGATGATGGCGGGGACGCCGAGCTGGGCGCCGTAGTTGATCATGTTCCTGATGAAATCCTTGGCGGCGTTGCGCTTGGATTCGTCGGGATCGCAGAGGTTCAACCCGTGCTTCACCATGCCGGCGCCGGTGCCGACGGCGGCGATGCCGATGTTGTTCTTTTCGAGGAGGGCCTTGAGCGTGTCGACCGGAACGGCTTCGTGCGAGGGAGCGAAGAGTTCGATGGCGTCGTAGCCGAGTTCGGCGGCGGTTTCACAACCCTTTTCCACTCCATCCCACAGGACGAATGGACCTCCACGGGCTTCTTCAACGAGACTGACGGTGATTGCTGTTTTGATCATATGTTCAATTGTTCGGTAGCAGCGGACGTGAGTCCGCTCTGATTAATCTTTTATGACTCAGTTTGAGCGAACTCACGTTCGCTGCTACGAGTCGGTTGTTTTCACTCAAAGCTGACAGCGGGAGCGGAGGCTTTCCATTTCTCCCAGCCCTTGATCGGGTGTTCCTTCATGAGGTCGGGAATGAGGTAGAAATCAGTCCTTGAGGCAACCGACTTGCGAACGCGGGCGACCTGGCCAGCTTTGATGAACGAGGCCTTGTTGCCGAAGGAGTTGCGCACGTAGTTGATCACAGCGGCGATTTCCTGGTCGCTCAGCAACGGCGCGAAGCCGGGCATCGGCGGGACGCCCGTGGTGGGATCGAACTGTTCTTCGCCCAACTCCATCGGACCCCAGAGGCCTTTGAGGATGACCTTGATCAGGCGGTCATCGCTGTCGGTAAGCCAGGGGTTGTTCTTCATCGTGAGCGGCGGATAGATGCTGGGCACGCCCCGACCACTGGTTTGATGACAGGTGGAGCAATGGGCATCGCGACGGAAGACTTCGAAGCCAACTTCATATTCCTTCAACTGGTCGGCGGTCAGCTTGCTGGACGGACCGTAGCGGTTGTCTTCTTCCAAGGTCAGCCCCTTGGTGAGATCGAGTTTCCCGTCCAAGAACTTCTGGGCGGCTTCGTTCTTGGCGAGTTGATACGGATTCTTTTTCCGAGCCAACAAGGCCTTCACGTCGTCTCCGAGGGTTTCCTCAAGGATGGTCTGCGTGACGGGGCCGGTCCATTGATCGTGCGGATAACGCAGCGATTCCAACACAATCTTCGCGCCGGCCGGGCGGTCGAGCCAGGAGGCGGCGATATTGGCCTCGAGTCGGACGCGAGGATGGGTGTCGTGCACGGCCTGCATCAACAGACCGATGCGGTTCGGAATGCGGTATCCGGAGAAACGAACAACGCTCACCGCGGCGGCACGGGCATGGTAGTCGCGGGCATGGAGACATTTCTGGAGGAGGTCGACGTCGACCTCGTTCTGTGCCCAGGTGGCCCACAGGGCTTCGCACAGGTTGTGTTCGTAGTTCGGATCCTTTTTATCCAAGGCAGCGGCCCACTTCTTGACCGCAGGCAATACGTCCTTGGCAGTGCGACCACGAAGTTCCCGGCGGCTGCGATAACGGCTGCGGTATTCGGGCAGCTTCAAGTTTTCGAGGAGCTGTGGGATGGAGGCGCCGGCGACTTTCGCGGGCTTCACCAAAGGACGAGTCTTGTGCGTGATTCGATAGATACGGCCATGATCGTGATCGCGATTCGGGTCTCGCGCATTGTGTTGCATGTGGCCAATCAGGGCGTTGTGCCAGTCGACGAGATAGAGCGAACCATCGGGTGCGAATTCCAGATCAACCGGGCGGAAGTTCGGATCGCTGGAGGCGATCAGGTCGGAGATCAGCTCGCCCTTGTAGCCGGCGCCGTCCGTCTCGACCTTGGCGATACTGATGCCGAGGAAGCCGATGCTGTTACAGATCATGTAAGCACCCTGCCATTCGTCGGGGAAGTGGCGGGAGCTGACAAATTCCGAACCCGAGGTCGGACGGGCGCGCTTCGGCACGAAGGTCTTGAACTTCGGAATCTCGACGCCGTACGGCATCTTCGCGGAGATCGGCAGCCCATACCAACTGTTGCCCGGTGAACCGTCACCGATGAAGCACTGTTCCCATTTGTCGAACGAGATGCTCCACGGATTCGAAACATCCGTCTGCGCGTAGCGAATCAGACGGAAGCTCTTGGGATCGAAGCGCCACACACCGCCGTCGTTGCACCGCTGCGGACCGTAAGGCGTTTCCACCTGGCTGTGCAGGAAGCGGCCTTCGCCCATGTAGAAGGCACCCGAGGCATCGGCGGAATAGGCGGAGATGGCGTGGTGGGTATCATGCGAATCAAAACCGTGGAGCAGGACTTCGGTGCGATCCGCTTTGTCATCGTTGTTGTCATCGACGAGGCGGACGAGATTGGGTTCCTGCGAAACGTAGACGCCTTCCGGTGCGATCTCGAATCCGATGGGCAGCTGCAGACCGCGAGCGAAGGTGGTCTGCTTATCGGCGCGACCATCGTTGTCGGTATCCTCAAGAATGATGAGCTTATCATCGGGCATCGGATCGCCCGGCTTCCAGTGGGGGTAACCCGGCATGACGGCGACCCAGAGACGGCCCTGATTGTCGAACGACATCTGGACCGGGTTCTTCAGATCAGGGAACTGCTTTTCCGAAGCGAAGAGTTCGACCTGAAAACCATCGGCCATCTTGAGGTCCTTGATGGCGCGTTGACCGTCCTGGTAAGAAACGCTGCCCATCTTTTTGTCGTTGGCTTTGAAATTGGTCGGCACCGGTGGCAACGCGTGGGTCTTCGAGTCATCCACCTTGAGATCGGTGCGTCTGCCCTGAACGATCTCGTGGATGAGACCGTCTCGGACCAGCGCCATCTCCCGCGTCTTGCGGACTTCGTCGGGATAGTTTTGCGGGCCGTAGGGATTGTACCGCTGGCCGTGGGTGTGAACGCCGTTGACCAGATTGTAATCGTTGTTCCAGAGCCAGTCCTTTTCTTGCACGGCGCGCTGAACCAGACCGGCGTTGGCCTTGGATTGGCGCTGGGCGCGACCATAGAGACCCTCCGCCAACCATTTTCCGATTTGCCGGTAACCGGCCTTGGTTGGTGCAAATCCGTTGATGGTGAAGGGCTGTTTCGATTTGGCGTAAGCCTGCTTGCTGAGATTGAAGACGTTGATGAACGTCAGTCCGTTCTTCTTGGCCACGCGTCCCATCGCGGCGGTGTAGAGAGCGAGGTTGGCGTTCTCGGTTTTGCCGTTAGGCAGATCGCGGGTGTCCGACAAATTTTCGAAGGCAATTGGAGAAACGAGCACCAACCGCGGGGCTTGCTTGCCGTTGTAAGCCTTGGAAAGCGAGTGCTTCACGAAGGCGCTCAACTCGGCCTCGAAGTTGGCCACGCGGGCCTTGCCCCCGAACGATTCGTTGTAGCCGAAGAACGCGACCACAGTGTCCGCCTTGAGATGGTGCAACCACTGATCCGGAGTGGAGAAGAAGCCCTTGCCGTTGTGCTGCTGCAGGTCGGGATGAAACTTCTCAGCTCCGGGAAATGCCCACTGGCTGGCTCGCGCCGGATGCGGACGGAAGCCCGGGGTGTCACCGGAACGACCCATGTTGCGGAAGAACAGATTGTGTTGCGGGTAGCGCAAGTGCAGTTCCGGCTCCATCTGGCTGAGCCAGGAATCACGCTCGGCCAGCTGATTGCCGATCAACACGATGCGTTCGCCCTTGGCCGGTTTCGCGATCTTCTGTGAACGCGCGAACTTGGCGGCCGGCGGTTCTGCATCCGGAGCGTGCGGGCGTTCGGCGCCCTTGCTGCGATCCACCCAATGGCGATCCTTCGGATTGATCTGTTCCGTAAGTTTCTTCTTCTTGGCCGGTTTCTTCTTGCTGGCGGCAGGCGAAGGCAGCCCGGTCGAAGTGGTCTTGCCGAGCGCGAAATCGGATGGCTGGAGGTTACGATCCTTGAAGTAGCCCGCTGCCCGAATGAAGCCGTAGAAAGTCGGTTCGAATTTGTCCACCGTGGCAACGCCCGCCTTGGTCGGCACTTTCAGTTCCAAGAGGTGAAACACAGCATTCACCATCATGCGGCGCAGGCCGGCGTTCTTGAAATCGACGGATGCACCAAAGGTCGTGCAAAAAGCCTGGCCACTGCTCTTCCCATTCGGGGCGGTGTATCCGCGCAGCCACGCGATCGGCATCATCGGGTCGTTCTTCTTGCCCGCAACCGCCTTGGATTTCGGAGCCAGGGAGTCGGTTACCTGACCATGCATGAGGATGGTGGCGTTTTCCGGGGTGACGCGACGAATTCCGTAAACGTCACTCGGACCGAAGACGTCTTTCACACCGTTCAGAATCGGGTGCTTGGCGTTGGTTTTATCAATTATGCCGCGCGCGCCCTCCGACTTGTGACGTCCGTGGTGATTCACCCAACCTTCGCCCAGGATCTTCGGGCCGAACTCCCGCCACTTGAAATCACCGGTCTGTCCCTTGCCCGTGAAGGCGTGGGTTGCAGTGCGAAAACCAATCACTGGTTTGCCGGCGTTGAGGAAATCCGCGAGGTAGCCGTAGTCCTTGTCGGACGGCTGACGGAAGCGCGTTCCGATGATCATGAGGTCGGCCTTCGCCAGACTCTCCAAACCCGGGAGACTCTTCTGATTGTTGGGATCGATATATTTCCCATCGGCGCTCATCGGAAAAACTACCGTGCAATTGAAGCCGAAGCGCTGGCTGAGGAGCTTCGCCAGCATCGGGCAGGATTCTTCAGTGCGGTATTCTTCATCACCCGCGATCAGGACGATGTTGCGACCTTTGCCCGGTCCAGATTTGGCCTTGAAGACAAGTTGCGCGTTGGCCGAGGACAGGAGTCCGAGGAACAGAAAAGCAGCGATCAGTTTTTTCATGAGATACGGATAGTTGGGAGAATGCGGCCGCCGGGATCACCCGGCGGCCGTGAAACGGACAGATTGGACTTAACCGACAAACAAGGGCTTCAAATGACGTTCGTAAATGTTCTCGGTCACGTTCTTGCCAACGATTTCCTCGTTGGCCTTGAGCAGGTCGAGGTAACGGTCGCCCTGCTTGGCCGCCACCTTGAAGGAGATGTGAACGAGCTGGCGAACATTGGCATTGAACCCGGGATGGTCCTGAATGTGACGCATCGCATTCGCGAGCTGTTCTCCGGACCAACCGTTGACTTCATCGGCGGTGGGGAGCTTGGAACGATCGATATCGATCACCGCCGCATAAGGCGCGCAAAACTCATCCACGTGCGCCAAGGCGTAGGCGTAGATCTCTTTCGCCAAAGCGAGTCCGTCGCCGCCGGCATCAGAGAGACCGATCATTTCTTCCAACCAGGTCGTGCCGGCCGTCTTCAGATGCACACCGGCGCCGGTGCGCTTGAGGGCTTCGCGAATGATCGGATAGAGACTGAACTTGTCGCTCCCACTGTGGACGCTGAGTTTCAGATTGTCCGGCAGGCCGTAATCCTTGACGGCATGTTCGATGACGGCGAGGTCATCGTTGAATTCCTTTTCGAACTGCGCGAGGTCGCCGACGTAATCAACACCCTTGTTGAAACGACCGGTGAACTTCGGCGCAATCGTTTGAACGGGAATCTCTTCATCCGCGAGCATCGCAAGAATGATCAACAGTTCCGGCGGAGTCTGGGGATCGGCGGTCTCGTCCATCGAAACCTCCGCGATGAAGTCGTTGCCACCCTTCTTCTCTTTGATATAGCGATAAACTTCACCCGCGCCCTTGGCGGCGAGGAGGAACTGATTGGCGACCCGCTCAACATCTTCGCGGCTGATTTCCAGCGCAGCGTCGATGCCTTCGATGGCAACACTACCAACAAGCTCCGAGTGCTTTTCAACAAAGGCCTGAACCGCAGCCGGGTCGGACGGTTTGCCGATAAAGTCAGCCACGTCGATCGTGAAGAAGTCGGAATGCGGCAGAAAACGATCCACGGTTCCGAGACCGATGTGATCGGCATCCACGTGCCAGCCCTTGTCCCAGCCGAGCGTCTCAACGGCTTCCTTGCCGGCGGCGATCACGGATTCCGGTTCGGATCCGATGAAGGTGTGTTCACGATTCGACTTGTTCCAGACCGGCACGGCTTCGATGCCGTCCTCGGCGAGTTTCTGAAAAGCTTTGAGCTGTGCCTTGGCCTGATGGGCGAAGCGGTCGCCCACACCGATGGAGTATTTTTCGAGTTTCATCATAATAGTAAATTGTGCTGATTGGTCTTGGTTACTGCACTTCGACGACAGCCTTGATGACGCCCGTCTCGGGTTTGGTAAAGCTTTCGAATTCGCCGATCATGTCCTCGAACGAGGTGCGATGGGTGATCCAGGGATTGGTGTCGATTTCACCTTCTTCGATCAGCTTGATGATGCGGGTGAAATCCTTGGTCAAAGCGTTGCGGCTGGCGAGAATGTCCAGTTCACGTTTGTGGAACACGGGCGCATGCGGCAGTTCAACATTTGCCTGGCTGATTCCGACGTAGACGAGCCGTCCTTTGAAGGCGCAATAGTTCACCGCGTTGGCCATGGACCGATTGCTGCCGGTGGCATCAATGACCACGTCGGCCAGATTGCCGTCGGTCAATTCTTCCAACTGCTTGAGCTCATCACCACTGCCGGCCTGAATCGTGTGCGCCACGTTGAGTTTTTCGCGAACGAACTCGAGCCGTGATTCGACCATGTCCATCACGATCGTCTTCGCACCGGAGATGCGGGCAAATTCAACCGCGCTCAGACCGATCGGACCGGCACCGATGATGAGCACGCTTTCTTCCTGGTTCGGATTGCCACGATCCACTGCGTGACAACCGATTGCCAGCGTCTCAACCAAGGCGCATTGCTCAGTCGAAAGATTGTTTGCCGGATGCATTTTGCGGGCAGGAAGAATGATCCGCTCCGTCAATCCACCATCACACATCACGCCGATCGTCTGGTGGTGCAAACAGCAGTTCGTGTGGCCTCGGCGACACGAATAACACTTCTGACAATTGATGTAAGGTTCAACCGAACAACGATCGCCAACCTTCACGTTGGTAACGCCCGTGCCAATCTCGAGAATCTCAACCCCCAGCTCATGACCAGGAATACGCGGATAAGAAAAGAAAGGCATCTTGCCGAGGTAGCCACCGAGGTCGGTACCACAGATGCCGACGCGATCAACGCGAACGAGGACATCGCCTTCGCCGGGTGATCCGGGATCTTCGATCTCAATCCGCTTCCAAGATCTGGGTTCTACGAGCTGTAAGGCTTTCATCAGTTGTTCTCCTCCAATCCTTCCTTGTGGCCGAGATTCTTCACGGGTTCGAAGATGGCCAACACTTCCTTGAGCAAACTTCCAGCGATCGGCTTCGCGGCCCAGTCCGCCCACTTGCGGATGTTGTTTGGGTTGGCGCTACCTGAGATCGCGGTGGTCATGTCCGGATTTGCAATCGAGAATTGCAGTGCGACTTGGGCAATATCCACGCCGTTGTCTTCGCAGAGCTTCGCTGCCGCGCGGGCGGCATCTTTTACCTCCTGCGGTTCCTTGAGCCATTCGGGCAAAGGGGCGTTCGTCAGGAGACGGGCACTGAAAGGACCGGCGTTCATGGCGCCGACTCCCTTTTCCTTCAGGTAAGGGACGGTCTCGTCGGCGAAGCGGGTGTTTTGCAGCGTGTATTGGTTGTAGCTCAACACGCAGTCGATCCCAATCTGGTCGATGATGGTTTTGAAAATCTTCTGAGGGTAACCGCTGATGCCGATGTAGCGGACCTTGCCCTGCTCCTTGGCCTTGAGCATCGCGGGAATCGTCTCATCGACAATCTGCTGCATCGGCACAAACTCGATGTCATGGCAGAGGATGATGTCGAGGTGATCGGTGCCCATACGGTGACAGCTGACGTGGATACTTTCCTCCACGCGCCGGGCGGAGAAATCGAAGTGTTCCAGCGAATAGCGACCCAGCTTCGTGCAGAGGCTATAGCTCTCGCGCGGCACATCTCGGAGCGCGATGCCGAGCATCACTTCGCTCATCCCACGACCGTAGAAGGGGGAGGTGTCGATGAAGTTCATTCCGAGGTCGAGCGCCACATGGACGCTCTCCAAGGCCTCATCCAGTCTGACCTGCCTAAATTCTTGTCCTAGCGAGGAAGCACCGAAGCCGACGACCGGCAATTCGAGATCTGTATTTCCGAGTTTACGTTTTTCCATTCGTGTCCGTGTAAAAGTGCTGATTGAGTCCCGAAGACAATACGCGTCTCGGACAATAGTGGAATGGTCAGACTTGACCTTCGAATGCCAATTATTGACCTTATCCAGGAGATGGATAAAGAACCCGAGTACTTTTCCAAGCAGGTCACCGATGCCCGACGTTGGTTCCTCACACTGCCAGAGCCACAAGAGCGCGGCCTGGTAACCGTCAGCGTGGGCTGCGAGCGCTGCCTTCCGGACTACGTGGTCGAGCGGGATACTTTTGACTTCGAGGCCCTTGAGTTCGTTGCTGAGGGTGAAGGAACATTGGTTCTGAACGGCAAAAAGCACCCCCTCCAACCTGGGGCCGGGTTCTCGTATCGGGAAGGTGTTCGTCATCGCATCGAAAACACAAGTCGCCGGCCCATGCTGAAATACTTCCTCGACTGCGGGGGACAACTCGCTCCGCCGCGTTTCGCGCAAAGCACGATCGGCGGCGGGAAAATCATACAGGTGGGCGCGGTTGCCGAAATCGTCGAACTGTTTGAACTCCTCATCACCAACGCGACGAATGAGACGGAGTTCAGCGGTCCGATCTGTGCGACACTGGTGGAGACGCTTCTCCTGAAGATCTCCGAAAAGACCATCATCGGAGGAGCCGCCGACACCCGCGCGTGGGCCACCTACGACCGGATCCGTCGTCACATCCAGGAACACTACGTCCGCCTGAAAACCATGACTGAGGTCGCCGCTGAAACCGGTATCGATCCAGCCTATCTGTCACGGGTGTTCCGTCGATTTCACCGCAGCAGTCCCTATCGCTTCCTGATGCGCCTGAAAATGAGCCATGCCGCCTCCCTGTTGTTGAGCCCGGACAGTCTGGTCAAGGAAATCGCCGCCGAACTCGAATTCCCCGATCCCTTCCATTTCTCCCGCTCTTTCAAGACAGTCTATGGAATATCGCCCGAGCAGTTTATCCGGCGCGGGAGCAGGAGATAGAGGCGTGGCTGACTGAGGGACTCAGTTCTCCTGATCTGCAAGATTTGAGTGATTCGCGCGGAACACTTCCAAACGGTGACGCAGCCAGTCGGCGCGATGTTGCTTGATCCAGCTATTGATGGCGCAGTCGGAACCGACGTCGTGGCCGACCTCTTCAGACTCCAACCACTTGTGTTTTACCAACTCGTCCCGCTCCGCGAGAAATTCGAGATATCCGTTCGTGGTCGGTCGCGCGCCAACGACGGCAGCTCGCAATCGATGCTCTGCCTTGGGATTCAAATCCCGCTTCTTGATGTATCGAGGTTCTTTCATACGTGTTCAGTCTGCGGCA
>JBLFYM010000013.1:0-63829 GCA_047608975.1 Limisphaerales bacterium | reverse complement strand
GAGTTCGGGATGGGATCGGGTGGTTCCACTACTCAATAACCACCAAAGTCACTGCGTGACGGCCACGGGGGCCATTTTGGTTGTCACACGGGTCATGAACTCTTTCCAGATTCACAACCCTAAATTGTTAAAGAACATTGTTCTCTGAAAACTGCACACAGAATCGTACGTCAGAACTTCCTGATTTCATCGAGTTTTGCTTGATTTAATTTAAGATCAAGCCGAACGACCGATTAGTACCAGTCAGCTAAACATGTTGCCATGCTTACACCCCTGGCCTATCAAACTCGTAGTCTACAAGTGGTCTTCAGGGAGATCTCATCTTGGGAGGAGCTTGGCACTTAGATGCTTTCAGCGCTTATCTCTTCCGCACATGGCTACGCAGCGCTGCCCCTGACGGAACAACTGCCACACCAGAAGTGCGTCCTTCCCGGTCCTCTCGTACTAAGGAAGAAACCCCTCAAATCTCCTACGCCCACAGAGGATAAAGGACCGAACTGTCTCACGACGTTCTGAACCCAGCTCGCGTGCCACTTTAACCGGCGAACAGCCGGACCCTTGGGACCTTCTCCAGCCCCAGGATGTGACGAGCCGACATCGAGGTGCCAAACCGCGCCGTCGATATGAACTCTTGGGCGCGATCAGCCTGTTATCCCTAGCGTACCTTTTGTCCGTTGAGCGACGGCAATTCCACATTCAACCGCCGGATCATTTGGGCCTACTTTCGTAACTGCTCGACTTGTAGGTCTCACAGTAAACCTGGCTTATAGCCATATCCTCAACGCATGGTTGCCAACCATGCTGAGCCAAGCTTCGCACTCCTCCGTTACTTTTTGGGAGGAAGCCGCCCCAGCCAAACTAACCCGCAAGCACTGTCCCTCGCCCAGCTAATGGGATCGAGGTTAGAATCCTAATTAAGAAAGAGTGGTGTTTCACATTGCGACTCCACAGAAACCTAAATCCCTGTTTCACAGTCTCCCACCTACGCTACGCATTCTTAACCAAAACACAATACCAGCTTATAGTAAAGGTGCATAGGGTCTTTCCGTCCTTCTGCGGGCAGGCGGCATCTTCACCGCCATTACAGTTTCGCCGAGAACCTCTCCGAGACAGTCTCTCCATCGTTACACGATTCGTGCAGGTCGGAACTTACCCGACAAGGAATTTCGCTACCTTAGGACCGTTATAGTTACGGCCGACATTCACGGGGACTTCAGCAGGGAGCTTGCACCACCCACCTTAATCTTTCCGCATTGGTCACGTGTCACACCCTATACGTCGTCTTAACGACTTTGCAGAGTGCTGTGCTTTTGTTAAACAGTCGCGAAGAGCTATTTATTGTAACCGGCTTGCGCCGGCACCCCTTATTCCGAAGTTACGGGGTCAATTTGCCGAGTTCCTTAGAGAGGTTTCTCTCGCGCGCCTTGGTGCATTTACACCCACCCACCTGTGTCGGTTTACGGTACGGGCCGGATGGAAAACGGAAGGAACCTTTTCTCGACAGTTTGTCCAGTGATCCGCTTCGGCCGAAGCCTAAGCTCTGTCTTTCAATGACTTGGTCACTATTCTTACTGCGTCAGTTCCAGCCTTAGCCCATCCGGGTTCAGGAATATTAGCCTGATGTGCATCGACTACGCCTTACGGCCTCGCCTTAGCCCCCGACTAACCCTGGGAGGACGAACCGGGCCCAGGAAACCTTGAGTTTACGGCGACAAGGATTCTCACCTTGTTTATCGCTACTTGTGTCTGCATTCTCACTAATCAGCGCTCCAATCTCCGTTACCGTCAATCTTCGCTGCACTGATTACGCTCTCCTACCACACGATCCGAAGATCGCATCCACAGCGTCGGTATATGATTTAATCGCCAATCATTTTCGGCGCAAAATCGCTCGATGAGTCAGCTATTACGCATTGTTTAAATGGTGGCTGCCTCTAAGCCAACATCCTCATTGTCTAAGCAACTTCACATCCTTTCCACTTAACCATATTTCGGCACCTTAGCTGGTGGTCTGGGTTGTTTCCCTCTCGACTACGGAGCTTATCCCCCGCAGCCTGACTGCCGTACTTCACCTGACGGTATTCGGAGTTTGATTGGGTTTGGTACCCGGGTATGGGCCCTAGTCCATCCAGTGCTCTACCCCCGTCAGTCAGCATACGACGCTAGCCCTCAAGCTATTTCGGAGAGAACCAGCTATCACAGGGTTTGATTAGTCTTTCGCTCCTACTCACAGCTCATCCCACGACTTTTCAACGTCGACAGGTTCGGCCCTTCACTCCATGTTACTGGAGCTTCAGCCTGGCCATAAGTAGATCACCTCCGCTTCGGGTCTATTGCCAGCGACCGACGCGCATTTCACACTCGGTTTCCCTTCGCCTCCGTCCCATAAGGACTTAGGCTGCCACGGACAATAACTCGCAGACTCATTATGCAAAAGGCAGGCAGTCACCCCGAAGGGCTCCTACACCTTGTAAGCTTGTGGTTTCAGGTTCTATTTCACTCCCCTAACAGGGGTTCTTTTCGCCTTTCCCTCACGGTACTGGTTCACTATCGGTCACTGAGTAGTATTTAGTCTTGGACGGTGGTCCGCCCGGATTCATGCAGGGTTTCACGTGTCCCGCATTACTTGGGATACCTCTAAGGCTCTTCAGGTTTTCGCATACGTGGCTGTCACACGCTATGGCCGAACTTTCCAGATCGTTTTGCTAACCATTCAAGTCCCATATTGAAGTCCCACAACCCCACAGGAGCAAGCTCCCGTGGTTTAGACTGTTCCGCTTTCGCTCGCCACTACTTACGGAATCGCTATCGCTTTCTTTTCCTGGGGTTACTGAGATGTTTCACTTCACCCCGTTCGCTTCATTGGTCTATGAATTCAACCAATGATATCCTTTCGGATGGGTTGTCCCATTCGGAAATCTCCGGGTCAAAGCTTACTTCCAGCTCTCCGAAGCATATCGCAGGTAGTCACGTCCTTCATCGCCTCTCAGTGCCAAGGCATCCACCACAAGCCCTTAGTAGCTTGATCATATTAACTTACATTCTTTTGGCGCGAGGAACACTCGTTTCTCGCTATCTCGTTTAACTCGACGAAAACATTGTTTTCTGACTTGTTAATTCTATGTGCAGTTTTCAAAGAACAGTCGGACACCATAAATTCAGTGTCCAAAATTGTAGTAGAAAAATGGTGGGCAAGGCAGGACTCGAACCTGCGACCCCACGCTTATCAAGCGTGTGCTCTAACCAACTGAGCTACATGCCCGGATTCAATCCATGCTTCCCGTTGTGGTGGAGCTGAGGAGAATCGAACTCCTGACAGCCTGCTTGCAAAGCAGGTGCTCTACCAACTGAGCTACAGCCCCGCCGGGTTACACGGCTGTTATCAGCGCATGGGTTGGCCCGTTCATGGGGCAATTTGCTAAACCATTTTTCAAAAGAACATGCGTTCTTCAAAAACTGAATTGTGCGATCCAGGCGAGCCAATCACTTCGCCGAAACGAAGCGTCGACCTCACTTACGGTTGTTACCCCGTAAGCTGGTTCTCCTTAGAAAGGAGGTGATCCAGCCGCAGGTTCCCCTACGGCTACCTTGTTACGACTTCATCCCAATTACCAGCCATACCTTCGGCACCTGTCTCCTTGCGGTTAACACAGTGACTTCGGGTACAGCCGACTTTCATGATGTGACGGGCGGTGTGTACAAGGCCTGGGAACGTATTCACGGCGCCGTAGCTGATGCGCCATTACTAGCGATTCCAACTTCATGTAGTCGAGTTGCAGACTACAATCTGAACTGGGCCAAGTTTTATGGGATTTGCTCCACCTCGCGGTTTGGCGTCCCTCTGTACTTGGCATTGTAGTACGTGTGCAGCCCTGGGCGTAAGGGCCATACTGACTTGACGTCGTCCCCACCTTCCTCCCCATTGAAATGGGGCAGTCCATCTAGAGTGCCCAACATTACTTGATGGCAACTAAATGCAGGGGTTGCGCTCGTTGCGGTACTTAAACCAACATCTCACGACACGAGCTGACGACAGCCATGCAGCACCTGTGCACGTCCAGCCGAACTGACCACTGCTTTCACAGCTTATGACGGCATGTCAAGCCCAGGTAAGGTTCTTCGCGTTGCATCGAATTAAGCCACATACTCCACCGCTTGTGCAGGCCCCCGTCAATTTCTTTGAGTTTTAACCTTGCGGCCGTACTCCCCAGGCGGTGCACTTATCGCGTTTGCTTCGCCACAGAAGGGGTCGAATCCTCCTACAGCAAGTGCACACCGTTTACGGTTAGGACTACCAGGGTATCTAATCCTGTTTGCTACCCTAACTTTCGTACCTCAGCGTCAGAAACCGTCCAGAGACTCGCCTTCGCCACTGATGTTCCTCTCGATATCTACGCATTTCACTGCTACACCGAGAATTCCAGTCTCCCCTCCGGATCTCTAGCCTGCCAGTATCCAATGCAATTTCCGAGTTGAGCTCGGAGCTTTCACATCAGACTAAACAGGCCGCCTACGTACTCTTTACGCCCAGTGAATCCGAACAACGCTTGGGACCCCCGTATTACCGCGGCTGCTGGCACGGAGTTAGCCGTCCCTTCCTCTTTGGCTACTATCAGCTTCACGTCAGTTAAACGTGCAGGTTTGTTAACCAATGACAGGGGTTTACGATCCTAGGACCTTCTTCCCCCACGCGGCGTCGCACCGTCAGGCTTGCGCCCATTGCGAATGATTCTCGACTGCTGCCACCCGTAGGTGTCTGGACCGTGTCTCAGTTCCAGTGTGGCCGATCGTCCTCTCAGACCGGCTACCCATCTGTGCCTTGGTAAGCCGTTACCTTACCAACAAGCTAATAGGCCGCGGGCTCATCTGAAAGCGCCAGGTTACCCCGGCTTTGAAGTTTCCTTCACATGCGGTATTAATTCGAATTTCTCCGAGCTATCCCCCACTTTCAGGCAGATTCCCACGTGTTACGCACCCTTTCGCCACTAGTTCCACTTAGTGTTACCACCAAGCAGTCCCCGTTCGACTTGCATGTCTTATCCACGCCGCCAGCGTTCGTTCTGAGCCAGAATCAAACTCTCCGTGAAAAACAGTTAGTTTTTCAGGCGATAAATCGTTTGATTCATCGACCGATTCTTACTTAATAATTAAAACTCTCAGCTCCCAATCACTAACAACGATTGAAAACCAAGGGGCTCACTTAGATCGCACAATTCAATTTTCAAAGAACACCTGCGCCTTGCGGCGCCAAAGTGATCAGCCCGTCTAGGGGCTAAAAAAACCGAGTGGCAGCAGAACCAACACTCAGTCAACGGGCAGAGAACCTAAAGATCTCCGTAACGATTGTCGAACGTTTTCTCAAACTTTCTTCAACTCGTTCCTTCGTTTCAAACCGTTACATGTAACGGCCCTCATCGAAGGGAGGCGGACGTTAGGGATACCCAACCAACGTCGCAAGAACTTTTTCAACCAATGTGTGATTTTTCTTCAACCCCTCTCCTCTCACGGGGCTTCCTCCCAGATACGGTAACTCGAATACCCGCGCCGTAGGCGCGCATTCACGAATCACACCCACGTTCGATGATCCGGACTCTTCCGGGATCATGGAACCACGGTTGATGCAAAAGAGCATGGATGACTACGCGAAAATGATGAGGTGGGCGTTACTCCCGTCGCACCGCCCTGCTGCAGGAATACTGTGAGAGCACGGGACTGGAACGCAAATACGCGATCAAGGTGATGGCAAAAGAACAATCTGTAGCTGCCCTGAAGCTACGTTTCGGCAAATTGGGCCTTCCCAATTTCAACTACGAAACACACGGAATCTGAGACGCCCCGTTCCCGGACCGGTGTCACTTCACCTTGACCGTTCCCTGCACTTCAAAGGCTTCAACCGTTTTGCGCGTATGCCAGCCCCGTGCGTAGGCGGCAAAGCGAAGCTGGTAATCTCCGGCCGGCAATTCGGGATTGTCCTCTTGATGAAAACTGAAACGGACCCGGCTGCGAGCGTCGACCGGGGCACCGTGGTTGAGCACTTGACGATCGTTTACCTGGCCGCGCAACACCACGTCGGCCTGAGCGCCGTCCTTCGTTTGGGCCACGACCGTGAGCTTGGAATGGCTGCCCTTGGCATACCATTTGCCCGACTCGGCCGAATATGAGTCCGAGGCGATGACGTGAACATGATCGACGGGCACATAGTAAAAGACGCCGCTCTTGCCCTTCATTACTTCGCGGGCGTAATCAACACTCTGTTCACCGAGGGTCAGGCGCGTGGTACTCACGAACGAATCCGTGTCACCCAGTTTGCGCCAGTGTGAATCGCCGGCCGCCGGAGCGTGGTCCGGATTGTCTTCCTGCGCCTGAAAGTAGCTCCCTTGTTGGCGGTAGACGCGCCCCACCTCGATCCGAAGACCGGGAGCGTAGTCCGCGATGCGTCCATAGTAGTCTTCCATCGCCTGATGCAACTTGGCGGCCGTGGGGTAGCCATTGCGGATCAGCACCTGCTCCATGTCCCGCAGTCGGAGCGCCGCCGCAGTATATCCGTGCTCGCGGCCCACGATGACGGGGTCCGGCAGCTCCCCGTGCGGGGGCTCAAGATCGCGGACATCCAAATCGATCTCGCCACCCTTCGTCGGGCGGTAGCGGATGACGGCGCGCCGGTAGCGGACGGAGGCGTCCAGGTTGATGTGAAACTGGTTCATCAGCTTGGGCTTGATCCGTTTGTCCCAGATCGGAAAGCGAAGCGTCTGACCGTTTTCGTCGGTGATCTCCAACCTGCAGCGTGATTTTGCCAACGCGGAATCATGAGCTTCGATCGTGGCCGGGGTGAACACGTTGCCCCAGTTTCCGTACAACGCCGGATAGATGAACGACGGCAGTTCGTGTTTCGAATCCGGATCGTAGACGCCCACCAAAGTGACCACCGGGATACCGGTCTTGTCCGGCTTGGGTGTCTTGACTGCGGACGGGACCAGGGATTGTTTCTTCCCATCCCAACGGGTGTAACCGGTGGTGCTGTCGAGGTCGATGACGCCCGATTGGCTGGTGATCTTATCTTGAATCAGCATCAACGAAAACGGCGTATGCAGCGTGAAAACGCTGACTGACCCCATGGGTGCGCCACCCGCCATGGCGTCTTTGCCGAACGGGTAGGCACTCTTCGTCCCGGACCGTTTGCCATTCCAGTTCAGATTGCCGATCAGGCGATGCTTGAACTGATTGAAACCCCACGCTCCGTCCTGACGGTGAGTGCTGAGAGGACCTCCGGGATAATGCCCCAGCCCGTGATCGTGCCCGTATTCATGCGAGAATTCGTTGCCCGTGGTGTTCTTCAACGTCAACTGACCACCGCCGCCGCTCAGTCCGTGCGTGACCTTTGTGGCGATCTCATTCCCCTGCTTGTCCTTGCCGGTGTAAATCCCGGCACTGGTGTGAACGGTGGTCTGGCGATACGGCCGCGGTTGGCCCTGGTCGCCACCGAAGGAAGAGGTGACACCGACGTTCGCGTCATTGATGCCGGTGGACATCAAGCCCTTGGCAATATTTTCCCGCATGTCGCCCTTGTAAACACCGGCTTCCGTGTAAGTGCTTTGTTTCGTGTAAACGTTCCCATTGGGCAACACGACCTTGGGCAGGTGAATGGGCAGATACTGCGCCGCGACGAATTTCGCGATTGGCACCATCTGAAAATAGTCGAGCGCCAACTCGGGCGAAATGTTTTGCCCGGGTCGCGTCCATTTGTTCACGGGAACCTCGGAGGGATCGAGCAGCATGCCCAACTCGATGTGCTGCGTGACCAGTTCAAGCGGCGCCCCGAATTCAAAGGACGTGGCCGGTAGCTTGCCTTCCTTACCGTCCGCGTTCCGCAAGGTGATGCTCACACCCGGATGCATCAGGTCCCAAGGGATCACCGCATTCCAGGCCCGCTTGCTGAAGACCACGGGTGTGCGACCATCCATGTTGTTGAAATCGCTGTGAGCCCCCTGCTCAGGCCGGTTCAGTGGCAAGGTCAGCGTCTTGCCCTTTCCGTCATCGACGACCGCCTCCAGCTTCTGCAGATCCGGGATCTCCGGAAAGAAGAGCAGGTAGGCCGCGCGATCGGTCACCAGCAGGGGCCGCTTCTTATCCGCCCGGTTGGGGCCCACCAGCGTGTTCTGAATGAACGCGACTGTGCCTGTCAATTCACCGGCAAGATTGGGTTGGAGGGAAAGATTGGCTGTGAAATCCCGGGCCTTCGACCAGTAATCCGGTTTGACCGGAGGTGCCGGCAGGGCCGCACCTTGCGCGGAATCGGCGGAATTGGCGGAATCGACGTCAGCGGCAAGAGGCGTCACTTCTGTCGCGTCGCGTTGGCAGGCCGTAATCAAACTGACCGCCAGAAGCGCGGCGATAGCGGGCAGGCGGAACGTATATTGGGCGGTTTCGGGGCGCGATTGACTTGGATGATTCATGTCTTGCTGGTAGCTGCCCCGGAATTTTCGTTGCACGGTTTTCGCAACGAAGCTCTTTTTATGGACTCGATTTCAAAACGTGATGCCACCGGGAACCGGGACGTTAAGCAGCTGCTGTCCGTTTTCCCAGAACTCCCTCACCGAAAGGCCGCTCTCGATTTCAACCACGGAAGAAACTGAAAGCACGGAAGCTGAAAAGACAGTACTGCTCCCGGACCGAAGCCTTCATCCATTTGAGAACCAGAGATTCAGGGAAGCCGTAGATGAAAATTGTTACCGGAAGATCGGTAACGGATTTCGGCGATGCTCCTTGCTCGACCTGCAATAGGTTCGTGATGGATGACCCAACGGGGCTGCGCCCTCCAGCCCAAGGTTGGATGAGGGGCGCCCAAGAACCTCCGAGTAATCCTTGGTCAAAAAGGTTCGTGCTGCGTGTCGAGATTTCCGTGACCTTTCCATGTCACTACGTGACGACCCTTGGCTTTGCCAGCCAACAATATGAAGAAAACGATCCTGATCACCCTGGTGGCGCTGTCGCTAACCGCGATGACTGATGCCGCGAATTCCATCCCTCAAACGCTGGATGAACTCTGGGCTGACTTCCCGGAAAAAGACGAGGGGACGCCGCTTGAGGTGGAGATCCTGAAGACGTGGGAAGAGAATGATGTCCTGCTTCAACTCGTCTGGTTCAATATCGGAGAGTTCAAAGGGGAGATGCTGAAGCTCGCTGGATTCTACGCGGTTCCCAAAGGCGATCACGATCGCAACCTGCCGGCTCTCGTCGTCTGTCATGGAGGCGGGCAACGAGCCTCGGTTGGTGGTGCGAAAAACTGGGCGATGAATGGGTATGCCGCCTTCTGCCCCAACAATGGCGCGCAACCTTGGGAGAAACGTTTCACCGGATTGCCGAACACTGATTATGGCTCATTCAATCCTGCTGTTCGAAAGCCCGATATTCGTCACGGCAAGGGCCGTCTTGCGCCAGGACCCAATACCGTCGACGATGTTCTGAGCCCCCGGAACGAGGCGATGTATCTCCGCATGTTCGCCATGCGCCGGGCCATCACTTTTCTCGCGAGCCGTCCCGAAATCGATCCGGAGAAACTCGGCTTTCGCGGGCACTCCACGGGTGGCGTAATGACCGTTCGCACCGCAACCGATCCGCGCCTCAAGGCCGTCGTGCCTTCGATGGGCGGGGCAGGGTTTTGGTGGGAAGGCTACCCCTGGCTTTTTCGGAATACGCGCACCTATGAGGGCATGGACGATGTGGCTCAGCGAACGCTTTTCAAAAATACCGTCAGCTGTGATGCCAACTGGAAGAAGATGCACGCGCCGCTGCTGTTCCAGGCCGCCGCGAACGACTTCAATTCCCCGACTGACAACATCGTTCGCGCGATGAACGCGATGCCCGCGGGAGTTCCCAAACGGCTCACCATGCCAGCCCACTACAATCACGCCTCCAGTCCCGCGGCTGCGATCGCCGACACGATGTGGTTCGAGCAGTATCTCAAGCAGACCGGTTTCATTTTCCCCGAAACCCCGCAGGGCGAACTGATCCTCAAAACCGATGACAGGATTCCCGTCTTTCGCGTCACGCCCGACCCGGAGTCGAAGCGCCCCATCGAGAAGGTGGACATCTACTACAGCTACGGTCGCCAACCCCAGCTTCGTTTCTGGGCCGACGCCAGGGCCACCCGGATCGGGATTACCGATACCTGGGAAGGCGAATGCCCCGTCTTCCATCGCGACGAACCTTTGTTCGCCTACGCCAACGTGACTTACGGTATTGAGCACGATTTCAAATCGCCCAATGTCGGTGACTGCAAATCCCTCCTCCTCTCGAGCACCTATCACCGCGCCATTCCGGACGAAATGAAAGCTGCCAGTGTGACGCCCACCGAGAAACCGCAACGAGTGATCGATGACTTCAGCCGTGGCCTCCACGATTGGGTCGGGAACCTGGACAAGACCAAAAACTGGTTCATGGAAACCCGCAAGCTGGTCGATCCGCGGTGGATCGGGCCGAAAGGAGGGGAACTCGTGATCGACGTCAACGCACCGGATCCGGAAAGCTGGATTGGCGTGAGCATCCGGCGAAGATTTAAGGGCCAGAACAACAGCGAATTTCGCTACTACGGATACTTTCAACTAAAGAACAAAGGATGGAACACGCTGCGAATGAAGCCGCAGGATTTTGAAAACATCTACGGCGAAAAGCTCGATGACTGGCACAAGGTCATTCTTCTTCGTTTCGAGGATGCGGAGGCCTTGGGCAAGACCCACCAGCAACGCCTCAGCCAGCAGCAGGGTAAGGCCTCCTCCACCATGGAAATCCCCAGTGATGTGAGTAGCTGGGACAGCCGTTACTACCACTCCACCAACGCGAAGTTTACTGACGAGAACGTGGCCGCAACCGGTTCCAAAGTCGGCCGCTTCCGGAACCTGCGCTGGGAAGGCGGCGAATACGTGGATCGTCCCAAGCACTGGGAGGAGGAGTAGATCAAAGTTCCTCGACACTTTTGGTGGGACAGAAGGCATCGGAAGCCCAACGCCGACAAGCGTGCAAAGATCTAAACCTCAAGCGGCAAACTCAAAATAGGCTCCACTTTCCAACCATCCATCAAGCCCAAAGGCCCTGACGGGGCCACGACCTCCAGCCCAAGGTTGGCCGCGAAGCGCGCCGACCTTGGGAACACGGCAACAAAACCGGCCAACCCGACCGCTGTGAGTCATTTTTCGTAAAACGTCGCAGGTCGGACGACGTCTGGCAGAGGCCATCCAGATGTGTGTGGTTCGGAGTTAGGAGTGCGAGATGCGCCTCTCTGTGACTTTGTGTGGGTAGCCGTCCAAAACCTCCAAATTGCTGCCCTGAGAACAAGTCGACGCAGCGAATGATCTTCCGCTTCGCTCCAAAGAAATGATTCGCGAGAGATTCACGGGCCTGAATCTCTCTGGGGATCGCAGTCCATTCTTCGCGGATCAGAATACCGTCAAATGGGCTGGACTGACAGAGGCGTCCGGGGATTGGCAGCTTGCAGTCCCATGAAATGCATAGATGCTCGCGGCATGGTAGATCTTGTACGTGTTCGATTTCTCATTATTTCCCTCGTCGTCCTCTTTGTCGGTTCGTCGCGGGCGGAACTGCGTTTTGGGGCGGCGACGGTGAGCATCACGCCTGCTGAACCGGTCGCTCTCTCCGGGCAACGACGGGTGCGGATTTCGAAGCAGCCAGAGACCCCGATCCAGGTGTCGGCCCTGGCCTTGGAATCGCGGGACGGGGACAAGGTCTTGGATCAGGCGGTGATTGTGTCCTGCGATCTGGTGGCCATCCGCGAGGGGATTTTGGACAAGGTCCGGGCGAAGGTGAAACCACAGGTGCCGGATCTGGACGTGAACAAGGTGTTCATGGGGGCGACCCATACGCACACGGCACCCGTGATGGTGGAGGGACGCTATGCCTTGCCGAAGACGGGAGTGATCCAGGTGGCTGCCTATGTGGATTTCATGACGACCCGGATGGCGGATGCGGTGGTGGCGAGTTGGCGGGGACGCCAGGCGGGAACCTTTGGATTCGGACAGGGGCAGGCAGTGATTGCCCAGAATCGACGGGCGGTATATTCGGACGGAACGTCGGTCATGTACGGAAAGACCAACGTGGAGAAGTTCCGCGGATTGGAAGGCACAGAGGATCACAACCTCGAGGTGCTGTTCTTCTGGAACGAACAGAATGATCTGATCGCGACGGCCATCAACGTGGCCTGTCCCGCGCAGGAAGTAGAAGGGAGATCAGCGCTCAATGCCGACCTTTGGCATCCCGTCCGGGAAACTTTGCGGGAGCTTCATGGAGAGGATCTGCACATTCTCGGTCTTACCGGTGCGGGCGGTGATCAGGTTCCCAGGCCGATGTACGGCAAGTCAGCCGACGCCCGGATGCGCAAGCTACGCGGACTCACCCGGCTACAGGAAATGTCGCGCCGGATTGTGAACGGCTGGACCGAGGCCTATGAGGTCGCAATCAAGGACAAGCGAAAGGATGGGCTCCTGCGTCATCACGTTGAAACGATCAAACTGCCTTACCGCAAGGTCACCGAGACGGAACACAAGACCGCGCTGGACAATGCGAACAAATACAAACCGATCCCATCCCAACGCTGGAACTACCTCTGGCATCAGTCCGTCGTGACCCGTCACCTGATTCAACAGACCGAGGGAATCGGCACGAAGGACATGGAACTGCACGTCATCCGCTTGGGCGACGTGGCCATCGCCAGCAACGAATTCGAGCTGTTCACCGACTACGGCATCCAGATGAAGGCACGCAGTCCGGCGGTGCAGACCTTCATCATTCAACTGACCGGATCCGCCGGCTATCTGCCGACCGTGCGAGCCGTAGGTGGCGGCGGTTACAGCGCCGTCATCCAAAGCAGCCGGATCGGACCGCTAGGTGGCCAGAAACTGGTTGAGGATACTGTCGCCGCCATAAACTCCCTTTGGGGGGAGTGAACCATCGGCTCACCCAGCCCGCAGCTGGGAGCTGTTGGGAAAGACTTTCCAACTCACACCGGGTTAGGGGGTAGGGCAGTGTCTACTGTCTTGTCTCGCACCGGAGAAATCGCGCCAATTTTTTGGCGCGATTCGTTGAACGAATGTTCGAATACCTATGGCCGCTGCGCGGCCTTGAGGTTGGCGATGAGATAGGCTTCGGTGGTGGTGTATTTCATGCCTTTGGCACCGGGATAGTAGAGCAACGCTTTGACGCCGTTGGCCTGACAGTGTTCCTGGAGCTTCACGCCGAAGTTCGAGGTATGGGTCGGGTCCTTCTGGTCCTTCCCCAGAGCGGGCGGAGCGGAGTAGTAGAGATAGACTGCCGGGTCGCCTTTGCTGACGTTGGCGTAGGGGGAATACTCTGCGATCCACGGGAGGATGGTGTCGCGTTTGGCGAGGAATTGCGGGAAGCCATTGATGCCGAAGGCGTGACCGCCGTAGCGGCTGTTGGGGGTCCATTCTTTCATCTGCTTCGGATCCAGCGTGGTCTGGGCGCCGTTGACCGCGGCACACCAGAGGCGGGTGGATTCGCGGGCGACGGGATCCTTGCTCTTCGGATCCGCGAGGTCGTCGTGGAAGGCGAGCCACAGGGACGAGCAGGCTCCGGCAGAACCGCCGGAAGCACCGATGCGGTCCTTGTCGATGTTCCATTCGCTGGCTTTGCTACGGACGAATTGCAGGGCGCGGGCGGCGTCGTGGAGTGGGCCTTTCACCGGAGGTATCAGGCCGTCTTTGGTGGCTTCAGGGATGAAACGGTATTCGACGGAAGCGACGGAGATACCTTCTTTCAGGAAATTCGGGAGCGTGTTGACGAGTCCGCTGAGCCGTCCGCCGGCCATCCAACCGCCACCGTGAATGAAGAGGAGCACCGGTGTTGGCTGCTCGGATTCGGACTGCCAAAAGTGGATGAGTTGTTTGGAATGCGGTCCGTAGGAGACGTCGTAATGCGTCGGGGTGGGAAGTTGCGGGGTGGCGAGGATTTGCTTGGCTTCGGCTTTGCCAATGTCGCGGACGAAGATGTTGCGCCAACGGATTTCGCCGCCGTGGGTTTGCAGCATGAGCGGGCCCTTGGCCGGCAAGGGCAGCGATCGGTCCCAGTAGTTTTCCATCACGGCGCCTTCGACGACGGCACGGTTGTTCAGCCAGACCCAGGTGCGGGCACCGACCTGACGGATCTTGAATTTGTTCCATTGTCCGAAGGGCTTGTCCTTGTTGACGATCGGATCGCGTCCCAGCGTGTTGGGGGTGTTGTTGAACAGACCACCGGATCCGAGATGCGGACGGCGGGTCGGGCGTTTGGGATCGAAGACCTGGGTATTGTCCCAGATCTGCACCTGCGGCGTGCCGCGCAGGTAGATGCCGCTGTCGGCCTTGGCGACGGTCTTGTATTCGATGAGGAATTCCATGTCGCCGAGATCCTCGTCGGTGTTGGCGTAGGGACCGTAGCCGTCGTTGACCAGCTCACCGTTCTCCGCCCGCCAATGCTGGGAGAATTCTTCGCGCATCTTCTTCAGTGCTGCTTCGTGTTTCTCGCCGGTGAGCTTGGCTACCTTGTGAGGATTCAGTCCATGCCAACCGGTGAGGTCTTTGCCGGTGAAGAGGGCACGGAAGCCCTTGGGCGGTTTCACCTCGGCGGCGGAAAGCGGAATGAGGGCAGCGAGGAGAAGTGTGATGATGCGCATGTAGTTCATGGGATGGATGGATTAACCACAAAGAACACAAAGATCACAAAGGGTTTTTTTGGAGGGCAAATTAATCGGGGTGTGATTGCGCCGGCGTGGCGGCGCGCCCTGTGGAGGGACGAGCTTGCGAGTCCGAAGGCATGTGTTACCACGTGGCAATCGCACCTAATACCAAGCCAGCACCTTTGACCTGCTTAACGCCACGGACTCGCAAGCTCATCCCTCCAGACGATAGACCACTCCCATGGAATCGCGCTGAGGATATTCGTTCATGCCTTTGTCCCCCGATTTGTTTGCCGTTCCTTCGGCGCAAAGAAATTCTCACGAATTCCGCTACGAGATTACTTGGCGAAGTAGACCTTCACGTAGTCGCTGGCGGCGAGGGGCAGGGAAAAGACGATCCCGCCGGATTCTTCAACCGCGAAACCGATCGGGCCTTGGTGCACTGATTCCACGCGGTCAACGGTGCGTTCGCCGGTGCGGAGGGTGAATTGAGCGTTCTTCTGATGAACGAGGGTGTGATTGGCGAGCGGGATGACGATCCCTTCGGTTGACCGCAAGGCTACGGCATCGATCAGCGGAACATTGCAGGTCAGATCAGTCCGGACGCCTGCCTCCCGGACCGGCTTGAGGAGAAACTCACGGACGCGGGCGGAGAATTCCCAAGGATTGTAGGAGCGGTCGATCCGGGGATCGATGGCCGTGGGTGACGCGGGTTTCTCAGTCTGAACTGCAGGCGCGGGGTGCTCGCCTTGGAGGGCAGCCTTCTTCAATGCAACATCGCGCTTGGCGATCAGTACCCGACGGGTGACTTCGGCCTGTTTGATGTAATCAAGGGCCGGGAGAAATCCGACGGAATAGATCATCCCTTTTCCATGGCGAGCATGCACGACGGCAGGGCTTCCGTCAGCAAAGCTTGCGAGGCTCTTTGCTCCTTTCTTAAGGGATTGTTTTTGCCGAACCGAGAGCACCTCCATGTGGGTTCCGTTGAATTCGGCGACGTCGATGGGTTTCAGAATGTGAATGTAGCTGCCGGAGTTGCGGAAGTCCTGAACGGTTTCGAGCGGGGCGCGCTCTGCGGGAGCCACGTCGGAGATGATGCTCATTGGGCGGTTGAATTCGTCTCGCATCGCGGCCCCGGCGGAAAGGACGAGCACGCCGCCCGATTTCACCCAATCTCGAAGCTTGAGGGCGGCGGCGCGGGTGAGATTGGGTCCGGAGAGGTAGCAGACTATGCGACCGGTCAGATCGCCGCGTTCCACCTGCCGTTCGGCCACGAAGTCTACGGGAATCTGGGCGTGGGACAGCGCCATCCAATTGTGCATGCGATTGAATCCGTAGGCGTGATTCCTTCCGACCTGCCACGCATCGGTGGATGAACTGTAAAGGATCGCGACCTCCGCCGGATCCGCGACGGCGTCGAGAATCAGATCCTCCACCGCGCCGATCTCGCGCACCACTTCGGCGTTGGCTCCCCAGACTTCCGGATGGTTGTACCAGGTGTGACTCTTCCATGACGGACCGCCTTCGTGACTGCCCCAACTGGTGCCGTATGAGAAGTTCTTCCAGATGCGCACGCCGCGGGCGGTTTCGCCGGCGACCTTGGTTTTGATGTCCCATGATTTCCGATGGGCATGCGCAATGACGTAGTGCCCGATGGTCTGCTTCCGTTCACGCGCAGCGGCGCGGAGCAGGTCAACGTTGTAGGCACCGCATTGGTAGCTGGAAGCGCCATTGGCCCAATCCTCGCTCCAGATGGCGTTCTGTTGGTCGTCGTCAAGCAGCTCGAAATAGTCGACGCCTTGGGAGTAAAAGTTTGCGGAGTAAGTCGCGCCGTCACTGAAGTTGGCGAGCGTGGGAAAGCTGCGTCCGTAGGCTTCCTCGATAATTTCCTTTTGGACGGCCATGAAGTCGCCGAGCGCGCGGGTGCGGAAGCGTTGGGTGAAGTAGTAGAGGGCCGGGTGTTTATCGCGTTCGGAATCTGCGACCGGCTTGACGGCGGTCCAGTCCGATACGAGCAGGTCTGGCGGGGTTTTTCCGAGATCCTTCAGCCAAGCGCGAAAAGCGATTTGGTAGGAGGGATTGCTCGCCATGAAGCTGGTCGCCTGGCCAGTGGGTTCATCGGTCAGTTGGACGTGGGTGACGTCATCAAGATGATGACCGGCATCCGTGAATGCCTTCCGATAGATCGCGGTATTTTTCCGCATGGTGGCGATATCCGGCTGACAATAGGAACCACCGAGCATGCGCCAGACGTGGCCGTGCAGAGCGTGCTTCTCACGGTTTGAGAAACCGAAGTAGCCGAGGGTCTTCCATTCACGATCCTGGACGGATTGATCCACCGGGGTTCCGTAGCCGGTGACGGTTGCGCTGACGAAGAATGGAAACCGTTCGGGCTTTTTGCCGATCGTCGGCCAAGGAAAGGCATCGGCAATCTTGCCGGTGGCCTCGGCGAATTCGCGATCGCGCTTGAAGCGCGAACGGTTCTCGGCCGTGACGAGGTCCGGGGGCATGGCGATGACGAGCCCATTGGGAACGCTGTCTACTTCCATGGTCCGAATGAGGGCGACTTCATCCGGTGCGGTGGCGAATTCGAACGTCCCCTTCAGCCGCTCCGCCCGTTCGGCGTAGGTGTAGCGCGCAGTGATGTTGAGAATCGCACCGGCATCTTGGTAAAGCATCGGTGTGATGTTGCACCACGGCGTGCGTTCGCCGCTGGCCAGCAACTGGGAGTTGGTCGGACGTAAGCCCTTCGCCGCGCCGGCCTTGGACAGGTGCCAGTGGCCGTACCAGGGCGAGCGGTGGTGGTCGGCAAAAATGTGGATCTGCAACGGCTTTTCGTAAACGTCCGCGAGGGAAACGCGGAGCCAGGTCTGCGGACCGTAGGAGATATGATTCGGGACGAGTTCCTTGTCGTCGGTGATGAGAAAACAATCCACGTTCCGGACATAACTGGTGCAGTTGCGGTTTTGATGTTTCGCGACTTCCAGCTTGAACGGAGCGTTTGCGGTCACGTCGAAATGCCGCCACACGTATTCCCAATCCTTCGCGCCAGCAACGGGCTTTTCGTCAAACACGCCCTCCCCGATCTCACCCTGGCCAGCGATGGCGGCCACAGTGAACGCACCACGGAAGCGACGGTGGTTTCCATAGCGAACCCAGATGCGGTATTTGCCGCCGATATTCTGGGGCCGGATCAAAGTGGAATGCGCGACCGCTTTGGGATCACCGCTCGCACCGTTTAGCGCTCGGGCCGCAGATGCGCCTCGGGTCTGTCCGTTCTGGTGGGAGATCCAGCCATTCGCGCTGGGGGTCAGAGTCTCCGCTTCTATGAAGAGTGTTTCAGCTTGAAGGATTCCTCCTGAGACGCAGATACCGATCGATGCCAGAAGGGCGCGCCATCGGGACAGATTGAACAGATGCATGCCTGAGCCTAGGGCATTTGGATACGGGACGGTATGCGCAATTTGTCGTCCGCCCCGACTGGTTCGAACAAGTTTGGGCCTACCCTTCGGCGCGGCTGACTGCTCGCTGCTACATTCGCCGCCGGTTGTTTCCGCTTCAGGGGATTTCGTGATTCGTAATCCGAACGGCTCTGCTATGTTGCGCCCGGCCATGAGTGCCAGGGCTGAATCCAAGTTAATCGAACGCTGCCGCCGCGGTGAACACGCCGCGTGGGACGAGGTATTCGAACTGCACTACGCCCCGGTTGGCCGCTACATTTTCCAGCTCACCTCAGACTTCACGCGGGAAGACGTGGAGGAAATCTGTCAGGAAACGTTTCTCGCTTTCATCCGCCACATCAATTCGTTCCAGGGCGGATGCCAGCTGCAGACCTGGTTGTTTCGCATCGCCTCTAACAAGTCCCGGGACTATCGCGAAAAACGGAACGCGGCCAAGCGCGGTGGTGGACGCCAGCCGATCAGCCTGCACGACGAGGATCCGGAGACCGGCCGAACCATCGATCCGCCGAGCCCGGTGGCGGGTCCCGCGGTCAACTTGTTGCTGAACGAAAACGCGGCCCTGGTCGGCCGTGCGCTGGACGAACTGGGCGAGGCCTGCCAAGCGGTGATCCAGCTCCGTTACTTCGGTGACCTGAGCTACAAAGAGATCTCCGATGCGCTGAATGTGAACGAAAAGACGGTGAGTTCACGGCTGAGCAAATGCCGGGACAAGCTCGAGGTGGTGGTGAAAAGATTATTTGCGCAGGACTCCAACCCAGTTTCCCCGTCCAACCCCTAGCGATCATGCCCAAACCGCCCTCCAGCGAAATCGAACAGATGCTAGACAATTACCGCATGCGCCGCCGCGCCGAAGCGGGACCGTTCGGTCTGTCGGCTGTGGTTCAGGAGCATTTGCGCGATGAGGTGGCCAAAACGTTCGGTAGCGCGCCGGCGGCGGAACCTTCCTCAGAACAGAAGTTCGCCGGTTCACTTGGGTGGCAACAGGTGGTCAAGGAATGGTCGCGGGTTTGGGTGCCGAAGCTGGCGTTCGGCTTCGCCTGCCTGGCCGTCCTGGTGATCGCCGGCTTCACTTTCTTCGAAAAGCCGCCAGCCCAGGTGGCAAAGAGCGCGACTGATTTTCTGAACGTCTCGGAACCCAGTGTCCTACCGATTCTGTCCGGGGCCGGAGCTGCAGGTGGAAAACCCTTTGAAGCTGAGGCGGCCACAGCGGAGAAAGCAGAGTCGCGGGCAGCGGCGCTCTCAAAGGCAACGGGCGGAGCGAGCCTGACGCTCGAACTCGAGAAGAGTGGCACCCTCGCCCCGGCAGCTTCTTCAGCCAGAGTAGCAGACCAGGCTCTGATCACTGAGGCGGGTGCGAAACCGTCCACCTTGAAGGTCGACCGCGAGATCAGTGATTTGGCCTCGAATCCAAAGCCCGAAATGGTGATCTCAAGGGGCATGCCCTCCGCCCGCGATCCCAGTGTCGTTCCCGCCGCCGATCTTCGGCCGGTTTCTGCGGGCGAGGGAGTCCGTTCGAAGCCAGCGCCGAAAAAGTTTTACCCTCCGAGCATCGCCAGAATCGTTGCCCCGCCGTCGCTTGCTCGACCAAGCGCTCCCGCACTTCCAAGGAAAATCGTGCCCGCAGTTCGGCCCGTAGCGAAATCCGCCCCCATTGCCACAAGCGCGGCATCCGGCCGGGTCATGGTGGATTACGACGCAACTCGTGAAGGGCAAAAAATGTTTCTTCCCCCGACGCGCTCTTCGCCGGCCGCCCTCAGAACCGCAGCGAAATCCGCCCCCACTGAATCCCGTGGACGGGGCCTGAACCTCCAACCCGTGTCCGCCTTCAAATCGCGCCAGGTGTTTGCCCGGTCCGGCAGCGGCGCGGGGTTTCGGCGCAACCCAAATTCACCGCCGCCTTCCGGTATTTTGTCGTCGTTCGAATTCCACGTTCAAAACGGTCGCGTCACTGTTCGCGACGCTGACGGGTCGATCTACAATGGGAACGTTATCGACCGCAGCGACGTGACCGGATCAGCCGCCGCGTCAACGGAACAGCGGTTGATTGGGGAAGCTCTGGATCGCCAGCTCGTGCCGGCCAACGGGTTCTCGTTTCGCGCGATCGGCGTGAGTCGCACCACCAAGAAGAGGGTGATCCTGGACGGGGTGTATGCCTTGGGGACAGACCGGGAAGCGAACGCCGCCGGTTCCATTTCCATCAATGGTGAGGTGACGCTCGACAGCGGTGAGCGGCGGAAGATCCACGCTGTCTTGCGGCGATAGAACCGGCCGATTCGGGCGCTATCACCTTGGGCCATTAGTCGTTGATCGCCCTCGTGTAGTGGCTGTCTGTTACCCAATGATCCGGGCTTTCAGCCCGGCTCTTCGACCGGAGCGGCACGCTGCTCGCGGCTATATTGGCACTCGCAACGGCAATCACCAGTGGATCACAGGAGCACGCCCAGATCGCGCTGGGCGTGCTGGAGTTCCAGCCCCAGATCGAGCTGCAGATCCCAGGTGGGTTTGAATGCCGCGAGCGTGTCCCAACCCGGTTGCTCCTTCAGCTGGACCTCCTGCTGAGACGTGCCGCTTTGAACGGCCAGGTGGGCGAGCCGATCCGCCATCGAAATACAGGCCGGCAGGAAATCCTTGCTGGTCGCCCGCTTGATGCTGAACCAGCGGCGGTGGGGGGGGCTGTGGTGAAAGGCGATGGCGCGGACGATCTTGGAGTGCAGGCCGAGAGTCTGTGCAATTGCCGCACTGACCTGCGCGTGATTGACGCCAAATTGCTTGTCCTCGATCTCGATGCTGTCGTCGGGATCTTCAAATTCAACGGATCGCAGCTCGTTCCAATCCTTGGGAAAATACCGGGCCATGAAGATCTCTCCGCAATCGTGCAGCAGTCCGGCAAGATACTCCAACCCGGTATCCTGGTTGAAGGCGCGCGCAAGTTGGTCGGCCAGGCGAGCCGTCAGCAGGCTGTGCAGCCAATAGTGTTCCCACTTGTCCCCCTTGTCCCCCTTGAACTCGGCCAAGCTGCTCATCACCTCGCTGGTGAAGGCCACCTGCCGAACCTGCCGTTGGCCCAACATCAGCAGCGCCTGACGAATCTCGGTAATGGGCTGTCTCGAGTAGGAGCTGGTGCAGGCAATCTGCAGACAACGACTGACCAGACCGGGATCCAGGGAGATCACCGCCTCAATATCCTCCAACGAACTCTTCTCATCCTCGGCGAGCGCCACGAGCTTCATTGCCGTCGCCGAAAGAGCCGGCACGGCGATCCCACCGCGCAGCAGACTTGCCAGCGGACCCCGATAGGGTTCCTTGGCTGAATTCAACTTTTCGATATAGTCGATATAGTCCTCCATGAATTTCTTCAAGAATGCCGTACTGGCGCTGGTGTCCCTAAAAAATGCTGTTCCCATCATCTGTTTTGGAATTTCCCGCTCAAATCGCCGTTCTCTTTGTCGAGCATGTTCCGCGCGTCCACTCTCCGGTCAGGCCGCCACGGCCTCCGTGTCTTGTCGTTCCGGCGCCCAGCGCTGGAGACATTTTTTCAGATCATCAATATCGACCGGTTTGGCTAGAAAATCATCCATGCCCGCTGACAGGCACTGCGCCCGGCCCTCACTCATGACATTGGCGGTCAGGGCCACAATGGGAACCCGCTCGCGTTTCTGTTCCTTTTCTATAACACGGATCCTGCGGGCCGCCTGATAACCGTCGCATTCGGGCATGTGGCAATCCATGAAAACCAGGTCGAACTCCCGCTCGCTCAGACAGTCCACCGCCTCCAATCCGTTGACGGCGTGGCTCACTTCGCACTCCAGAATTTCGAGGAACTTCGTCGCCAGCTTCATATTGACCGCATTGTCCTCCGCGACCAGCACATGCCATTTGGCACGCTTGGCGGCAGGTTCCGGATCCCCATCCGGTTCGGGGTTCGACAGAAATACCGTTTCCCCGGTAACGGGAGTATCGGAATTGAGCGAATCCACCATTTCCCACAGGCGGTCGCAGCGGCCAAGCGGTCCAGTCAGGCCGAAGTGAATGGTCGTTCCCTGAATGGCGTGAGGGGCCGTGGATTCATCCGGCCGAGTCGTCGTCAGAATCTTCAGACCTGCCGCCGCAAATCCGGCAAGCACTTCAGAGAACGCATCGCCACGCGCGGCAACATGTTGTGGCAGCAGTAGCGCGGACCAGTTTTCCAGGTTACCCGCCTCGTCCATCAGCAACGGAATCGCCGCATCAGTGGATGCCACCACTTCGTGAGGAATCCCCCACAGCCCCAACTGGTGAGACATTACCTCAGCATTTACGACCACAGGCTCGACTAACAGCAGTCGTGTGTCAGCGGCCAGCGTCGGCACTACCCCTCTGGGATTCTGACGCTCCGTCGGAGCCAGAGGGACGGTAAACCAGAAGGTGGAACCGCGGCCGCTTGCACTGTTCACACCAATCTCGCCATGCATCATTTCGACCAGGGACTTGCTGATTGCGAGCCCCAGACCCGAGCCCCCGAATTGTCGCGTCGTCGAAACGTCCGCCTGCATGAATTTCTGAAACAGATTGACCTGCGCTTGCTCTGGAATACCTATGCCTGTGTCCCGTATCTCGCACCGCAAGACCCGTTGCTCTTCGTCCGCCGTCACCTCCACGAGCACATGCCCCTGCTCAGTGAATTTCACGGCATTCCCGACCAGGTTCAGGACCACCTGACGAACCCGCCCGGAATCACCGATTGCCATTGAAGGAACAGTGTCGGGACAGGCAACGGCGAGGGTGATCGATCGTTCCGCCGCGCGCGCACCGAGCAGATCAGCAACACTGCAGACCACCTCGCGCAGATCGAAGGGTTCGATCGAAACGGCGAGTTTGCCTGCCTCCAGTTTCGAGAAATCCAGGATGTCGTTGATGATGGTGAGCAACGCCCGGCCGGAACTGTTCATAATGTCCACATACTCGGTCTGCGTGCGGTTGAGCGGGGTGTCCGCCAGGAGTGCGGAAAACCCCATAAGCCCGTTCATGGGGGTCCGGATCTCGTGACTCATCGAGGCCAGAAAATTGCTCTTCGCCTCACTGGCTGCGAGTGCGTGACGGGTGGCAGCCTCAAGTTCCAGCTGCGTCTTCTGGTTCTTCTTCAACAACTCCGTGAGATCCCGGTTCGCACCGTTTAACTCTGACGTCCGCTCCTCGACCCTTCTCTCCAAATCGCTGTGAGCGCGCTGCAACGCCGCGTCACGGCTCTGAATCTCGGACAGCATCTCGTTGAATGCCGTGACCAGCTGTCCCAGTTCGTCATCGCTCCTTTTTACGGCGCGAAGCGAATAGTTCTTTTCCGCCGCCACCGCCTTGGCCGTCCGATGGAGGTGGATGATCGGCGCGGTGACAATGCGCTGCAGCCAGCCGGTCTGCGCGAGTGTAAGGATGACGGCACCGGCCATGATGAGCGCGACGATGCCGGCAAACTGGCTCATGCGATGGTAGAGTTCATCGAGATCGCGGGCGATGTAGAGGCTGCCAATCGTCTCGTTCTCCCAACGTATGGGCTCATAATAGGTCATTCGTCCGGCCGAAAAATCGTGACCGGATCTGAGGCTATCCGACAGTTCCAACGCCGGCGGGTCGGACGCGTCGGCGGCTTTGCGCTGAAACTTGTCGAACAGTTTTCCGTCCTTGTCGAGGATCGCGGCCGCGATGATATGCGGTTGTGCGCTCAACAAACCGAGCACTTCCGATGCGGCTTCGGAATCGCCACTGATCAGGCTCGCGCTGCTTTTCTCCGCGACAATCTCCGCGATGATGGAGAGATCCCTCGCCATTTTCTCGCGGATGGAGACGTGTCCATACACACCCAGTGCCACGCACACGGCAGCCAGTGCGGTAAGGCTGACTGCCATGATGATGGCGACCAGCTTGCGTTTGATAGGAATGTTGACGAACGAGGTCATGGTTTTTTGCCGGTCTGGCCAGTTGGGCCGGAACGGGGTGTCTACGGTCTAATTGTTCTCTGTTGTAGGCGTAGAAATCGGATCAATTCGGAGGTTTCTTTAGCAAAATTTCCTACCCGACGGTCAAAGCGCCAAGTCCGTTCCACTTATTTCCACAGAAACCGGTCAACCCGCGCGTTTTTCCGCCGATAACAAGAGCGGAACAGATGGATACTTTGGCATCACCGACCGCCGATCTCACCGGCACAGATGATTATCCCGGCTGGGAAAAACACAATCCAGCAGCGGCTCGACATCAGCGGATCTGACGCAACTCGTGCCAGGGGATCCGGCCATCGCCCGCATCGGCAGGCGGCCCCTCTGCCACCTGATCAACGACTTTCAACGCCTCCTCAAGCGCACCGCCGATGATCTGGAAGAAATCATCGGAACAGTGCGCGCGGAATAACCACGGCGGTCAAATAAAACGCCCCTCATCTGGCCGGCAGGAACGGCTTCAAGGCCTGCGCCCAGATTTTGTATCCCTCATCCGAGGGATGAAGGAAATCTTGGGCCCGCGATTTTGGGAACACGCCGTTTTCATCGAGCAACTCATCGGTGATGTCGAGCAGTTCCACCTTCAGTTCCTGGGCGATGGCCGGGAGCAATTTGTTGATCGCAGCGATTTTCGACCGGGCGGGATGGTTCGGCTTTTCACCACGAGGGAATACCTTCATCAGCACGATCTGGGCACCCGGAACTTTCGAACGTGCCGCCCTCACCACCGCCCGGATACCGGCGGCGATCTCTTCCGCGGTGCCGGCTCGGTGATTCTTCGTTCCGGCGGTATTGTTCGTGCCGATATGGATGACGATCAGCTTGGGTTTCAGCCCGTCCAGTTCGCCATGGTTCAGACGCCAAAGAACATTCTGTGTGCGATCCCAGCCAAAGCCGAGGTTCAGGGCTCGATCCCCAAAGAACTTTTGCCATGAGTCAGTGCCGCGATGTCGGCCGGGCGCGGCGGGCAGTCCACCCCACATGTGAGTTATCGAATCACCGATCAAAACGATGTCCGGATTGACCTCGTTTTTAAGGCGCAGAATCTCGGCGTGGCGCGCGTGCCAGTTGTAAAAGTCACGTTCCAGTTTTGGCGTCGGAATTTCGGCATGATTGGCGGGGTTTACTTTTCTGCCCAGCTCCGCGTGGGTCGTGCTCGTCAGCAGACCACGTTCGTCTTCGGCCTGAAGAAAGAATGCCAGCGGACGTTCGGCGGGCAGTTCCGCTTGGATCTTTCGGTCCACGATGGTGGCTGGGAGCGTTTTCCAATTCCTTTTCTGCCAGGCTCCCTGATCGCCGGTGACCCATAGTTTGGCGGAAGTTGCCTTTGTTTCGGCAAGAATTGGAGCGGCCGCTTGATTTCCAATTACCCGCAACTCACCGAGGCGAACCAGCCCGGAACCCTGGCGTAGAACCGAATCGATATAGGCGTCCACAATCTTGAAGGTCCAGATATGCCCGTGCCGCAGTTTGTGATGCAAGGCCACGGTCACGAGTTCGGGTTTCACCTGTTCGATCGTCTTGCGATAACTGTCGAGCGGATAGGCGAAGTCGTGTGTGCCGTTCAGGAACAGCATCGGAAAGGTCACCCGACCGACATGCTGACCCGGATCAAAGTTGCGGTTCCAAAGCCGCCGGGCATCGGCTTTCATTCCCGGCAGTTGCTCGACGGACCAGGCGCTGTTATCCGCCAGAAAACCGCAGCCATAAACCGGGACGGATGCCTTGAACCGCTGATCAATCCCCGAGGTCAGGCAAGTCAGATATCCACCCCAACTGATCCCGGTGAGCGCGGTGCGATCGGGGTCGACGTCTGACAACGTGCGCAGCAACGAATGGGCGAGAATGACGTCTGACACGGCATGATAGGTCCACATGTCCTTGGCGTCCGCGGCGGTGAAATTTCGAAACTTGAAGGCGTGCGTCTGATCCGGTCCGCCATCGGCGTGGCGCTTCTTGCCCGGACCGTTGCCCGCTGTATCCATCGCGATCGAGAGATACCCGCGCTTGGCCCAGTGCCGCGCCCATTCCTTGAATGCCTGTCCGCCACCACCGTGAGCAAGCACGACCCCCGGGAAAGGACCGGTTCCTGCCGGTCGCCCGACATAGGCAAAGACCCGCGTCGGTTTCCCCTGGTAATGTTCACCGGCATAGAACACCTCCTGCACCACCCCATCCGTCTTCCCCCACTCGGCTGCCGGTGCCTTGCCCAGTCGGGCCATGTCCCAGAGCGCAAGTTGTTCCAATGGCTCCCGGGCTGACGCGGTACCGATTCCAAGGAGAACCACGAGCATTGCCAAGGTTCGCTGATAGGGAAATTTCACGGGGCTGATCAAACGGAGATCAACCCGCCGACGCAATCAGATTTCGCTGCTTGGGAAACTGCGCTACTCGTCCCAGACACCATGGTAGGCATCGATGGTGTCGAAGTGGGAGAGGAGTCCGCTGTAAAAAGGATGGCCCGCAATGGTGGCACTGTCGCCAATCACGATCAGTTTGCGACGCGCTCGGGTCAGGGCGACGTTCATTCGGCGGGTGTCCCTCAGGAAGCCGATCCCCTGGTCCTCATTCGAACGGACGAGAGAGATGATCACGGCCTCTTTTTCCCGGCCCTGGAATCCGTCGATGCTGCCGATTTCCACCGCGTCGTTGTTGATCTGTTCGCGGAGCAGCCGGACTTGCGCGGTATACGGAGTGATGATGGCGATGTCTTCCGGGCGCACGCCGAGAGCGATCAGATCCATGGCTTTCTTGATCGCGAGCGCGGCTTCCTCCGGATTGCCAAGGCTGCTGCCGGCCGCCTCCCGTTCCTCTTCGTACGACGAACCCGAGGTGTCAATGAAGCGAACGGCGCAGTCGGTCAGTTCATCAACGGCAACATCCGGCAGATCGCACAAGAGGTGACTCGCAACCGAATCGTCCGCCTGTAATTTGTCCTCGTAGAACTGGGCGGAAGGGTAGCGCATGATGTCGGTGTGCATGCGGTATTGCACGAACAGTGGCTGGCAGACCTGCGCGCCGTAGAGCTGGACCAGCCGTTCCTGCATGCTGACATCGAACCCTTCCTGCGCGGCCTTTTGGGAGATGACCGTGGGTGGAAGTTGACAGTGATCTCCCGCCAACACCATCCGCCCGGCGCGTAACAACGGAATCCAACAGGACGGTTCGCTGCATTGGCAGGCTTCATCAATGACCACGAGATCAAAGTGCCGGGCACCGAGCAGATCGGAAGTGATCCCGGTGTTCGTGGCACAGACCACTTCCGCCTCATCCAGGATTTCCTGCGCGATCTCCGACTCAATTTCACGCGCATCAGCCAACAGTTCCCGGGCTTCCTCGCGCAGGGCTTGGCGGGCCAGGCGATCGAGGCTCCGGGAGGATTTGTCCGCCTTCCGAAACAGGTCGGCCGCTTCCGATCGTAACTTCTTGATTCGGCGGACATCGCGGTGCTTCGGAACCAGGGCGGCCAGGCACTGGTCACGCAGATGGGGAAGCACGCGGGCAACGTGACCGATGCGCACGGCTTTGGTCCGGCGGTCGAGCAGTCGTTCAAAGAGATTGTCCACGCCCAGATTGCTGGGGGCACAGATCAGCACCTTATGTCCCTGAAGAACCGCCTGGCGGATGAGCTCCACCAGCGTCCTCGTCTTGCCCGTACCCGGCGGGCCGTGAATGATCGCGATATCCTGGGCCGAGTTGGCGAACGTGACAGCGGCGCGCTGGGACTCGTTCAGGTTTGCGTCCTCGAATTTGATTTGAGCGATGTCATCGAAGGCGGGTTCCTTCATTCCAAGACAGACATCTCGGAGTTCGCTCAGGCGATCGCCGCGGGCGTGGCGCGCCCGGGCCAGGGCCGCCCGTGATCGGCGCATGGCAGTTTCATCATCGGCCGCATCGATCCGAAACAGCGGCTTCTCGGTCTCGGTGGCGAGCGGCTTTCCCAGCGCGAGTTCGATCTCGTGCTTCTCCAGCCGCGTGACTATGCCGCGTTGAGGAGGCGCGGCCTGGTGCCCTTGCTCGGCAATTCGGATCGGAGTCCCCACGGTCAATCGCGTGGCGGGCAACGCCTGCATCGGACTGCGACGGCCCAGGGTCACCATGGCAGCGCCGCCTAGGCCGGTGTCTTCACCCCGAATCACGAGGTTCATCAGAGCCGTGCTGGAATCATGGTCACCGGCGGCCTTCTGCCATTCCGCAGCCTGTTGGGCTTCGGCGGTCCGTTCCATGTCGAGCCAACGCGTGAGTTTGGAAAAATGACCGGAACTGTCGTTATCCGCATTGGGAGCCTCGAACCAGACCTGCGCGATCCGCCCGTTCAGTTTTTGGCCGTCGAGCCGCTTGGCCAGTCGCGGGCCGGCGGATTCCGGGATCTCGATGGTCGCATGTCGGCCGAAGAGCTCAATCGTTCCGACCTGCTGTTTCCTGACCTCCTCCGTGTCCAGGATGATACGGAGCAACGCGCCTTTGGTGATGCGCGAGGGAAGTGAATCGATTTGCAGTGGCATGGCGGATGTTCAATCTGAACGGAGCCATCAAACCGAGACGGACCACAAATCGCAATCAAACGCTGCTGGACCATTCCCCGTTTGTGTCGACGTGGGCGTCTTCGCTCCAAAAGGGTTCGAGCCGCTTTTGACTTCCTGCCTCAGCGCTGCTCACAACACTTGGATCTCGTCATGCGTCCTAATTCTCACCCCCCCCTCTCCGCTCGGCCTTTCCCTCTCCGCATTTGCCCGGCAACCTCCAAACATCCTCTTTATCCTCACCGACCAGCACCACGCCAGAATGCTGTCGAGCGCTGGCAACCCCTATCTCAAAACCCACGCGTTAGATACGCTGGCAAAATCTGGCATCCATTCCACGCCCATGTCACCAATCCCGTTTGTATGCCCAGTCGCATCTCGATGGCCAGCGGGATGAGGGCCAGAATTCCAGCCAAGGTGGACGCCAACTCACTGGGGAAACTTATCAAATCCGGCGGCTACGAAACCTTCTATGGTGGCAAGGTCCACCTGTCACCCAAGCTGATGCCGCTTAAGGCCGGCTTTGACGAATACTGCAAAGACCAACGCGACCAGTTGCCTGCGGCCTGCATCGAGTTCAGGGACCAACCGTTCTTCGCCGTCGCGTCATTCATCAATCCGCATGATATCTGCTTTGCCTCCAACGCCCGGCAACCGGACCGGAGGGGCAAGCCGCTGGTGGATGCATTGTACGCAGGCCCAGGCGTTGCCGGCGGATCAACTGCCGCCATTCCCAGCCAACAGCGCCATTCCCGCGCTGGCACCGGACGCCATCAAAGCCACCATGAAGGTCAGCGCCGTCACTCCTGCCAAACTGATTCGCAAGGATTTCAACTACCGCGATTGGCGCAACGACCGATGGATCTACTGCCCCTCACCGAGCGTGTCGATGCGCAGATCGGCCGACTGCTGGACGCCCTGAAGAGCAACGGATTGGAAAAGAATACGCTCGTTGTGTTCACCAGTGATCACGGCGACATGGACGGCAGCCATCGGCTCGCGTCCAAGAACGTCTTCTACGAGAACTCGGCTGGCGTGCCCTTCATCATGCGCTACAAGGGCGTGATTCCCGCCGGTGTCGTCGACGACAAACATCTGATCTCCAACGGGCTGGACGTGCTGCCCAAACTCTGCGACTACGCCGGTGTCCCGATTCCGGAGTATCTGCTGGGGCGGACCATCCGACCGCTTGCTGAAGGTGGCATCGACAACGCGCGACGTCCTTACATCGTGGCGGAAAACACGACCGGTCGCATGCTCCGCAGCGACCGCTACAAGTATTGTGTCTATGTGAGTGCACCATCCGCGAATCCCTCGTCGATCTGAAGACCGATCCCGGTGAAATGAAGAAACTGGCGGCGCTGCCCCATTCCGGAAGGCGCTCAACAAACACCGCGCATACCTCCAACAATGGATCGTCGAATCCAAGGACAAAGAAGCCAGCGCCTTCGCGATCGCGCCTGAATGACCCACGGCCGGGTCGGTCTCTTCGCCGCCAGGTCGTTGGCGGCGAAGAGAATCATTCCACTTGCCTACCACCTCCGGCCGGAGCGAGAACCATCAATGAATTGCGAAATCGCCTGTAACAGTTCATGGCGGGCAATCAGGTCAGCAGGATTCCCGCTCTCATCCCGGTCCTCCGGCGAGTAGTGCGAGAACCGATTCGAGCTCGGGGCGGCTTTCTTCGCCGCGAGTTCCGCAGCGGCGGCCGCCAACGGGTAGATGGTGGCCGGGGTCTCGTGCCGGAATTGGGCCGCCACCTTCGCCGCGTTCCAAAGATCCGCCAGGTCTTGAATCTGGCCGATTTCTGGCTGCACATGCCGCGCCAACGGATCCAGACGCATCAGGTTCAACGCAACGGCATCACTCGTTTCAGCCGGGAGCTTCATGCGCTCGGCCAACGCGCCAATCTTGGCCCAGGCGTTCAGGTATTCAGGATCGAGTTCGGTGGCCCTTCGGTAAGCAACCAGAGCCTCAGAATACCGTCTTTGGGAGTCGCGAAGATAACCGAGCAGATAGTGAATCTGCGGCTTTTTCGGATGCTCCAGAGCGAAGCGCGTAAAGACGCGTTCAGCAAGTGACTGGGCCCGTTCTCCATTGAAAGCGCGTTCGCATCCGAAGCAATGGCTTTCCACCCGGCCAAAGCTGTCGGGCATGAGCTCGTAGGCTTTGAGATAATACTTTTCAGCTTCTTCATGTTGACCGAGTTCGGAGAGTTGGATAGCCATGCGGGATTGGATGCAATAGGCGTCAGAGAAGTGTTTCAACGAATCCTGGTACATCCGGATGCCACGCTCAAATAGCCCGGCAGCGTAGAGATCGTCCGCGTTCTCCGACATGCGGATCGCACGCAGAACACCGCGGAAGAATTCCTCCTTCTCCAGATTGCCCCGATCCCGATGGATGTCGGCGTACACCCCATAGACGCGCATCCGATCGTTCTTGCCCTGTTCGCCATCCGACGGATCAACCGCAATGGCGCTTTTCACGACCGCCTCGGCTTCGTCGAGTTTTCCAGCGCGACCTTTCTGGCGAGGCGCATGGTTTCATCGCTCTGCGAGATATCGAATTGGGCCCGGGTTGCGAACAGCCGATTGAGATACGCGGCTGCCTTGTCCCTGCCGACCAGGGTCACCAGATCCGGAAGACCGAGATGGGATTGCTCATCCGGTTTGGCTTCCGCCTGTTCAAGCTGCTTTGTGAACTGGTCCAACTGCTGGGAATCGCCACCAAGACGCGACATGGTCTCCAGAAGTTGCTTACCTGAGTAGGCCAGCAGGCGCAACGACGCGACGTCGTTGGTCTGGAAAAATGCGTCGAGCTGGTCGATCACCTTGCCGCGTGCCTCGATGTCGTTGTTCAGCGTATGGACCAAGAGCAGTAGACCGATTTCCCGGGCGTACGTCTTACCCTTGAGCTGATCGCGGCCGACGACTTTGTTTTGCAGCTCGGGCCAGGCCGCGGGTTCCGGCAGAGCGGAAAGCAGACTTGCCATCGTGGGTTGGCCGCTCGAACGATTCTGCGCGGGTTTCATTCCGAAATACTGATCCGCCAACTTCAGCCACTTGGTCGCTGCTGCGGTGGGAGGCGTGGATGCGCGCTGTTCGGCAAACTTTTCCAGATCAGTTTTCAGCGTTGCTCCCGAGTCGTCGGGCTTTTTCTCATCGGCTTCGGGTTTGCCAATAAGTTGTTCAACTACGTAGTTGGCACCTTTGAATCCAGGCGCAGCAGACAGACCTACTGACGCGACACCAAGCACAGCGGCGACGATCAGACGGGGATACATAATGAGACTCCTTATCTTCTTCATGATTTGTTCTCCAATTGAAACGTGTGGGTTAAACCTCCCGAGAAAATGAAACAACTCCCTCTCCCGACTTCCGCCGAAATTAGGCCGAGCTCGCAGACGCCGCAAGCCAATTGATTATGAACGCACAGACTGGACGGCTCTTCGGTGGGAGGGGAAGAGGTGCGTTCCTTCCGGCGTGTCTTGCAAATCAATGCTGTGGTGTTAACCGAACCGTCGTGTTGGCAACGCACTTCAATTGCCGATCGAAGTTGCCAGAGCCGGCTTGCCCCATGGCTGTTCCGGGTCAGTTCGCGCCGCCGAGTTGTTGATAGAGTCGGCGAGCTGGCGTGTAGTTACTGTCCAATCGCAGAGCCAAACGTACGGCTTCGCGGGCCTCGGCGTTCCGTTTGAGCTTCATCAGGATCGTGGCGCGGGCGTACGGAATTCGGGGTGAAAGATTGTCTGCCCGTTGCGCCTTCAACAAAGTGCTGAGCGCTTCGCCGGGTCGGTTCAATTGGTCATACGCCAAGCCGAGGTTGTAGAGGGCGGAGCTGTGGCGGGGATCAATTTTGACAGTTTCCTCAAGTTCCTTCGTGGCGCCACGAACGTCACCGAGTTCATGCAGCCCGAGCGCCAGCTTGTAGCGGAACTCCGCCTGTTCGGGAGCGATCTTGGTCGCAATACGAAGTTCCTCCACTGCTTCCTGGGAACGTTGTTGCTGGCTCAGTGTAACTGCGAGTTCGTGATGCGGGGCGGCGGAATTTGTGTCCCACAATGAGGCGCGCCGGAAAAATGCGGCAGCGGTGGCGTAATCCTGTCGGTCATAATGGAAGACGCCCTGCTGCATCATTCCAGCCGGCTGATCCGCCGTGGCCGCGAAGTAGCTGAACAGCTCTCTGCCCGCGACGGTGTTCGTTTCGACGACGGATCGAAGCACCCACGCCGCGTCCACCCGCACTTTTCGGGACGGATCCTGGAGCAGATTTCGCAACGCGTTCTGTTCGCGACTGCCCTCCCGCTGTGCCATCTGATCAAGTGCTAGAACGGCAGTGCCACGAACCAGCGGATGCTTGTCGGTAAGACGCTTCAACAATTCTTCACGCACGTCCGGTTCGCGGAGGTAACCACGCATCAGTCCGGTGGCCACCGCGCGCCACAAGAAGTTCGTGTCGTTCTGCGAGATGTTGATGAGGTTGATATGCGAACCCGGCGCGTTCGTTTTGGCCATGGCCACCCACTGCGACCGCGTGCGGTAGGGACGATCCATCTTGTCGCCATACCACGTTTCGACGTGACCCAATGCCCAGTCGGCATCCTTCTTTTCGTGACAACGATTGCAGGCATTCGGAATGCCGAATTGCTTGGTCAACAGCGGATCCGGAATCGTGAATCCGTGATCGTGTCGCGGATGGCGTTGCATGTAGGTCGTGAGCGGCATGTGACAGTCCACGCAGCGGCCGCCGGGTTCGGTCTCGGATTTGTGGTGACTGTGCGAAAGCGGATCGATTTTCGGAATGACTGGCATACCCCACTGCTGCGCCTCGGGCGTCTGCTCACCACCGTGGCAGGTCATGCACATCAGGTTGCCGGGCACGCGCAGTTTTGCACTGTGGGGATTGTGACAGTCGAAACAGCGCACCCCGGCGGCATGCATGCGACTGCTGAGGAAAGAGGTGAATTCGTAGTCCTCATCCCGCACCTGGCCGTCCGGATAGAAGATGTCGGTCTCATCCGGAATCACCAGCGAGTAGTGATCGAAAAAGTCTTCACCGGGAACGTAATCACCCGTGAGTTCACTGCGGCGTGCGTGGCAGGGACCGCAGCTGTCGCGCATCTGATCACGGTTGAACTGATGCTTCTTCAAGGTCGGATCAACGGCCGGGCGTGAGGGCGCCTGGGCATATTCGTTTTGCCAATCGACGTGCTCCTTCATGCCACCGTGACAGGATTCGCAACCCACACCCATCTCCGCCATGCGGGTGTGATAGGTATCGGTGGTGGGATCGTAATTCTTCTGCAGGCGGGTGTTGTGACAACTCGCGCACATGGCATTCCAATTCATGCCGCGACCCGTCCAATGCCCCCACTCGCCGGTCACCCGGTCTTCTTCGCCGTAAACGTTGAACCATTCCTTCTTGTGCGGATCCCACGCGAGTTCCGCCGCCTGAAAGCGGCCGCCCTCGGTTTCCACGAGATACTGCAACAGGGGCGAAACGCCGATGGCGCGCTTCAGTGCATGGGGCTCGACCTTGTCGTTTCGACTACGCGTGACGAGTTCATATGTTCCCTCCCCTTTCTTCCGCGCTTCCGAGGACTGGGTCCCGTGCTTGATCGTCCGATGAGGGTTGAAGGCTTCGTCATCCATCGCCGGCACAATCTCGCGTTCGGCAAGTCCATGGTGTGAGTTTTTCCAATCCTTGAACTGCTCTTCGTGGCATGCTTGGCAACTCTGAGATCCGGCGTAGGCGGAGAAGATCAGTTCATCCTGTTGTGCCAATGGAACGGCAGCGGTCCCCTCAGTGGAGCGAACCACTTCGGTCGATACCGGATTCCGATTGCTCACGAAGTAGCTGATGGCCAGGGCGATCACAAACAGCGCGGCATACAACGCGTATGGCGTGCCGGACGATTTTGGTGCCATGACGACCTTGGATTCACCGGTCGAACGTTCTGACCGATTGCCGGCCTCTTGGTTGTGTTTGCGCTTTTTCGATCCCATGGGAAGGCGGCCGGGGAGTATCACGCCCAATCGCAAGGCGTGCAATGAGCTTCATCACGTTTCTGGCGTGACGCCCCGTTCACTCTTCAACTTGTAATAATTGAGTTTCCACACTCGCGCCGGTAACCTCCGTCGCATGCGGTTGTTGGACCGGTTTTTGTTGCGCGAATTGATGCTGCCGATGGTTTACACCTTTGGCGGTTTCTACCTTTTTTTCGTCGCCGCGGATCTGACGAATGAGATGCCGCGCTTCCAGAAGAACTCGATGTCAGGGCTCGATATCATCGAATTCTACATCTATCGGACCCCTGAGCTGATGGGGACGGTCGCCCCTATTGCCCTGCTGCTCACGACGCTTTATGCGCTGAGTCAGCACGCTCGAAACAACGAACTCATCGCGATTCGAACCGCGGGGGTTGGGCTCTGGCGTATGGGGGCGGTGTATCTCGGCGTAGGTCTGTTCGCGAGCGTCCTGCTTTTTGTCTCCAACGAATGGCTCGAACCAAACGCAAATCTGCGGGCTGACTATGTTCTGAACCGCCGGATCTCGGATGACGAGCGCCGCACCGATCTGCAGTGGCGCAAGGCGGTGAGCTTCAAGAACGAACGGGTCGATCGCTCCTGGAACATCGGTGCCTACAACGTCGACACCTACAAGATGCTGGAGGTCAACGTCGATTGGCCGGATGCCGATGGCCAACGGAACAAGCTCTTTGCCCGCCAGGCGTTCTGGGAGGACGAGGTCTGGCGTTTTGAAAATGTGCAGATGTTTCAATCCACCCCGGCTGATCACGGGATTCCCATTCAAATCGTCACGAATTCGATCGCCATGCCGGGGTTCAATGAATCGCCCGGGTTGATCGCCAGCGAAATCAAGATCAGCGCCATGAGCGGGCTGCGGGCGGCCAAGAAGGTCCGCTTCAGCCTGCGGGAGATTCTCAACTACTTTGAACTGCATCCGGGGTTGACCGGCCCGAAGGCGGCGGAACTTTCCACCCAATTCCATGGCCGGCTGGCAATGCCGTGGACCTGTCTCGTTGTTGTTCTTTTGGCCCTACCCTTCGGCTTTCTTCCCGGCCGACGAAATGTCGTGGCCGGCTTCGGAGTCGCGATCGTTCTGGTATTCGCGTTTCTTTTCTTCACCCGGATTTCGTTCGCGCTGGGCACTGGTGGACACGTTCCGGGATTCATCGCCGGGTGGCTGCCGCAGCTGTTATTCGGCGGCGGCGGTTTCTGGATGCTCCGACGTCTGGCCTGAGGGAACCGGAGATGCCTGACCCAACCCACCAACCGACCCCGCAGGACTTCGAGCGAGTGAATCTGCTTTATCAGGTCGGCAAGGTGATTCATTCCACCCTGGATCCACAGGAGTTGCTGCAACTCATTGTGCGCGAGGCGGTCGGTGCCATGGACGCGTCAAGTGGTTCCGTGGTGTTGTTGAATCCCACGACGGGTCTGTTGGAAATCAACGCTTCGTATGGTCTGCCGGCGGCGGCCGCCAAGCTGTATCTCCGCCCGCAGGAAGGCATTACGGGTTGGGTGATCCGGACCGGCAAACCGGCACTGGTTCTCGATGTCGCCGAAGACGAACGTTACATCGCCGTGCGCGAAGGCGTGGGTTCAGAACTGGCGGTTCCCCTGGTTGTGGATGGCGAGATTCGCGGGGTACTGAACCTGGATTCCGACCAGCCCGCCGCGTTCAGCAACGAGGATCTGAATCTGCTGGAGGAGTTGGCCGAGCAGGCTGCCGCGGCCATTCATCACACCTGGCTCTACGAGCAACTCCGCCAAAAGGCCCGCATGTTTGAAGGCCTGGCCGCCATCGGGCAGGCGGTGAATTCGACTCTCAATCTGGATGACACTTTATTGGTGGTCACCCGCGAAGCCGGGCAGCTGATGGATGCCAAGGTCGCGTCACTTTTCCTGCTGGATGACGGCGGTGAACTCCTCGAACTGAAAGCGAGTTTTGGGGCCGGCCCGGACTATGTGAACCGGCCCCCCGTGCGCCTGAGTGAAAGCCTGATCGGCTCGGTCATCCGGCGTCGCAAACCAATTCAGGAACTGGATGTGGCAAAGTCCGGTCGCTATGTGCAGAGCATGCTGGCGCATCATGAGGGACTGGCCTCATTGCTCAGCGTTCCATTGCTCTTTGGCGGAACGGCCACCGGCGTGCTCAATATTTATTCCCGCGCCCCGCACGTCTTCTCTGATGAGGAAGTCAGGATCGTGGCCACGCTGGCGGAACTCTCTGCGGTGGCGATCGAAAAGGCGCGCCTCTACGAACGCATTGTTGATGTCGAGGAGCAGTTGCGGCAGAGCGAACAGCTTTCCGCAATCGGCCTGCTGGCGGCGGAAGTCGCCCACGAAATCCGCAATCCGCTGACCGTGATGAAAATGCTCTTCCATTCCCTGGACCTGAAATTCCCCAGTGGTGATCCGCGGAACGAAGACGCCAAAATCATGGGGCAAAAAATCGATCATCTGAATCGGGTGGTGGATCAGATTCTGGATTTCTCCCGGCGCGCGGCTCCGAAGTTCGCGCAACTCCAAGTCAATCGGCTCATCGACGATCTGGGTCTGTTGACGAGACACAAGTTACAGGCGCAGCGGATCGAATTCGTGCGCGAGACGGATCCGGATATTCCGGAACTGATGGCCGATGCGACCCAACTGGAACAGGCCTTCCTCAATCTCACTCTGAATGCTGCTGACGCCATGCCTGAAGGCGGCCGGCTGACCATTTTCACCCGCTATCGCGCCGCCTCTGAAGGACAGGAAGCGGCGGTGCTGCTGGAGTTTTGCGATACCGGCAAGGGCATGACGGACGCGCAGCAGAAGGCGGCGTTCTCCTCCTGGTTCACCGCGGACAAGACCAGCGGCACCGGGTTGGGACTCGCCATCGTTCTTCGCGTCATCGAAGCGCATGGCGGCAAGGTCTCCATCAGAACAAAGGTCGGCGTCGGCACGACCTTTGTTCTGGAATTGCCGTTGGATCGTCCAATGCCCGAGGACGAGGACGCCCCCCCCCCCGGACCAAGGTAGGTCGGGGTTCCGTTGCCGTTCCTTTCCAGGACAGGCAACGGACTGCTCTTGGAGGCCTAATCAGGCGGCGGCGGCAGGAACCTCTTCGACGTTGGCGTTGAGCTGGAGGAAGTCCAGCACCTTGCCGACGAGAACCTGTTCGTGGATCTCGCCAAATCCGTCGCGTTCCTTCAGCTGCTTGATCAGCTTGTCGACCGGCATCTGGTATTGCTGCGCCATCGCCTGCACGCGGGCGGCCAGTTCTTCCTGCTCGGCCTTAATGCCTTCTTTTTCCGCAATCCGGCTCAGCAGATACATCGCCTTCACCTTCTCTTTGGCGTTGGCGTTGGCGGCGGAAAAGATCTGGTCTTTCTGCTCTTCGATGACGTCCTTGCCCAAACCGCGTCGTTGGTTCTCAGCCACGATATTGTAGACAACATTGCGCGTCTCGGTGGCGACCACGGTTTCGGGGAGATCAAATTTTGCCTGTTCCATCAGGTCCTTCACCAACTGATCACGGACATCGCGGTTCTCCTGAAATTTCTGTTCGGATTCCAGATCGTTCTTAATCCCTTCCTTCATCTTCTCCAGGCTTTCGCCGCCGAAGGATTTGGCAAATTCCTCGTCCACTTCAGGCAGGATACGTTCTTTCACCTGAGTGAGCTTCACCTCGTAGGTGCCCTTCTTGCCGGCGAGTTCCTGACTGACGAAATCAGCGGGAAAATCCACTTCGACCGGGCGTTCTTCGCCGGCCTTCATGCCGATCAACTGATCTGCGAATCCGGGGATGAACTCTTCGGATTCGGCACGAATCCAGAAACTCTTCTGCTCCGTCAATCCACGCGCCGTGGGGGCGATCTCGGAGAGCGGCTGCCCTTCGCTGGAGCCGGTGTAATCCACCACGCCGATGTCGCCGCGCTGCAGCTCACGGTCAACGTCGTTGTAATCCACACGTTGCTCGCGAAGCTTTTCCAAGGCGGCTGTCACCTCGTCTTCACCGATGACCTTGGTTTCGCGTCGGACCTTGAGGCCTTTGTATTCGGGTAGCTCGAACTCAGGCTCGGTTTCTACCGTGGCGGCAAACTTGAAGGCCTGGCCGCGCCCGAACTGAATCTCTTCGATCTCGGGATAAACTGCGGCCTTGAGGCTCTCCTTCTCCAATGCGGATTCGTACGCGCCCTGCAGGAGCTTCTTTTTCACCTCTTCGTTGATCTTCGTGGCAAAGTTCTTCTCCACAATGGCACGCGGAGCTTTTCCGGGGCGAAAACCGGGCAATTGCGCGTGTTTCCGGTACTCTCCGGTGACCTCGTTAAAAGCCGAGTCCACGTCGGCGACATCGACTTCAATGCGCAGCAGTTTTTTGCAGGGCGCCAGATTCTCTACGTTTACTGAAATATTCATGTGTTAAAAATCTTTCACCGGCAGAGCCGGGCCAAAGGGTGGGGGAGCGTAAGGATCGCTGTTTGGCTCGTCAAGCCCGTCATTCCAGACGTCTTTTGCCAAGTGCAGGCCTGCATCGCAGACCGCTGGCGGGCCGGGGACGAACGGGATCTACTTTGCCCGGAGGGATATCAGGTAGGCGAGGAGGTGATGGAAGGCTTCAGCGGGAATCGCCTCGTGAAAATTGTCGGGCATGAGGCTCCGGACGGACGCGGAGCGGAAACGGATGTCCGATTTCTGCACGCGGACGGCCTTGCCGGCGGCGTCCGCGAGTAGCAGGGAATTCCCCTCGTCGCTGCGGACCAGACCGGTGATCAGATCCCCGTTCCTCAACACCAGTGATTCAGCCCGGAAGGCCACGTCGACGTTTCGGTTCGGATCGAGGATATCCTCGATGAGGCGTTCGGCGCCGCGTCCGCCAATCCCATCGAGCTGAGGCCCAACAATGTTGCCTTGGCCGCCAACCTGATGACAGGCAGCGCAGGCGATTTTGAAGAGCACCTGGCCTTGTTTTGGATCAGAGCGCGCGACTCGAAATTTCTTCGCTCGGGCACTCATGAGTTCGTCCCGTTTCGAATCCGGAGGCGGGAGATTCGCTGTGAGGTGGGCGATCCGGGCCTTGGTGTCGGGCAGTTCGGAGGAACTCAACTTGGTGGCGACGGCCGGATCAAGCAGGGCACTCGGTGCAGCTTTCCCGCGTTCCATCAGTGAAAGCAACAGTTCCGCCCCAGGCTTTGTTCCGGCGAGGACGCGCGCGAGTTCCAGCTGCTGAGCGGCTTGGGCGGCGGTCATCGTCGAATCAAAGAACTGCGCCGCGTCTTTCTTTGCCAACAGCGTGGTGGTGGCGGTTTTCCGGACAGTGTCCGTAAGTGAAGGATTGCCAATGATCTGGGCCAGCGAATTGGCCAAGCCGCCTCCGGTCAGGTGAGCGAGCGCAGCAGCGGCTTGGGAGCGGACGGTGAGATCAAAATGCTCGGCGGCGATGATTGTGCGGATGGGTTCGCGCAAGGCTTTTCCCTTCAGGCTGTCCGCCAGCTCGAAGACGATCAGGTATCGTTCGGCGGTCGCGCGCGGATCCTGAAGCGTCAGTTCCGGCAGCGCCGGGGAAAACCGGCCAAAGGCAAGCCAGGCATACGCGCTGTCGCTGTCGCCATCCATGACTTCGAAATAGACAGGCCGGCCGGAGAATTCCGCCAACTCCCACTCGATCAGGCGGGCGGTGTCGTGTCTTGGGGGAAACTCTTCGCGCAGGGTCTGGCCATTCGCCGCGTCGCGCAGGCGAACACGGTTTCGATCATGGGCTTTGGACTTCGGGAAACCGCGGTGTCCGCAGAGATAGAAGCTGAGTTTGTTCGGTGCGGGAAATGACTTCGATCGCAATCGGCCGGTCAGACGCTCGCCACGCGGATGACTGGAGAGCAGGTTCGCTTTTTCGCCGTCCTGACAGCTGCGTTCCTGGAATTGCCACGGATTGTTCTGACGGCGTCGATTGGGTAAAGGGGTGTTCCCCCACGTTGTCCGGTTGATCTCTCCCGGGTTGAGAATGTCCTCCGCCAACTCGTGTCCCCACGTGGCGATGAGCTTTGGCAGCGGAGCCGGATGGTCTTCCCGCGCGCGGAGACCTTCAAGAATGTGTTTGAGGCTGCCGAGTTGCTGGTTGGTGTTTTCGTTCCGTGAACGCAGGAACTTGGCGAACTCGTCCAACTGTCCGCGGCGCAGGTGCTGGGCAATGTGCTTGAGTTGCCGGACGCCGAGATCCGCCGGCGCGTCCTGGCGAATTCCGTGCCGGAACACGTAGTTCGCTGCGTCCGCAGTTCCGATCGCCAGACAAATATCGGCGAGTTGAACCCGCTGCTCGGGGTCCAATCCGGCCAGGCGTCTGAACAGTGCCGGTTTTCCGACGGCCAGCTGGTTGCGCAGCGCAATGCGTGTGGCATGCAACAGATGGGTATCTTCTTTCGGCGTTCGCGGTAGCAGAGCAAGCAATGGCTCGATCGCTTCGTTCCCCGGATGCACTCCCAGCGCCTGCGCCGCAACACGTCTCGCCAGAGCGTCGTCATCGTTCAACCGGGCGGTGATTGCGTCCGCAATTGCCGACGTCCAGGTATCCCTCGCAGCGGCGATACGAGTGGCATGGAGCCGAACAAATTCGTCCTGATCGGCCAAGGCCTCGAGGAGGGTGCGATCGTCGAGGGATTGGCGGCGATGAAGCAGCCACAACGCGTTCACCCGCAGGTATATCTGTTCCCCGCGCGCGGCTTTCTTGAGTTGGCGGGTGATCTTCGGATCGGCGCGGTCCGAAAGTTCATTGAGCGCGAGGGCTCGGCGGGTGGGGTTGCCACCGGCGAATTCAGCGATCAGTTCCTCGTTGGAATCAGGGAGTCCCCGGGCCAGATCTCCCGCCCCGGGCGGGACGATTCGCCAGAGGCGGCCGCGTTCCCGGTCCCGTCCCGGATGGTCCCGCGCGACCTCGTAGTGGCCGATAATGCGATTGTAAAAATCAGCCACGTATAGACAACTGTCGGGCCCGATCTGAAGATCGACCGGGCGGAACCACGGATCATCGCATTTCAGGAGATCGTCGATTTCATGGCCGACACTGCTGCTGCCCTTCCATTCAACCCGATCGCGGTTGAGGCGGCTCGTCATGACGTTGCCCACGATCAGATTACCGAGGAATTCCGCGGGCCAGACCGGATCTTCGATCATCACGATTCCCGCGATGGCCGTCGAACCGTGGCTGTGCTGAATCGTTTGGGGAGCGAAACCCAGACCGTCGTGCGGTTTGCCAAAACTTGGGTAACAGGCTCCCCGAAGCAGCTGGTAGATCGGCGAGCTGTGACAGTCGGCCGAGTAGAGATTCCCCCGGGCGTCGACGTAGAGTCCGAAGGGGTTCACCTGTCCGTGGGTCCACTTTTCGATCCGCGAGCCGTCCATGCGAAAGCGGTAGGTGTTCCCCGAGTGGAGCTCAACTTCGTGACCGTCCGCGCCGCTCACCGTCGACCGGTTGTTAAAACCGTGGGTGGCGTACATCCAGCCATCGGACCCGCGCCGAAAACTGGCCTGGTTCCCATGGGTGTCGCGGGTAAAATCAAAGGGGCCGTACAGAATATCCGAATGATCCGCGGCGCCGTTGTGATCGGTATCTTCGAGCAGCAGGATGTTGGGGATGGACCAGACGATACATTTCCACGTTGGCGCCGCGTCGGGGGCGATCGAGGAAGCCGACCTGAATGGGTAGATACCGATCGGAATGTTCAGATTGGTCGCGAAGGTCGTGACTCCACGTGCCCGGCCTTGCTCATCAAAGTCAGAAAAAATCCTGACCGTGTCGCGCGGACGAGAATTGGTCGGCGCAGCGTTCGGGTATTCGCGTGACTCGGTGAGCCACAACCGCCCGGTCAGATCGAAGGCCATATTCAGCGGCTTGCGCAAATCCGGTTCGGCGGCCACGAGTTCCATCCGAAAACCTTCAGGCAGATGAAACGCTTTCAATTGCGCCGCGGGTTCGAGCGGTTCAGTTGAGCGGACGTGTTCTCCAAAGGGATCCACCGCAGCCGTGGCACACAGTGCAGTCAACAACCAGACACCGAGAGTGGAAAATCGCATTCCTGATTTTAGGCACACAGAATGGCTGAGCCAATCGCAACCTTCGTCTCCGTCCTCACCCAGATACAGTTGTAACTGGGGCTAAAAGCGACGAAGGGATCATTCCTCCGATGCTGCTCATCTGCTTCCTCTTGCAATCCCCTCCGCTCTGCTGTGACTCCTCCGGCCCAGACGTCACTCCCTTTAGTGACTTGATCCTCGGCCTTGGACAAAAGTTGAACGTTGAGAAGGACCCCGCCAAATAGTTGCTGCCAATGCCCCTATTGCCACTCGAATGCCCGGTCCAGAACCAGTGAACAGCTCAAGATACCGGCGCGACTTGGAGGTCACGTGCCGTCACGATCGATCCCAGCACCAATCCATCCGACATATACCTCACGCGCAATCGCAGCACCTGCCCCGCACTCAAAGCAACACCCCGTTCCAAATCCTTCAAAATCGTCACCCGATCCAGCGCGACCTTGCCAGAATGATTCGAATCCGCTGATGTGATCAGAAGCGCCTCCCGATACTGGGTAGATACCTTTGCCCACTTGTTCGATTTGTGAAATCCGCTGATCCCGGCGCGAGCTGGTCTGTTGCCGTCGTGTCCCAAAACTCGGACGACACTCAGGCTGCCCTCCTGTAGTGGTTTAGAAGACCGCCGAGCCTCGATTCACAGATGACCTTGCCCCTCCCGTTGTCCCGCTCAACCTCTGGCTCGATCAACCTGTTCGCCAACCCCTGGTGATTCCTCTCCGAGTGGTAGTGCTCGACGAACTGCCCGACGGCAGTACGGAGCTGTTTCTCGGAGAAGAAGATCATCTGGCTGAGACACTCCTCCTTGATCGAGCGCACGAACCTCTCCGCATAGGCATTTAAATTGGGCGAGCGCGGGGGAGTCCGTATCACATTGACGCCCGCCGTGGGAAGGATGCCCCGGAACTCTTTTGGGAACCGACTGTCACGGTTGATGATCAGGTATTCCTTGCCCAGCAGGAAACCGGAGAGTCCGTCCGTGGCGTTTCTTGCGACCTGCTCCATCCAGCGCCCGTCGGGTTCGGGAGCCGTATCTAGACCCTATTCGAAAAGCTATTTGGAAGGAGGATTTTCCAATTTTAATTTCGTGGTTCGAGGGTCTCGCTCCTGTTTTGGGGCACAATTATCGCGTGCCATACTTTGCCGCGGACTTCGGGCGGCTGGTTTCAGGCCGCTTGCTTCTGCTGGCCCTGCTCCCGCTTCTTCAGCTGGATCCGGCGGCGGATTGAACTCCACGGCGGAAAACTGTCCGAGACCGGCCGATCAGATGGTAACGTGACGATTCACCTCGATCTGCCCAAGGCGGAGTGTGCGGCGCTGAGCGACCGATTCCAGTGAAGCGATTGAAGAACTGCGGGATCAGACCTGTGGAGGGATGCGGCTATTCCACCAGTTGTCGAATCGCGTCCCTGACTTCCAGGTAGGAAGATTCGATACGGGCAAGAATCCGCTCCGCCTCATCGGCCTGAACTTCTTCTCCGCTTTGCTCCAAGGCCTGGCATTCAGCAGCCATCCGCGCGGCCCCGACGTTCCGGCAGGAACCCTTCAGCGGGTGCGCCTGCTTCGACAATTGCGGGAGAGTTCCACCGGCTATCGCAGCCCGGAGACCGGCGATGCGCTCAGTGGCATCCGTTTCGAACAATTCCACGAATTCAAAAAGAAACGGGCGCCCGTTCTCGCCAGTTACATTTCGTAACGTGGCCAGACGGGTGGCGTCCAGAATCGGGATATCAGCGGTGGGACTTTGATTATCATTGGGCAGCGTGGGCTCCATGTTTTGCAGTTATCGTGGCGCGCAACAGCGCCGTAGTGAATATCGACAGAACCGGCGGAAACTTGAATCGGGTGCCCGCCGGGAAGGCAGGCGGCGGCGGGCAAATGGCGATTTACCCTCAAGACTGACTGGCGCGTGCCGATAGCACTAGCACCGGGCGGCAAGGCCGGAAGCTGCCTATGACTGATAAGTTGGCCACCGATTCATCCAGGAATGCCACCGACGCGGATGACAAATACCTGACCATCCAGCTGGATGGCCGGGTGTGGGGGCTCAAGGTGACCCGCATCCAAGAGATCGTCCGCCCCCTGAAACTGCATACTCTCCCGGAGGCACCCCACTACATCGATGGCTTGGCAAATCTGCGCGGAACCTTTATCCCGGTCGCTAATCTGCGGACCCGATTGGGGCACGCCGTCGGCGAGCAGAACGAGCGGACGGCCATCATCGTGGTGCGAATGCCCGGCACCGGAGACAAGGGGTTGCTCGGGTTGCTCGTCGATGCGGTAGAACAAGTGGTTCGGATTGAACGGGAGCGCCTTGAACATCCACCGGTCGGCGGCAGCGGCGGCAGTTGTGTGGCCGGGATTGCGCGGCTTGGCGAGCAGGAGGATTTTTTGACCGTACTGGATATCGACCAAATCTGCGGTGAATTTTCGCCTACCCCACCGCCCGTTTCTGCAGCGGCCACGCCAGCAGCTGATGCCGGCGCGGACATGGACTGGTTTGATTGCGGGCCCGTCGCTACCTGACCTGTACCGAAGACAAGCAACCCATCTGCCGAACAATAGAATGGACATTATTGAAGAACTGGACCGGATGGTCGATTCCGCCGTGAGCGACATATTCGCCACGATGCTTAATCTCCCCATTGACCGCATTCCGAATCGGGATCCGAACCTCTGCGAGGGCGAACACGTCGCGGCTTCGGTCGGTTTCAATGGGCGGCTCAACGGGGTGGTCTATTCCTATTGCTCCGGGCAATTCGCCCGCGAAATCACCGGCAGTCTTCTTGGTGTTCCCGATGATGAGATTGAAGACGAATTAATGGTGAATGACGCCATGGGGGAGATTGCCAACATGGTCGTCGGCCAGCTCAAGTCACAACTTTTCAATCGCGGGCTGCCCTGCGTCCTGACCATCCCATCGATCGTGCGCGGCGAGAAATTCTCCGTGCGGGGCACCAGCAGTACGACTCACAAAGTCAGTCTTTTTAAGAGCCACGAGAACGAACTCGTGGTCGAACTCATGTTGAAATCGGCAACCGGATCGGACAATTAGCCATGGAACCCACAATTCTCACAGTAGACGACAGCAAGACCATCCGGATGATCGTAAGCCGGGCGTTCAAGAATTTCTCGTGCCGCGTGCTCGAGGCCGCCAACGGCGTGGAGGGGCTGGCCATCGCCGCCCGCGAAAAGCCGGATGTCATCATCCTCGACATCACCATGCCCATCATGGACGGGTACGAAACACTTGCCAAACTGAAGTCCAATGCGGAACTGAAGACCATTCCCGTGGTCATGCTCACTGCCGAATCCGCTCGCGAGAACGTCATGCGCATCGCGAGGATGGGCGTCCGCGACTATCTCGTGAAGCCCTTCAAGGAGGAACTCGTGGTGGAACGCCTCACCCGAATCATCGACCTCCAGCCCCGCAGCAAGAAAAGCGGGGCCAAGACCATTGACGATCCGCTGCAGATCCTGGTGGTGGATGACAAACCGGCCATCGTCGCCAAGGTGAAGGACGTGGTCGCGAACACGCCTTGGGTGGTGACCGGTCTCGATACCCCGGATGAGGTCATCGAACACTGCTACAAAGATCTCCCGGACCTCATCCTGGTGAGTCTCTCGCTTCCCGGAGAGGGCGCATTCTCGCTGTTCAACTCACTCAAGAGCAGCGCCCAGACCAAGTCGTTACCCATATTCGGCCTCTGTGTGAAGATTGATACGGAAGGCCAGACGCGGGCCCTCCAGCAGGGATTCTCCGCCGTGATCACCAAGCCGATTGTACCGGATGAAATGAAAGGCAAGATTCTGCGGGCGCTCAAGCTCGACGATTCGGGTGAGTTTTTCAAACAGGAGAAAGGCGCGCTGGTGGTTCATTTCCCCCGCGAGTTCACCCCGAACACGGCGACCAAAATCTCCGCCCATCTCCGGGCTCAGGTCACCGAGGCGGTCGACTGTGGACTGGACAAGGTGATCCTCGATCTGAGGGACCTGCAGAAGGCCGACTTCGAGGTCATCAAGACCGGGCTGGACGTGATCGAACTCTGCAAGGAAGTCACCCTCGCGCACCGCGTCGTCGCCTCCGATAGCATCTGTAATGATTGCAACAGTATCGAGGAAGCCAAAGGTTGGCAGTTCTCCGCTTCCCTGGACGACGCCCTCGCCGCGCTTGAAGCACCGGAGTCGGTGGCGGTCTGAACCCGGCATCTGAGTCCGTCCCCTCATGGCCACCACAATTACAACTCGGGAGCGTCGACATGTGTTGATTGTCGATGATGACAATGTGTGTCGGGCAATGCTCGTGCGCGGGCTCAAGAAACTCGGCTATCGCACCACCGGTGTCGGCAGCGTGAAAGACGCCCGCGAGGTATTGGACAGCCCGGCGGCTGAAACCATCGAGTGTGTGGTGTCCGATTATCGCATGCCCGATGAGAACGGCGTGGATCTCCTGCGCTGGATAAGTGGCTTCGATCCCACCCTTTCGACCATCATGCTCACTTCGGAGGGGGACAAAGGTTCCGTCGCCGAAATGCTCCGCGAAGGGGCCATCGACTACCTCGACAAACCGGTGAATTTCCCGGAACTCACCCAGTCCGTCGAATCCGCACTCAGTCGCACACGGAAGCGGCGCGAATTGCGCGAGACCGTCACCGCTGTTGATCGGATCAGCGAGACGATCAATCAGATGATCGGCATCCGTCAGCTGTCGGATCTGCCCCAGATCGAAGTCTGCTATCGTCCGATGTACCAAGCGGGTGGGGATTTCGTCAACTATTACAATCTCCCGGATGGCTGTCAGTTGGTGCTCTTCACCGATGTCTCAGGTCATGATCTGAACGCCGCTTATGTCTCCAGTTTCTTCCAGGGAATGGTTCGCGGCATGATCGAAAAGCAGGCGCCGATCTCGGAGATTCTCGACTTTTTCAATACCTTCCTCATGAATGAGTGGAACACCGACGACGACTCGCGGGCGGGACAGGACTACGTTTCGCTGGCCGTCTGCGCCGCGCTGGTTGATCCGCGGGATCAAACCATTACGCTCACCAATTTTGGCTGTCCGCCACCCGTGTATGTCAATGCCGAGGGTAAGGTGCATGGCGGCACCGATTGTGGAAGTCCGCTCGGCTGGTTTCACGAACAGGCCGGGGTAAGTGAACGATTCAGTTTCGCCGATGGTGGATATCTCTTCTTCTGGAGCGACGGACTGGACGACCTGGCATTGCACCAGGGCGTTTCTCCCTACGCGCTTTCCTTCCGCCTGCTCCACTCCGACGAGTCGGAACGCGAGCAGCTGTTGGCCGCCGCGAAAGATGACATCCTCGTTCTGCGCCTCGACCTGGAGCAGCGTCGAGAGGCCCGCGCCGGGCCGCAACCCGTGCTGCACGAATTGTGCCGCGGCGATCAGCACTCCCGGATTGACGACCTGCAGGCGGAGTGGCAACTCACCCTCGGCTTCGCGATGCCCGGCATCTCCTCCAACCGCATTTTCGACGCCCTGCTCTGCACCCGCGAAGCCATGCTCAATGCCATGGAACACGGCTGTCAGGGTGCGGAGGCACAGACCTGCGAACTGACCGTGCTCTACTGGCCTGAAGAGAATCGGATGCAGGTCCGCGTCGAAGACTCCGGGGAGGGGTTCTCAATGCCCGAGACCGACGCGTCGAGCCCGTTCCAAGAGAACGGCCAGCCCGACGTCCACTGCGGAATGATCCTCATGCGAGAGGTTCCAGATCGCGTGGAGACTGCGCGCAAAGGATCGTTGGTAAGGATGGATTTTGATTTGCGCGGAGAAATCCCGGAATACCGATCTCAACCCAAGGCCCCAGTTGCCGATAACTGAGGAGTAGCCATGAACCATTCATACGACACCCACACCGGTCAGCTTTCGCTGGAATTCTCCGGGGACGTCCTGAGCACCAACGTCAAGGAATACCGCCGTGCTGCGTTCGAACAGATTGCTGCGCTCAATGGAGACTTGAAACAGATCCAACTCGATCTGGCCGCGGCCAACATCGTGGATTCCGCCGGACTTAACCTGCTGGTGGCCATCGTGCGACGCGCCGAATCCAAGAACGCCAGGGTCAAGGCGCGCATCTCCAGCGACCACGTGCGGCGCACATTTTCGGTTACCCGTCTCGATCAGCACTTTGATGTGGAAATGGTCTGAGCCTCTGCCCAGTCAAACGTCATGGATCCGTACAAGCGCGAAACGCCCACTCGCCGATGGTCCTTAGGGGGCCTCATGGCAGGGTGCTGGTCCGCCCTGACCAGCCTGGGTCGGGGGCTGGGAAACCCCTGTAGCTTGGCAAAATTCCAACAACGCTTCGCCCAAGATCGTCAGGCAACCGGTGAGGCCTCCAATGCCATCGAGGCCCAGTTCGCCACGACCGGCGACGCTCTCGAAAAGCTCAGTGATCTGACCGGGAATCTGGTGAAGGAAGCCGAAAACGTTTTCGAGATCGCACTCGGAAAGGCTGATTCCGGAACCCTCCAATCCCCCGGTGCGAATCTGCTCGAATGGCTCAACTCCCTGGATGAGACCCGACAACAATTGCCACCGCTGCTCAGCGGCATCGGATCCCACCAGCGTCGCATCGAGCGGCTTATGAACCATGAGAAGCGGCTTGGACACGCGGTAAGCACACTCCAAATTCTGCCCTCCCTTTTCAAGATCGAATCAGCTTCGCTTTCCGCCGACAACCGCCGGCTTTTCCTGGGTTTGGTGCAGGACATTCACAACGTGCACGAAAAGGTTTCTGATTCTCTGCGAACCAGCTTTGAAACCGTCCAACTCATGGGACGTCGTCTTGCCGAAGGCCGCACCCAGTTCAATCAGTTCATCGAGACCAAATGCCGCTCCATCGGCATCCGCCGAGCCGAACTCGAGGGATCCATTCTCGAAAACACCCGCCAGCTTGAGGCCAACCAGAGCGAGAACGTCAACCTGCTGGAAACCACCCGCGAGGCTCAGCAGCAGGTCGGTCGCGTCGTCATCGCGCTGCAGTATCAGGACATCACCAAACAGAAACTCGACCACATCGACCGGATGCGTTCCGAGATCGAAGGCACCCTTTCCAAGCGCCGGCTGACCCGGGCCGATCTTCAGTTCTGCCGGGAAGGGGTCACCTTGTGCCGGGCGCACGGCGACTCTGTGACCCATGATCTCGACCAGGCCTGCTCAGAAATCCAGTGCGGCGTCGGGGAGATCGCCCGCCTCGGGCAAATCGACGAAACCTGCCTCACCTTGCAGCAGTTCAACGCGCTCGCAATTTCGGCCGACGGTTTCATCCAGAAGATGCTCGATGCTTCCGATGAACTCGACATGCTCACCCGTGATCTCGTGCAGGGCGTGCGCGATCTCGTCGACTTTCTTGAGCCGCTCTCCGGAGCGCTCTCGGGACTGTCCCTCACCATGAACCAGGTCTCCGCCGAGATCCGATTGATTGCCCTCAACGCCCAGGTGCAGGCCATCCAGAATGGATTGGGGACCGGCCTTGAAATCCTTTCCGCCCGCACCTGTGATGTCGCTGATGACATGTTCGCCATCGGGCAAGAGATGACCCTCTCACTACAGGAGATGGAATCCGCGCTCGGGAACGATCTTGATTTCTGCCGCACTGTCTGTGCCGCCGGAGAGGATCTTCTGGAAAAACTTGAAACCCGGGGCCAGAACGATGCCGAAGGACTGCATGCCTATCGTGACCGGGCGCTCAATATGCTCGTCGCGGTCTCCGACATCGGGTCCGAGATCGCTCAGCGCGCCCGACAGGTCGTGGCTAGCTGCTCCTTCGACAAGCTGGGCAAGGCCGCTCTTGCCCAAGCGAACAGGACCCTCCATGAGCTTGCCCGGGAGTTGGAAATCGCAACCGGTCGCGGACGCGCTCCGCTCCCCCCCGGGCACACCGTCGAAACGTTCCGCCGGTACTACTCCACCGCCGATGAAGTCGAATCGCACAATCGGCTTTTTGGATCTCCTGAACCTCCGGCCGATGCCCGGCAGGCTTCGTTGACCGAGACAAACGACGACGGCTTTCTCTTCGCTGGTGCGCCGGGCACTGATGTCAATCGCGCCACCGCTCCGAGCGCCACCACCCCGACTGCGCCCGTCGTCGCCGCAGCCGTAGCGGCCACCCCAAGCCTCGCCGGGGTGGCGGATGATCGCGACGGCATAGAGAAGTTCTGAACCGGCATCCCTTGCTGGTCTTGTTCCCAAGCTTCCAACACGTAGCAGGACGACCGATCAAAATCGAATATGGGATTTGCATGATCGGCGCGTCGTGGTTTGCTTCGCGCATGCGATCCCGTCTGCTCAGTCCGTTGCTGTTTTTGATCATTCTTGTCACCGGAATCCACGCTGCCGAGCGGCCGAACATTCTTTGGATCACCGCTGAAGACATGTCTGCGACGCTGGGTTGTTACGGTGACAATTACGCGACCACTCCCAACATCGACGCCTTTGCCCGGCAATCGGTTCGCTACACCAAGGCCTTTGCGACAGCGCCGGTGTGTTCGCCTTCCCGATCCTGCCTGATCACCGGTTGTTACGCGCCGTCCCTCGGCACGCAGCAGATGCGTTCGGCGTTTCCGATCCCGGAACGAATGAAGGGCTTTCCCTCGTTGTTGCGGCGCGAAGGTTATTACACCTCGAACAACGTCAAGACCGACTATAACAACGCGAACTGGGAAAAGATCATTCGCGCCTCCTGGGACGAGAGCAGCCCGGGCGCGCACTTCAACCAGCGCGAGAACAAGGAGCAGTCGTTCTTCAGCATCTTCAACCTGATGACCTCCCACCAGAGCCGGTCGATGGTGTGGCCTTACGAGCGTTTCCAGGCTGACGTCCAGAGCAAGTTAAGCCCGGGTGAGATCCATGATCCGAAGCTGGCACCATTACCGCCCTACTATCCCGACACCCCGGTGGTAAGGAAGACTGTCGCCCGGTTCTATGATTGCGTGACGGCGATGGACAAAGAGGTCGGACAGATCCTTCGGCAACTGGAAGCGGACGGGCAGGCAGACAACACCATCGTGTTCTTCTATTCCGATCACGGCTCCGGGATGCCGCGCCACAAACGGGCGTTGCTCGACAGCGGAATGCACGTGCCGCTGATGATTCGCTTTCCTGAGAATTACGCGCATCTCGCTCCGGGCAAGCCCGGCACCACGACCGATCGCCTGGTGAGTTTTGTGGACTACGCACCGACGGTTCTGAGTCTGTTAAATTTGCCGATTCCGGGGGAAATGCAGGGACGTCCGTTTCTGGGAGAAGCCGAATTACCGGCCCGCGAATATGTCTTCGGCCACCGCGATCGCGTGGACGAAGTCCGTGATCTCGCCCGGTCGGTGCGGGACAAACAGTTTCTCCTGATCCGGAACTTCATGCCCCATCTCGGTTACAACCAATACACCGCCTGGCCGGATCTCGGGGAGATTCGTCACGAGTTTTATGCCGCCGCTCAGGAGGGCAATAACTCAGGACCGCTGGGCCACTTCCTCAGTTCCCGGCGCGCGCCGATCGAGTTCTACGACTGCGCCAAAGATCCTCAAAATTTGAACAACCTCGCTGATGAGCCCAAGTATCAGGAAGTGATCTGGCGAATGAACGCGCGGCTCCGGCGGCATCTGCGCGAGACCCGGGACGTGGGCTTCTTTCCTGAAAGCGATGCCTGGGAAATCTCTGCCGGCTCAAATCCTTGGGACGCGGCCCGCACCCGGAATCTGCGGCTCGAAGATCTCGTATCCGCCGCGACGAAGGTAGGTTCGGCGGACGAGGGCGCATTCATTGAGGAACTGCAATCATGGAACCCCGGGGTTCGCTATTGGGGTGCGATTGGATTGGCGGCGCGGGAGAAACTCAGCACCAAAGGAAAACGCGCGCTGCAACTCGGATTGAAAGATGCATCCGCAGCCGTCCGGATCGAGTGTGCCGGCGCGCTGGCGAATGGCGGAGGCAACAAGCGCGCCCTTCGCGTTCTGGCCCGGGAGTTGAAGAATGAAAACTTCACCGTCGTTCTCCATGCCGCCCGCACGATTGAGCTGCTGGGCAAGAACGCGATGACAGTGATCCCCGCGATGCAGAAGCTGGTGAAACGCTGCTACGCCATCCGTCCCGCTGATACCCCGCCAACCGTCGTCGCTTCCGGTCGGGAAGACCTCGCGATGTTCACCGCGATGTCCGCGAACGGATTCCTTGCGCGGGTAAAGTCCGAGTAAGCGACTTCGTGAGAAGTTCCTGACCGCATCCCCACATGTGGCGGCGAGCGTGAGCGAGTGGTTCCTCCGGCGCTCTGACTGCTCGCTTACGCAGTTCATCTGCCAACGGTTCGAACGAAACGTGCTTGTCTCCGCGCGGAACGGGTTCAACACTTCCGACCATCAAATTCTCTTTCAAATGCGCATACTGATACTTTTTATTCTTACCCTCGGCTCGACCTCACTGCTCGCGGAAAACTGGCCCGGTTGGCGCGGCCCGCGGGGCGATGGCACCAGTCTTGAACGTTCGCTGCCGCGCGAATGGAGTGCGGATTCAAATCTCCTCTGGAAGACCGAGCTGAACGGGGATGGCCATTCATCTCCAATCGTTTGGGGAAATCGCGTTTTTACTGAGATCGCGGATCTGGAAAACGAGTCACGCGAACTCCTCTGCCTTGACGCGCGCAGTGGCAACGTGATCTGGCGCAAGCCCGTGCTGAAATCACCGCTCGAACGCAAACATCGCCTCAACAGTTACGCCTCCAGCACGCCGGCCACCGATGGCAAGTCGGTCTACGTCGCCTTTCTGGACAAGTCCGACATGGTGGTGGCCTCGTTCGATTTCAACGGTAAACGGCAATGGACGGTTCGCCCGGGGATTTTTAGCAGTCGCCATGGATTCTGCAGTTCGCCGGTCATTTGGGAGGACAAACTCATCATCAACGGAGATCACGATGGCGAGTCCTACATCGTCGCGTTGAACCGGAAAACCGGGAAGACGATCTGGAAGACACCGCGGCCGAACAAGACCCGCAGCTATTGTGTGCCGGTGATCTACCACCTGAGCGGTCGCAATCAGATGATTCTTTCCGGCGACAAATCTGTCGCCAGCTACGATCCGGATACCGGCAAAGCCCACTGGTACTACGCCGGCCCGACCGAACAGTTCGTTGCATCGTTGGTTTACAATCCGAAAGCGGATCTGCTTTTCATGACGGGTGGATTTCCGGAGCACCATGTGATGGGGATCCGCCATGATGGTCGCGGCGACATCAATGATCATCAGGTCGCGTGGCATCACGAACGCGCGTCGTACACCTCCTACGTCCCTTCGCCGATCAGCGAGGGCGACTATTTCATCGTGGTTTCTGACCCGGGTTACGCCTGCTGTTTCAAGGCCGCTGACGGCACCCTGCAATGGCAGGAAAAACTGGGCTCCCATCACGCCTCACTTGTCTCCGCTGATGGCTTGGTCTACCTGCTCTCGGATGTGGGTGAAACCCGGGTGGTGAAGCCGGGCCCGAAGTACAGGCTCGGTGCTGAAAACAAGCTCGGTGAGCGCGGTGAAAAGTTCTTCGCGTCGCCCGCGATCAGCAACGGCCGGATCTTCCTTCGCAGCAGTTCCGCCATCTACTGTATCGGCAATCCCAAGCTGTCCAGCAGGTGACGCTTTTCGCCGCAATCTGGTAATGGGGGCCACCTGACACTTTTGTTAAAGCCGATCCCGAACCCGCCGATATAAAACAGGCGCTTCTGGTCCGTGCAGAAACAAACATCAGACGATTCATGATATTCAGGAACCGGACCTACACCCAAAAGGCAGTGACCGGAGCTGTTGCCAGCTTGGGGCTCTTGGTTGGATTAGTTGTGTGGACCCTGGGTGAGCTTCGCGGGCCGAAGCCCGATCAAGGGCACGCGGAGTCCGAATCTCTGGAAGGAGTTCTGCGGGCGCATGACGTCCAAATGACCCTCCAGCGCGTCCGGATCGCCGAGCAGGCCTTCCGAGTCGATCCGGGCACACCTGCCCTGAAGAAGTTTGCCGCCCACGCGCTCGAACTTTCCGCAGCGCTTGATACGACCGATACAACCGCGGCTGCCAAAGCCGCAATCAATGGTTATCAGGCGGCCTTCGATCGGTTTGCCGCCCAGAGCAAGAAGGTGGGCTGGCAGGATTCCGAAGGGGTGCGATCCACCTTGCTGCATTCCACTGCGGAACTTGCCAAAACCGTCATCACTGAGGAAAACCATCTCCCAGCGGCCAATTCCCTGCTGATCGATCTGGGAGATTCGCTCCGGCAGTGGCTCATCAATCCACACCCGGCTTCACGCGACGTTTTCACCCGTTTGGAAGAAGTAGTTGGGAGATCAACTGCCGAAGCCGAGGGCCGGAGCGACTTGATGGCTGCGATCTCTGTCAGTCGTCTGGCGCTGGATAAATGGGCCGCCGCCCAGGCCGAACTGAAGATGCTGGCGGCGGATAGCGAACGGGCGTCACAGGAGGCCGGTGCCGCCGCCCAAGCACTGGCCGCCGCAGCCCAACGTGCGTCCACAAACGTGGGTGAGGTGGTCTCGAATTCCTCCGCGTCGTTGCTGCCGCTGTTGCTCTTCTCCATTGGGATTTTATTGGTCACCATTCTTTCCACCAGCATGAACATGGTTGCCAACCACCGTCTTTCACAAACGCTGAATCGGGCCGTATCCGGCCTCGCTGACAGTTCGGATGAGCTGGATGTGGCGTCGCGCCAGATTTCCTCATCCAGTCAGGCACTGGCTGATTCCGCCAGCGATCAGGCCGCTTCTTTGGAGGAAAGCAGTGCTTCTTTGGAAGAGACTTCCAGCATGACGAAAAGAAATGCCAGTAACGCGGGGGAGGCGCGCCGGCTTTCTTCTGAAACCCGCCAGGCGGCCGAATCTGGGGCTGGACAGATGCAGGGCATGTCGAAGGCCATGGATGGGATCAAGGCTTCCAGCGACAATATTTCGGTGATCATCAAGACCATCGACGAGATTGCCTTCCAGACCAACATCCTGGCCCTCAACGCCGCGGTCGAAGCGGCGCGGGCCGGGGAAGCCGGGATGGGTTTCGCTGTGGTGGCGGAGGAAGTTCGCAGTCTCGCTCAACGATGTGCCAAGGCCGCCACCGAGACGGCGGAGATTATTGAGGACTCGGTGGCCAAGAGCGATGAGGCCATCGAAATCAGCCAGGGTGTCGCGGGCGGGTTGCAACAGATTGTCGAGAAGGCCCGAACCGTGGACGAACTCGTGTCGGGCATCGCCGTGGCCTCGCAGGAGCAGAGTCAGGGCATTCAGCAGATTGCGCAGGCGATCAGCCAGTTGGAGAGTGTCACTCAAAAAAATGCGGCGGCGGCGGAAGAGAATGCCGGTTCGGCACATACCCTCGCCTCACAGGCAGCGGCGGTTAAGAATGTCGTGACCGATCTGACGACCTCAGGCGCGTTGAGCAACCGCCGGCGGAAGACCCAAAGTGGACCCGTCATTCAAACGGCACCGGTCGTGAACTCCTATTCGTATTCCGGGAATGGCAACAGACCCGACGGAGCCAACGGCCGGGCCGGGGTGACGGTACCGACATCGAACGGGGAGAATGGCCAGGGCTTGCCTGATATGGACAATGCTGACGCTTGGGTCGCGCCGAGCGAAGGTTTCGAAGTCGCCGGAGGTAACGGCAACGGCGCGGTCAGTCGAATTGCCAGACTATGAGTTTGTGGTGTGCACTTGAAAGTGGGGGTATAATGCGGCGAAGGGATCATTGCCCCGAGGCGGGTCATCAAGTCTGCCAGAGAAAGCTCCAAGTTTCGAAATCCAATCAAACCCGCCCGCTTGGATCCGCCGCCGCGGATTGAAGCTTGGAGATTATGTGGCGCTTGAATTTTGAGGCTTGGAGTTTTCGCAATTCCGCCCGCTCGGCGGTGAATCCTCCATCGCCACCCCCACTTTTGATCAGACCCAGTTTGTGCGCGGCCCACCCGCGCGATTGACAGCGAGGGAACTCGAATGCATCTTCCACAATTCGTTGTGCGAATCCTCCGCAAACAATCTAATCCAACTTACCAGCGTTCTGCCTGGTTCACCTTGGCGTTGTTTGTAGCCTACCTCGTCTACGTTCCCATCCATCTTGCCCTCGATCCACATTGCGTTGGGGACACCGTGCATGTGTCCGGTCATCATCATCATCACCATGATGGCTCTGCTCATGCACCCGGGCACGCGAATCACGACCATGGTCAGGATGATGAACATCACGAACACCATCCGGCGGAACTTCACGATCTGGACGCCGTGGCCAAGGATGATTCACTGAATCTTGACCTCGATCCGTTTCTTCCCGGATCGGCTTTGATGCTCTCCGAAATGGGATATCAGCCCGCAAACCATGTTCGCGCCGCTGAGTTGATTCCTGAAAGACCGCTGGGCAGAAACCTGCTTCCGCGCCCCCCCCCGATCGCCTGATCCGCGATCCCCCTCCGTTCCAAATGTGTCGCAGCACCGTTGAGCTGCGGCCTGATATAGTCCTGATTAACCCCTTTTTGCTGTTCTACAGCGCATGAAAAACCGAATTTTTATTGGTACCGCTGGCGTCGTTCTCCTCCTGCTCACGTCCGTTTCGTGTCGCCCCCCGGAGGGGCAACCCACCGGACATGCCCACGCCGCCGACGGCAGTCATGTCGGTCACGGTCACGGGGCCGAGGCTGAACCGGAGGAAGAGTCGGTGACGTTTGCCGTCACCGTATGGACCAACGGCTTTGAGGTTTTCATGGAGCATGAAGCGTTCGTCGCCGGTGAGGCGGGAACCTTTGTGACGCATGTCTCCCGACTGGTTAGCGGAGATCCCAAACGCACGGGAGCAGTTCGTTTTCTCGCCCGAAGTTCTACTGGGGCAGAGTTCGAGCATCTGCAGGGGCGTCCCGCCCGCGACGGCATCTATCTGCCGCGGATCAAGTTTCCGAGCGCGGGTGAATGGGATATTCGAATCCGCATTGTGGAAGCGGGGGGCGCGACGGTAATTCCGTTGGGGATGATCACCGTCCATACCGGTCACGAGGCCGCTGAAGCCGCTCAGTCCGTCGCGGTCGCGGGAATTCCGTTTCTCAAAGAGCAGCAGTGGCAATACCCCACGTTGATGCGCCTGGCGACGACCCGCACCTTGATCGAGCGGTTCACAGTCCCAGCCGAGGTGGCCGCGAAGTCGGGCAACCGCGGCGCGATCACAACTCCGATCGCAGGTCGTCTGATCGCCACCACGAACGGATTTCCCGAGATCGGCCAGCCGGTTCGGGCCGGTCAGATCATCGCCTACGTGCAGCCGGTCTTTTCCGAGATCACCACCCGCCTGGTGGCCGCCCGCGCGGCAGTGGATGCGTCCAGAATCAAGCTGGCGGATGCCGACAAGACCCATGCTCGAATCCGTGTACTGGCCCGCGAGGGTGCGAAATCGCAGCGTGATCTGCAGCAGGCTCAACGAGAAATGCAGTTGGCCGAGAGTGATCACGCCGCCGCGCTTGCCTTGCAGCGGGCCTATGCCGCCGCAAATTCTAACCTCCTTTCCGGTCGCGCGGAGGACGCACCGTCGATTGCGCTTACCGCTCCGATCGGCGGCAGCGTTGTGCGCCTGGCCCCCATCGCCATGGGGGAATTCATCGCTGAAGGAACCACGATTGCCTGGACCCTGAATTCCAACCCCGTGCATCTCCACGCGCACGTTCCGGAATCGTTCGCCGCGAGATTGACGTCAATCACGGGTGCTGACGTGGAGCGTTCTGACGGAACTACGGATCGGGTTTTCGACAAACAGCGGGGCCGATTGGTTTCGATCGGTTCGCAGATCCATCCCGACACGCAGACGGCAACGGTCATCATTGAAACACCGAATACGGATCCGCCCTTCCGGGTCGGTCAGCAGACCACCCTGTATCTACACACGGGTCGGGCGACCAACGCACTCGCACTTCCTAGCTCTGCGCTGATCGAGGAGCAGGGGATGGTGACCGTCTACGTTCAGATCGCCGGTGAAACCTTCGCGAAACGGATCGTGCAGACCGGCATTCGGGACGGTGACTGGGTGCAGATTTTGAGTGGTGTGACAACCGGCGAAATGGTGGCGGTGAAGAACGCCTATGCCATCCGGCTCGCCGCCGTGGCCGGTGGCGCGATTCCCCACAGCAACCACTAAGGCGCGTCATGAATGCACTTATACGATTCTCACTGAGCAACCGGGCGCTGGTCCTGGTGGCGGCACTGGTTCTGACCCTGTACGGCGGCTGGGTGGCTAAAAACCTTCCGGTCGATGTATTTCCGGATCTAAGCGCGCCGACCGTTACCGTGGTGACCGAAGCCCACGGCATGACGCCGATCGATCTGGAACAACAGGTTACCTATCAGATCGAAGCTTCGTTAAATGGAGCCCAGGGCGTGCGGCGGATTCGTTCGGCCACGGCGGTCGGCATCTCTCTTGTCTGGGTTGAATTCGATTGGGGAACAGACATCCGCGTGGCCCGACAGATCGTGAACGAAAAGTTGGATCTCGTCAGCTCCGACCTCCCGGCTGAAGTCGAACGGCCGATTCTGGCACCGGTCAGTTCCATCATGGGCGATGTCATGTTCCTCGGTCTCACCTCGGATCAACACACTCCCATCGAACTTCGGACCTTTGCCGAACTGACAATCCGCCGCCGCCTGCTGGCGGTGTCTGGCGTGTCGCAGGTCGCCCCCATTGGTGGCGCGCACAAACAGTATCAGGTCGTCGCGCGTCCCGAATCACTGGCCGCGTATGGCGTGACGCTGGACGAACTTTCCAACGCCCTTCGTTCCGCCAATCGCAACACGTCCGCCGGGGTCATCAATCAGTCCTCCTCTGAATGGTTGGTGTCCGTGGAAGGCCGCTTCAGTAACACGAACGACATTGCGGCCGCGGTCATTCGAAGTGTGGGCACAACGCCGATTCGGGTCGGTGATGTGGCGGAGGTTCGCATTGGATCCGCGCCGAGGCGTGGCACCGCGACCGCCAATGGCGAGCCCGCCGTAGTGTTGGGCGTTCGCAAACAACCGCAGGCGAACACGCTCGAGTTGACCCGTAGGCTGGACGAGGTGGTCGATACAATTGAAGCCGACCTCCCGGAAGGCATGACGCTGCACCGCAGCATCTTTCGTCAGGCGGACTTCATCCAGGTCGCCGTGTCGAACGTCGTGACCGCGTTGCGTGATGGCGTTTTGCTGGTGGTCATTGTCATCCTTCTTTTCCTCGCGAACTTCCGATCCACGATGATCACGCTGACGGCCATTCCACTATCCCTCGTCACCGCCGTGCTGATACTCCAGTGGCTGGATGCCACCATCAACACCATGACGCTCGGCGGGATGGCGATCGCCATCGGCGCATTGGTGGACGATGCCATTATCGACGTGGAGAACGTGTTCCGTCGGCTGCGCGAGAACTATCAGCTGCCTTCCGAGAAAAGGTCATCCTCCTGGCGGGTGGTGCTTGATGCGAGTGTCGAGATCCGGAGCAGTATCACCTTTGCCACGGCGATTATCGTAATGGTGTTCACGCCCGTCTTTTTTCTCGGCGGTGTTGAAGGGCGGCTCCTGGCTCCGTTGGGCTTGGCCTACGTCGTCTCACTGGTTGCCTCGCTCGTCGTGGCCATGACCGTCACGCCCGTCCTCTGCTACTTGCTCATGCCGAACAGTCAGACGATTGTTCGCGAGCAGGAGCCGATCATCTCCGCGGCCTGCAAATCGGTCTATCGTCGCGTGCTTCCCTTCCTGTTGAACCATGTGTGGCTGGTGACAATTCCAACCGTCCTGCTCTTCGCCGGTGCGACCTACCAGATGACACTGTTCGGGCGGGTGTTCCTGCCGCCATTCAATGAAGGCAGCCTCACCATCGGCGCGGTGACGCTGCCGGGAACTTCTCTGGAAGAATCATCACGCCTCGCGGGTCAGCTCGATAAAATTCTCCTCCGGCAACCCGAAGTGGTCGGCTTTGCCCGGCAGACCGGGCGGGCCGAACAGGATGAACATGTCATGGGAGTCGAGGCCTCCGAGTTGGAGGTGCAGATCGAGATGAAAGATCGCACGAAAGAACAGTTCCTCGCCGCATTGCGCAATGAATTCGCGGTTGTTCCCGGCATGAACGTTGAGATCGGCCAACCAATCTCGCACCGGGTTGATCACATGTTGTCCGGCACCAAAGCCGCCGTGGCGGTGAAGATATTTGGACCGGACCTGTACGAGCTGCGGACCCTGGGCGAGAAAGTGCGGAAATCGATCGAGGACGTGCCGGGTATCGTCGATCTTGCCATGGAACAACAGCGCGATGTTCCGACCTTGCGAATCCGTTTTCGACGGGAGGCGCTTGCCCGACGCGGCGTGACGATCGACCAGGCTGCCCGCCACATCAATGCCGCCGTAAAGGGAGACAAGGTGAGCGAAATCCTCGAGGGCCGAAACGCTTTTGATCTCGTGGTGCGGCTGGATCGTCGTGAACCCTGGCGGCTTGAGACTCTCGGAGAACTGTTGATCGATACGCCCTCAGGAGCCCGCGTGCCCCTGAGTGAGATCGCCCACGTGGAGCGGTTCACCGGGCCCAACCGGATCAGCCGTGAGCAGGTGGAGCGCAAGATCGTGGTTTCCTGCAATGTGGCCGGACGTGATGTCATGTCACTGGTCAATGAGTGCCGGGGCCTAGTCGAACCGATCATCGCCCAACACCCCGGGTATCGCGTGCAGTTCGGTGGCCAGTTCGAGAGCGTGGTCGAGGCGACGCGGATGATTGCCCTGGTGGGAAGCGGGGTCCTCATCGGCATCGGTCTCCTGCTCTACATGGCTTTTGGTTCAGCGAGAGACGCAATATTGGTCATGCTGAATCTGCCGCTGGCTCTGATCGGTGGCGTGGCGGGTGTCTATTTCTCCGGCGGGGTACTGAGCCTGGCATCGCTGATCGGATTCATCACCGTGTTCGGAATCGCCGCCCGCAACGGCATCATGCTCATCTCGCACATCCGTCATCTGCAACTGGTGGAGGGCGTGCGCGATTTTCGCGAAGCGGTATATCGCGGTTCGATGGAGCGGCTCGCCCCGATCCTGATGACCGCGCTGGCAACCTGTCTCGCGCTGATTCCCTTGGCCATGGGCGGGGGGCAACCCGGCAAGGAAATCGAAACCCCGATGGCGATCGTCATTCTTTTCGGACTCTCCACCTCGATGCTGCTCAACATGGTCATCGTCCCCGCGCTCTATCTCCGCTTCGGCAAAGCCGTTCAACCCCGACCTGTATCTGCCTGATGAAGACTGCCCTCCATCTCTCCCTGCTGCTGCTCCTCCTGTGGGCAGCCATACCTCTGCGCAGTGCCGCTGCGCCCATCACCGCGCCACTCGCCGGGCTGACGCTCGAACAGGCGTTACGCACCGCTGCCAAAGACCATCCCCGCCTGCGGGCGGCCCTTGCCAAATGGAACGCGGCCGAACAGCGCGCCATTGCGGCCGGACTTCGTCCGAACCCGAAGGTCATCATCGGTACCGAAGGACTGCCGTTCTCGGCCAACTCGGTGGACAAGGCGGACTATGTCGTGGGCGTCTCCCAGAAGATTCGGTTGAACAAGACCGCCAAACTCACCCGGGAGATCGCCGGTGGCGAACGGGAGAAGGCCGCTCTCCATTACACTGCCGCCGGGAATCGGGTGCGGCAGGAGGTGCACGCCGCCTTCGCAACGGCGCTCTATGCGCAGATCAATGAGCAGCTCTTTGCCAAGAGGATTGCGATTCTTGAAGCGAATTCGTCACTATTAAAGGCCTTGTATGCGGCCGGAGAAACTGTACCTGACGCCGTTGAAATGGCGCACGCCGCCCTCGATCACGAGACCTTGGACCACAACGAGTCAGAATCTTTGGGTGCCAAAGCCTTCGCATCACTCGCTGTCGCACTGGGGCAACCGGACATCGGAATCGAATCGGTGATTGGAGAACTCGAGCCCACTCTCGGTCTGGCAGATTTGGAGCGGGCCGCGACGAAGATCGATCACCTCCCCCATCTGCTCGCAGCGGATGCCGGAGGTGACGTCCTGGCTTTGCGCGCAAAGCTGGCGAAAGCGTCGCGCATACCATCGCTGAATCTCACACTCCTCTATCGACGGGATCAGGCCAACCGACAGAACGGGCTGGATGCCAACGTGTCATTCTCAATTCCTCTGTTCAATGACAAGAAGGCGGCGGCCAAGGCCTTCGAGGCAGATACGGAATTTTCCCGGGCGAACACCGAACTCATGCGTCAGCAGACAGCGCTCGCGGTCGGCGGTCTTAATGCCGATCTCCGCATCGCCCTGAAGCGCGCGAAACATATCCGCGATGAGATCCTTCCCCACCGGGACGAAATCCTTCGTCGCCAGAAGGTTCTCTTCGAATCCGGGGAAACCAGTCGCCTCGTTTTTAACAAGGCCCGGCTGATTGCCACTGAAGAACGCCGCCACTACCTCGACACGCTTCGGGAGGTGCACCGTCTTTGGGCGCGATTGCAGGGATATATTCAGCCGGTGAGGTAGTGTAGAGGCTGGGAAACTCCAAAATCCAAGCCGCAATCTTCAAAGAATCGTCAAGCTTCAGAATTCAATCCGAAGCGCCTTGTGTTTCATTTCGGCTCAGGTCTCCGATAGTAGTTTGGATTTTCTCCCACCGTTCCCGACAGGTCTCCGAATACGCAAAATAAGTGGCACTCTACCGTTTGGAGTGGGTAGACCGGGTTGATTAGGGGGAGAGTGGGAGTTGACCGGAGGGCCAAGCGCCTTGGATGGCGCCTTGGAGGGCGAGGGCGCTGAGGATCAAGGGATCAAAACGGTTGAAGTGCCGTGGGCCCGCCCCGGATCGGGGTTTGCGCTGCTGATGGAAGCTCAAGACAGCCAAAGCCCACGGCCAATTGGCGGCCTTTCAGGATCTCCTCAAGGCACGGTGTCCGCAGGATGCCATCGCCGGGTCGAAATGGTGGTGCACTTGGGTGATGCGCTCACGTCTGCCAGAAATGAAGAAGGTGGTCACCAGCATCCGCAAGCATTGGGATGGCATCGTGGCCTACTTGGAAACACGCCTGACCAACATCCCCGCCGAGGCCGTCAACGGG
>JBLFYM010000012.1:0-64481 GCA_047608975.1 Limisphaerales bacterium | reverse complement strand
GATTTTTCGGCCGTGGCGCTCGCCGGATGCCACTTTCCTGTCGTGTCTTTGATCTCAAATCCGGTGAGTTTGCCGCCTTTTGCGTGGAGTCCACCCTCGGCGTGATCAAATTTGACGGTCACCGTTCCGGCTTTGATCTGACGAGCGGCGGCGATTGGACCACTCGGGGAGATCGCAAATCCGTAAACTTTTGCGAGCGCCCACTGTGCGAGACGATGCCCGACCGCCTGTTTGTTTTTCGGATGGATGTCCTTGGGATCACCCACGTCGATCGTAATTGCCATGCCGGTGTTCGGAGTGCGCAGGCTGAGCAACATGGATTCGCGTATCATCGGCCAATCACGGGTGGAGACATAGTTCGGCAGTTGCACCCACGCGAACGGGAAGTTGCCCTGCGACCAGCGGTTCCGCCAATCCTTGACGAGCACTGGAAGTTGCACCCGATAGAGCTCAGCCGGGCCGTCGGGCATGGAATTCCGTTCGCCCTGATACCAGACGGCACCTTTGATCGCGAAGGGGATCAACGGATTGATCTTGCCGTTGAAGAGGGCGGAGGGATAGGCGCTGCTGAGTTCCGGGCGCGAGGGAGTGCGTGGTTTGCGGGGGGCGCGTTTGCCCGCTGCTTTGGCTGCTGCGGCGCGAGTGGTCCAGGATTTGAACTGTTTGTCGTATTGCGCTTTCGCATTCTTTGGATCGAAGGCCTTGGCCTGCTGCGCTGACTTGGCGAGCAGTGGGTGAAGTTTAGGTGTCTTCTGCTGGGCGTCCATGCTGGTCCAGGATTCGATCGGGGTTCCACCGACCGAGGAATTGATGAGTCCGATGGGAACGTTCAGATTTTGGTGGAGTCGGCGGCCGAAGAAATACGCTGTCGCTGAAAAGGACACGACCGTTTTGGGAGAGCAGACCTGCCAGCTGCCCTTGCAGTTCTGCTGCGGCGTGAGTGCCGTGCCTGAAGCGACTGTGAACATTCGAACGCGCGGATAGTTGGCGTTTGCCTTTTCGGTTTCCACGTCGTTGGAACTCCCTACCCGCATCCCCATGTTGGACTGGCCGCTGCCCAGCCAGACATCCCCGATGAGGACGTCTTTGATCTGCATTCTGTTCTTGCCCGAAACTGTGAGCGTATGCGTGTGGCCGGGAACGAGATTGGCGAGATCGATCCGCCAATTACCCTGGTCATCGGCGGTTGCAGCGGCGGACTGTCCGGCAATCTTGACTTCGACTTTCTCGCCCGGATCAGCCCAACCCCAGACCGGGACACTGGTGTCGCGTTGCAAGACCATGTGATCGGAGAAAATTGTGGGGAGTTTGACGTCCGCGTGCAGAGGAATGCCAACGGCGAGCATGCCGGCCATCGCGAGTAGATGTTTCATGTCCCCGTGTATTATTGGAAATCGAGTCGCAGAAAAGAAAAATCCGGACTCATGGACGAGCCCGGATACTGTGAAAACGCGCGTGAGTTCCGCCGTGCGAATTGGCGACTCAGAATTGGCGACTCAATCTCCGATGTCTGCGGCAGAGATGGGGAACGGCGGAGTCGCCTTGAATGCCTGGAAAGTTTTTCCGTTCGCCAGTTGGTAAGTCACCAACTGGCCGCCGCCTTGTTTCTCCTGGGTCGCAAGTATTGTCAGCACCTGTTCCTCCGGGGTCATTTGAAGTGGGATGCGAGGGGGTTCGATACTCCTCACCGTCTGGTTCACGTTGAGACTGATTGAACTCCCATTACCGATTTGCGCTTGGCTTTGAACGGTAGGAGCACTCCTTTGCCTGGGTTGGAAGCTGCTTGTTCTGGGCGATGTGGTGGGCAGCGGCTTGGTGGTGCGCGTGGGTCTTCGAAAATTGAACTTATTTGGAGACTTTGGAGGAGCGGGAATTGGAGGAGCGGGAAATTTTCGTCCAGAAGGCGAAACGATGGGGGGGGCGGGTATAGCCCCGGAGGCCTTGAAGCCATTGTCTTTGAACGTTATTGTTTGTGCCATTCCGTCGATTTTGACTTTCACGGCCCCAGCGTCCGGGTCGATGCTGATGATTTCAATACCGGCATCGACTTCGCCTTCAACCATCTTCAAATAGATCGGCGGTTCCCCCTCGGGTTGGTTGACCAGAAATACGCGCTTCTTGTTCAGGAGCGTGGAAATACCCGTGAGTTTCACATTCAGTGGGATTTCTGGCTCGGGAATCTTTTCAGGTGGCGCGGGCGGTTTGGGCGGTGGGCGGAGGCTGAATGGGTTACGCGCCAAGAATACATTGTAGTCCTTGGCCTGGTCCCCTGATGCGCGTTCTGCCGCGAAAAGCGTCGAGCCAATCGCGAGTATCAGTGTCGTTTGCAGCCAGCAGCGCATTGGAATCAGTTTACTCACGTGGGGCTGAAACACCACATCAAAAAAGGAGTTGCGTAACCTCTGCCGGCACCCGCCACCTTCGGTTACGGGATCAGAAGTTTTACCGACCTGCCCAGCAACACCATTGCCGGCCGCGTTAGCCGAGACCCGCCGCCCGCGATGACGTTCAAATTTTGGAGCAAACCTATTTCTGAGGCGAAAAGGGTCACCTATTTTGCCTGTTGACCTACGCCTTAATGGGTGACCCTTTCTCTCCCTTACAGCTGAAAACTAGTCTCAATCCTTGAAGCCATGCGTCTCCTGCTACCTCTCGCCATCGCCCTCTCTGTCTCGATCCAGGCTCAGACCGTCACTATCGCGCCCTCGGAACAAGGGCTGCGAATCGACATCGATGGCCAGCTATTCACCGAGTATGTCGTCAAGGACACGCCGCGGCCGTTCATGTATCCGCTGATCGGCGCGGCGGGCGAGAGTGTGGTGCGAAATTTTCCGATGAAGAAAGATGTTCCCGGCGAGGAGCGGTTTCGCGATCACAAACATCACCGCTCGCTCTGGTTCGCGCATTCGAAGGTCAACGGCATTGATTTCTGGGGCGAGTATCTCACCTTCGGGAAGCAGGAGCATGGCGGCTTCAGCGAAATCAAAGCGACCGGCAACCAGGGCGCGTTTCTCGCCACGACGAAGTGGGTCGCGCCGACTGGCGAGACCGTTCTGACCGACGAGCGGCGCATCGTCATCACCGCGCTGCCCGAGGGCGAGAGGACGCTGGATTTCAACATTACGCTCAAGGCCACCGAAGGCGACGTGCTTATCGGCGACACGAAAGAAGGGACGATGGCCATGCGCCTCTGTCCATCGCTCAGCATGAATAGCAGCAAGAACTTCGTGAACACTGGCAACTCGACCGGACATGCGTTCAACAGCAACGGCGACCGCGACAAAGACATCTGGGGCAAGCACGCGAACTGGGTTTGCTACTACGGCCCCGATCCGAAGGGCAACGGCGTCAGCGTCGTCATCTTTAGCCATCCCGGCAACCTACGCTCACCCACGACGTGGCACGCGCGTGACTACGGGCTCTTCGCGGTGAATCCATTTGGCCTGCATGACTTCGAGCCTGACAAACCGGCGGGCACCGGTGATTACACGATCAAGAAAGGCGACAGCCTCACGCTGCGATACCGCTTCTATTTTGCGAAAGGCCAGGCCGACGCGGCGAAACTCGATGCGGCATTCGCGGCCTTCGCGAAGACGAAATGACGCCCCACTCCGAACTCACTGAACCTCCATGAAACCCCTCCCTCTGAAACACTTGCTCATCTGCTCGGCTCTGTTGCTCGCACCGCTGGCTGCGCTCCACGCGGCCGACCCCTTCATTGTCGAAGATGGCCAGGCCCGCGCGGAGATCGTCATCGCGGAGAATCCGGCGCGGATGACGAAGCTGGCGGCAAAGGAATTGCAGACTTACTTGGAGAAGATCAGCGGAGCGAAGCTGGAAGTCCGCACTGCGCCGACGGCGGGGATGGCCCACATCTTTCTCGGAAAATCTCCGCACACGGAAGCATTGAAGCTCGCGACGGACGGACTGGAGAACGGTGCGTTTCGCATGGCTTCGGGGGCGGACTGGCTGGCGTTGCTGGGGCCGGATGAGGATTTCGTCCCCATCGAGCCGTGGGGTCGATTGCGCAGCAAGGTCGAGCAGGCTCGGGTGAATGCGGAGTTCGACAAGATCACCGGCGACACGTTTTGGAATCACTTCGGCTACATCTATACGCGCTATCACAAGGACCTTGACGTTTGGGACTACGATGACGCGGGGACGCTCAATGCGGTGTATGAGTTTCTGCGCAGTCTCGGCGTGCGCTGGTTTGCGCCGGGCGAATTGGGTGAGGTCGTGCCGAAGCATCCGACGATCGCGCTGCCGGGTGTGAACAAGACGGTGAAGCCTGACTTCGGCATGAGGCGTTTCACTTTCTACACGGACCACACGGGCATCGGCGAGAAGGGCATCTGGACGCTGCGCTTGGGGCTGAACCAAGGGCACAAGATCGGCGGCATCTCGCAGATTTGTCATGGCGCGAAGTTTGCCATCATGCGCGAGGAGATGAAGCGGGCGCACCCGGAGATGTATCTGCTCAAGGGCGGCAAACGCGATACCACAACGAAGGGCGCGGGCTATCCCGATCTCAACTCGCCACTGTTTTTCGAAAAGCAGCTCAAATACTCACGCGCCATGTTCGATCACTTCCGCGAGCCGATGATCAGCATCGACCTCGTGGATGGTTACGGCGGCATGACTTCGGATGATCCGAAGTGGATGGCGCAGCTCACGCCCGGGCGCGGTTGGTCGGGCACGATGTCGGATCAGGTGTGGGGCTATCTCAATCGCGTGGCGCTGGAGCTATACAAATCGCACCCGGATCGCCTCGTGAGCGGGCTCGCCTACAGCGCTTACAAAATGCCGCCAGCGAAGATCGACAAACTCAGCCCGAACCTCGTGCTCATCGAGACGCGTCAGCGCCAGAGCTTCTGGGATGAAGAACAGCGCAGCACGCACCGAAACTTGCGCGAGGATTGGATAAAAAAGCTCAGCTCCGGCAAATACCTCACCTGGGACTACAATATCAACGCCCGTCCCGAGCAGGCGGGACGTCCCGTGTTTTACACCCGGCAAATCGCCAGCGATCTGCGCGAGCTGAAAGGCCACACCCTCGGCGAGATGATCGAAATCTATGATCATCCGGCCAGCAGCGCCGGCAAGTTCGACTACGATCCGCTCGCCATCGAGCACCTGAATCTCTACCTCACCTCGCGCTTCTGGTGGGATGCCGATCAGGATCTCGACGCGCTGCTGGCCGATTACTTCGCCAACTACTACGGCCCCGCCGCCAAGCCCATGCAGGCCTTCGCGGAATTCTCCGAGGCGAACTGGATGCACATGGGCCAGGACGGCGCGAAGATCGGCGAGGCCCTTGCCTTGTTCGCGACCGCCCAGGCCGCCGCCGATCCGGATTCGCCCCCCGGACGGCGCATGCAGAAAATCGGCGACCTCATGAAGTCGTTGCACAGCCTGCAGCAGCAACTCAGCCGCAAGCGCGACACTGACCTCTCCTACCGCGTGTTGGAGACCCACCAGACCGGCGGCAAGCCGCTGAAAGACAAAGCCTTCGATGGCGAGGTGCTCAAAGACTACTGGACTGATGTGCGCCGCGCGCCGCTGGTGAAGCTCACGCCCCAGTCGCCGCACCCGCAAGCGGCTACGCAATTTCAGATCCAACGCGAAGGCAGCATCCTGCACCTCGGCATCATTTGTCAGGAACCCGAAATGCCCGGCAGCAACATCGCCAGCACCGCTCCCGACGATCCTAAACTCCTCGAAGGTGACCACATCACTCTGCTCATCGAGACGGCCTCCAACAGTTACTACGAGATCGCCATCAATCCCGCCGGAGCCGTGCTGGAGATCGACCATGGCAAGGACGGCAAAGGCGTGCCCTGGACCTCCGGCGCCCAGATCGCAGTGCATCGCGGCGACCGGCAATGGAGCATCGAAATGCGCCTCCCCATCACCGGCGAAGGCTCCCGCATGATCGACCCGCTCAAAGGCATCGACGGCGCCCAGCCCAAGGATTTGTTCCCCTGGCACTTCAACCTCTGTCGCCAACGCATCCGCGGAACCATCATCGAACGCACCGCCTATTCCGCCACCGGCAAAGACGATTTCTATGTGCCGGAGAAGTTCGCGAAGCTTTGGGGAAAAGGCAAGTGACAGCGAAGCAGGCAGAGCGCTGGAAAGAGGGCGGATTGGCACCACCGGAAATGCCAAAAGAATGGGTCAGGAGGAAAATCATGACAACTCATCGTGACAGAAAAGGGTCGGTCCGATAAAAGAAGAATCGAGATCGTCATTTCTCCTCTTGGCACAAGTCGATTGTCCTGCGCGGCAGGGTTTGAAGTCCTCTCTCGCGACGCCTCAGGCATGCTCGGCGATGTGTTCGCCGGAGATTGTTCAACCACCGAACACACTGAATGGACGGAACCAGGGAAGCGGATTGCGGATATTCATCATGGTCTCAGCCTCTTCTTTTTTCGGGTCTTCCGTGGTTGAAGGGAATTGGTTCAATTCGCGCTGGTGGGCTGTGCTCGCAGAGAAGCGCGATGGGTTCAACGTTTGTATCTGTTCCGGACCGAAGTCATGTAAGTGAGGCCGTAATTTTGACCGGATTGGCGCGGCGGATTTCTGGATGAATGACCGCACTGAGTTGTTCGTTTTTGGCCGAATAGCCACGCTCTGATCCATGGTCGGGATCTCATCGAAAAACGGGGTGTCATCGACGGGCTTGCTCGAACATTTCAGTCGCGCCCGTGGCGACACCGCTCCCGGCATCCGCGTTCATGGAATGATGAGTTTTAGTGACATGCCCAGTAGCGCGACATACAGGGTTCGACGGATAAATTTCTCTCCTCTTGTGATGCTCAACTGGGAGCCAATCCATCCGCCGAGTGAATTTCCAATCGCCAGCGCGATTCCAGGTATCCAGAGCACGTTCCCGCTTCTGACAAATACGACGAGTGCGGCGATTGTGTAGATACCAACAATGAACACCTTGTGCATGTTCACGCGCACCAGGTCCACATGCATGACATGGTTGAGCACCGCCATGAGCAGGAACCCCACTCCGGCCTGAATGAACCCGCCGTAGAATCCGACGCCGATCATACAAATATGGCCGGCGATAAGTCGTGATCTGGATGGGGGCACCGGTGTGGCTTTTTCAGCTGTCGCAGAGCGCTTTTTCTGGCGCTCCTGGAAAATCGTGAGCGCGAGAATCGCGATCATGATTCCGGCCAGTATTCGATTGAACAGAACTCCTCGGACCAGCGTGCCGGCGTAGGCTCCCGCGATTCCGCCTGGCAGCGCCATCATCGCGAGCGAAAGGCTCAGTTTGAAATCGGAGAAGCCCTTTGCCCGGAAGGCGCTGACCGCAGTCACGTTCTGCGCCAGGATGGCGACGCGGTTGGTCCCGTTGGCGGTAGGCCCCTCCAGTCCCATCAAGACCATTGCTGGCAGTGTGAGGAGAGAGCCGCCGCCGGCGATGACGTTCAGTATTCCCGCCACCACGCCGAGCAGTGCGAGAAAGATGAGTTGCCATGATTCCAATTGTTCCACTGGCGGCGAAAATACGGACTGGACGGAGATTGGACAACCCTTGTCGTGCCTTTGAGCTTACCGGTGATTGGATTATGTTTCGGCCATGGCAAAACTGAGTGACTTCGTCATCTATCTGTTGGAACAACTTTCCGGCTGCGGTGAAGTGAGCGCCAAATCCATGTTCGGTGGCTATGGGATTTACCACGGAGGGCTGATGTTTGGATTGGTTGCCGACGACATGGTTTACCTGAAGGTGGACGCGGAGTCGGAGCCCGAGTTTGTGGAACTCAAGCTGGAACCGTTCCGCTATGAGAAAAACGGGAAGCAGATGAAGATGTCCTACTATCAACCACCCGCGTCCGCAATGGACAGCGCGCCGGAGTTGTGCGAATGGGCGCGTAAGGCGGATGCTGCGGCCAAGCGGGCCGATGCGAAGAAGGGGAACAAAAAACGTGCCAAATAGAAGTCCGGTGGCTAGCGGGTCGGTTGGTCTCGCCGGCGTTTCATCAGCTCCAAGAGCCGCGCTCGCCGAGATGAGTATTCCACTGCCCAAATCTTGGGCGATCTCACGCGAGGCCGAATCTCGCCACTTGGAATGATGAAATTTCCGTCCCAGACCAACGCCGATGTCGTGACATGATTTGCCGGCATTGCTCCCGTGGATTTCCAAACTTCCGTGCGCGTGGTGAACTGATAGGACTCCAGCGGAAAGCCCGGATGATTGTTTCCCAATGCTGGAGCCTTATCCCAGAGCGAGCCGTCTGCTCCGCCGAGAATATGAATTTCACCCGAATCTCCGACCGCACCGATCCCTGCCATGCGACCTGCGGGCATATCTGCGCAGGGGCGCCACGTGCGGGTCTTGGTATGGTATTCCCACACGTCGGTAAGGAACTGCACATCTTCACCTTCCTGACGGCGGCCGCTCATGACATACACGCACATGTCCTCACCGTTCTTTGCTGCGACGGTGATGTTGAACGCCCGGTTGGGGCCGGGCCAGGGTGCGAGTTGGCGCCAGTGAAATCTCTGCGGTTCGAGTCGGTCCGTAAGATCCAGCGACCAGAAATTTCGCATGGCTGAATCGATTCCAGATCCGCTTTGACCACCCGCGAGGTAGATCGTATTGCCCGCGAGGGTGGCGGATCCGTATGCGCACGGGCGGGGCAGGGACGGCAAAGAACGTTGGGTAAGTTTCTGTTGGTCGCGATCCCAGCTGAGTTCGTAGACCTGTGAAAACGTGTTGGACGCGTCGTTGCCTCCCATGCAGATCACCCCATATCGGGTCGAGACGGTGGCTCCGTAGCCAGTGGGTTGTGGGAGTTTGCCCGCCTTGCTCCAGCGATATCCGTCATCGTATTTGTCCATGACGTAGACGGTGTCGTGCCACTGCTTGCTGCTCTCCCAGATCGGCTTCGGGAAATTCGCGCCGCCGCCAACAAAGAGCGTGTCCTTATGGATTCCGGCGAAAGGACCGGCTACTCCGAGCGCGTTTGGCAGTGGCGGGAGTTCACTCCATTTGGGGAATTCCGGTGGGGGAGATGCCGCCGATCCGGTCACGGCGACGGAGAGAATCATGCAAAGCAGAGGCAGTTTCATAAGCTGCGGTAAAAATGGCGTGACCAGGGAATCCTGGCCAGTCCTCTTTTGCGCAGCAATTCCAATTATGGAAACGGGAATCGGCACCGGGCGGTGGCTGAGCCTGATTTTTGGCGCGGCGTTGGCGCGGGTGAAAACAGTTGAACTTTTGAGGTGCCTTGCCAGATCGTCGCACCGTTGGGCCCGGATCTCGATGAGGGCTTTGATCACCGCGTAAAATTCGTCGAGCACACGGCTGCGGCCAGTCTTTCCAGTCATCCGTGAATAGCATCGGCGAACTCACGGAATGTATTCGGCCAGGATCTCTTTACACAGGGCACAGGGCCCGGTGTCCGCTTCAATGAGGCAACGCTCGGGTATTTATCAGATCTGTTAATCCTTGAGCGTTCCCACTTCTTCCGTGAGCCTCCCCCGGCATGATACGACCCCCCGCCACCTCGATCGAACTGCTGCCCGGTTTCACTCCGCGCCCGGAGATTTCCAATGTGGTATTCGATTTCGATGGGACTCTGTCCGTGTTGAGGCAGGGCTGGCAGAACACGATCCTGGAGATGTTTCAGGAGCTGTTGCCTCCTGTGGAAGGAGAGGATGCATCTGCTTTGGAGAATGAACTGTTCACTGAGATCCTCAGTTTCAATGGCCGTCAACCCATCCATCAGATGCGTGCTTTCTCTGATCGCGTTCGCCAACGCGGCGGAGATGCCCAGACCGGCGAACAATACCTCACTGAATACGCCGGCCGGCTGCGGATCGGTATCAACAAACGGATCGCCCGGGTTGAAAGCGGCGTGGCGGCTCCCGATGAGTATGTTGTTTTTGGAGCGCGCGTCGTGCTCGATTGGCTGACCAAACGCGGCCTTCGGCTCACTCTGCTGAGCGGCACCAATGAGGAGTTCGTGCGGCAGGAACTGGATCTGCTCGGATTGACCCAATACTTCAACGCCGGGATTTATGGCGGAACGAAAGACCCCGCTGGTTTCTCCAAGGAAGCCGTCTACGAGCGGGTGATGCGCGGAGAGAACATCTCGGCAAAGAATCTGATGTCAGTCGGCGATGGACCGGTCGAGATTCGTTGTAATCGGGATCTGGGCGGATTGGCGATTGCGGTCGCGAGTGCCGAACTTGATAATGGCTCCGGTCGCGTCCATGAGGCCAAGCGCAGCCTACTGGTGGCTGCCGGTGCCGACGTGGTCATACCCGATTACCGGGATGGACTGGAACTGATGAAGCTGATTTTTGAATAGACCGATGAGCCACGAACTGGATCTGAAGAAACTCAAGGTTCTCCCCTTGGCCAAGCGCAACAGCCTGGCCACTTTGCAGGAAACCCTCGTGGAGGTAACCGACCCGCCGCCACCTTGCGACGACTTCACCAGTGGGCTCATCGATCGTTGCGTGACGGATATCCGGAATGCCCTGGAACGAAAGGCGGGCGTCATGCTGATCTACGGCGCGCACCTCATCAAAAATGGCGGGCAGCTGTTCCTGAATCAGATGATGGACCGTGGCTGGCTCTCGCATCTTGCCACCAACGGAGCGGGAATTATTCACGACTGGGAATTTGCCTTCCACGGAAAATCTACGGAAAGCGTCCGCGACAATATCGCCAGCGGGACATTTGGCACCTGGGACGAAACCGGACTGCACATCCACCAGGCGCTCCTGCTCGGAGCCCTAAAAGGATTGGGCTTTGGCGCTTCGATCGGGAAACTGACCTACCAAGACGGTGGTCAGATTCCTGATCCGGCCGAACTGGAGACACTGATCCGTAACGAACCGGGACATCCCTTGACCCCTGCCCGGGTGGAACTCATGCAGGCTATTCGGGAGTTCGGCTGGAAGACCGGCCCACTGATGATCTTCCACAAGTTTCGCAACTGCTCCCCCTTGGCGCAGGCCTACCGTCACGAGGTGCCGTTCACCGTTCATCCCGGCATCGGCTACGATATTATCACCAATCACCCCGTCTTCAACGGCGCTGCCATTGGGCGCGCCGCTGGAACGGATTTCCGACTGTTCAGCGGATCAGTTGCCAATCTTGACGGTGGCGTTGTTCTCAATATTGGAACCGCCATCATGGGGCCACAGGTATTCGAAAAGAGCCTGAGTTGCGTGAACAACCTCCGGCTGGGTGAAGGTAAGAAAGTCCTGGACGATCACTCGATCTACGTCGTGGATCTGCAGGATGGAGGCACCTGGGATTGGAGTCAGGGCGAACCCCCAATGGACAACCCGGCCTACTATCTGCGGTTCTGCAAAAGCTACTCCCGCATGGGCGGCCGCATGCAATACGTCCAGTGTGATAATGTCACCTTCCTGCACAACCTCTTTCATCGTCTGGAAGAACAGCAGGGACGCACCGCGCATAAAACAACATAAATTCCAACCTCGCCGAACCCGAGCACGTGGAGCCAGGAGAATATGGCCGCGATGATTGCCAAAATGATCGCGCGATTGCGATCCCTCGAACAAACGATCGCGAGGGCGGAACCGGTGCCCAGTCCGGTCTGAGTCACGGTGTGGGAGGTATGTTGTAATAGTTCAGGCTTTTCTTGCCCCCGAAAGTTCCCGCTGAAGGTCGCTCAGCCCGCCGATCAGGCGCGTTGAGGTCTTCCCGCAGGTCCCGGATAAATCTCTGCATATTCGCCTTGTATCGTATCGCCGCCGAGCCGACATCGGCCTCGCCCTGATGCCACAACAACGCGCGAACGACTATCTCTGCTTGCGGATGATCCATGCTCGTGCCGCCGCCGGCGTATTTGAGAAGCGCCAACTAGCGTGGGGCAAGGCCTTTTGTACCTCCTGAACGAAGGTCAGTTCCGGCCCAAAATTGCCCAACTGGCCATCGTTTGCCGGGCGGGTCCCGAGCGCTTCGAAGCCATCATGATCGAGAGTCGCGTCACCGCGATAGTTGTGGTGATACAGGATTCCATTCGAGGAAATCCCCGCATCATCCAGACCCAGTGGGAGCAACGGTGCGTTGGACTCCAGGTCGGATCGGCATGTTCGACTGGCCGGCGAGCAGAAATACATTAATGGTTTCTGCTGCCTGAGTCGCTGAACACGACAGAATTACCGTCACCAAAAAAAGTTTTTTCTCATCATCGTTGATTCTCGTAGCCCGACAAAATGTTAGCCCCCAATTCTCAGCAGCCAAACAATTACTTGCTACGAGACCGGCTGTCGCGTTCCGAGTTTTGCACCTATTCGCACCGGGCGCGATTTTGGGTGGGGTGATATGGATTCCGACTCTTCAATTCCTCGTCGCCACATTGGGGGCTCGGCCGGAACATTGCGACTTGGAGGAAGGTCAGGGTTTGATAGCTTCGTCACCAATCAAATCCATGACCATGCATCGCACCATTCGCTGTTTCCTCTGCGTCGTCCTGTTCAATTCGAATGTCTCGGTGGCGGACTCGAAACACGTGTTCCGCGCCGGCGCGGCGACGAGCAATATCACACCGGAGTTGGGGACGCCGCTGATCGGTGGATTCAATCCTCGAGGTTCGACGCACATTCATGATGATCTGCATGCGCGTTGCCTGGTGTTGGATGACGGGGAGACGAAGCTGGCATTTGCGATCGTGGATAACGTGCAGTTTCCACGGGAGATCCATGACGGCGCGAAGGCGTTGATTCACGCCACGATGGGTCTACCGAAGGAGCACATTCTTATTGCGGCCACCCATTCGCATTCTGCACCGAGTCTGCGGGGTCCGAGTTACACGGTGTTGGGGGAGCCGTTGGACGAGTATCAGAAGTTTGTCATCAGGCGGATTGCCGACGGCGTGCGCCGGGCGATGAACAACCTCGAACCGGCACGTGTTGGATGGGGCGTTGGCGCGGTGCCGCAACATGTCTTCAACCGCCGCTGGCTGCTCAAGGACGGGCAGAAGGTCACCAGTCCCTTTGGCGACGAGGATACGGCCGTGATGAATCCCGGCCGCTACGTGAAACAGCTCCTCAAACCCGCCGGGCCGGTCAATCCCAAGGTTTACTTCCTATCGGTCGAAGCCACGGACGGCCGGCCGATCGCGTTGTTGGGGAATTACTGGCTGCACTACGTCGGTCGCACCATGAGCGGGCATGTGTCGGCGGATTACTTCGGCGTCTTCAGTGAACGCCTCAGTGAACTCCTCGGCCGTCCGGGACAGAATCCACCCTTTGTCGGGATGCTGTGCAACGGCGCGAGCGGTGACGTGAACAACACAGACTACGCCAACTACGGCAAACAACGGAGCCAAGCCCCCTACGAAAAGATGCGCGAGGTGGCGGAGGACGTCGTGCAGGAGGTGTTGCGGGTGCGCCCGACGATCGAACATCGCGACTGGGTGAAGCTTGGAGCCGCGCAGGCCGACGTGCGCTTGAAACGCCGTCATCCCAACCCGGAACTGGTGGCGCGTTCCCGGCGGATACTCGCCAATCCGCAACCCGATTCCAAGGACTACGACCGTCAGGCCCTCTTCGCCCGGCGCGCCCTCGACGCCGTTCACTGGCCCGAGACTGTCGACGCGCTCGCCCAGACCTTTCGCATCGGCGACCTGGGTTTTGCGGCGCTGCCCTTCGAGGTGTTCACCGAGATCGGATTCGAAATCCAGCAGCGCAGTCCCTTCAAGGAAACCATCGTCATCGAACTCGCCAACGGCGGCCTTGGCTATCTCCCGTCTCCGCGCCAACACGAACTCGGCGGCTACGAAACCTGGCTCACCGTCAACAGCGTCGAAAAAGGCGCATCACCGAAACTCGTGGATCAATTGATCAAACTGTTTGGCGAGCTGAAGGATTGATTGGCCGTCGGAGACCAAGGTAGCAGCGAGCGTGAGCGAGTAGATCTGGGTTATCGGTGGTCTGCTCGCTCACTACGGGATCTTGATCCGAAACGCCAGCCTTTGCCCCCTACCTGATTCAATTGCTTGCGTCATTCCTCTGCCTGTTCAGAATCCCGGGCTTCAATCCATGAAAATCAGAATCGCGTTACTTCGAATCACCTTCGCCCTTGGGCTTGCCGCTGTTGTCCCGCTCACCGCGGCACCGAAGATGCCGCGCGAGCATGTGATCGATGTACCTGCCGTAGGCGAGGGGATCAGCGTCCACAACCTCTTCCAATCCAACATGGTCCTGCAGCGGGACAAGCCGATCAGTATCTGGGGATGGGCGGACGCGGGCGAGAGGGTGACAGTCTCCTTCGCAGGTCAGACCGGGCAGGCGACGGCTGATAAAGATCGTGAATGGAAAGTCACGCTGAACGCGTTGCCGGAAAACTCCATGCCGCAGGCGCTGACGGTGCAAGGCGTGGACAATAGACTCTCCCTGGAAAACGTCCTCGTCGGTGATGTCTGGATTCTGGGCGGCCAGAGCAATATGGAATTCCCACTCGACCGGGTTCAGAACGGTCAGCTTGAAATTGTATCGGCCAACTATGCCAACATTCGGATTCTTACGGTCCCGGCGCAAAATGGGCCCACGGTAAAGAAGGGCTTCCCACGGCTCCACGAATGGAGCGATTGGTCCAGTCGCCATTTTCGAAAAGGCGACTGGGATGTCTGCTCGCCGAAGATCGCGCGTGAGCTGTCCGCCATCGGTTATGTATTCGCCCGTCGCATTCACATGGCTTCACAGATTCCCATCGGAGTGATCGATGCCTCTCGTGGTGGAACCACGGTCGAGACTTGGACTCCCACCTCGGTAATGGAAAAGATCGATACGTCGGAAGTGAATGCTTTGCTCACCGGTTGGGAACAAAAGATCGCCGAATGGAACCCGCAGCAGGATCTGGAGAACCGGATCAAGAATCATCACAACTGGGTGAAGAACATGCAGAAGCAGGGGAAGAAGGCTGATCGGCCGGTTCCGAACGACCTGCGCCCCGGTCCGGCGATGGATCACAACCGACCTGGCACCTGCTACAACAGCATGATCGCCCCGATTGCCGGACTGACGGTCAAGGGAGCGATCTTTCATCAAGGGTTCAACAATGCCCTCGGCTCCGGTTCCGCCGGGGCCGCGATGTATTACCAGGTGTTCGGCAAAATGATCACCGCGTGGCGGAAGGCGTTCGACGATCCCGAAATGCCGTTTGGCATCATCTCCCTGTGCACGGCGGGCGCACCCCAGACCCGGGATGACTACCTTGAAATGATGCTCAATGACGGGATCTACATCCGCGAAGCGCAATACCGGACGTTCCTTGATTTCTACGAAGCGGGCGACAAGAACATCGGCTTTGCCAGCAGCTTCGACAAACGCCGTTCCTGGTATCACCCGCAGTTGAAGATCCCGGTCGGCGAACGCATCTCGCGCTGGGCGCTGGCGACGCAGTATGGGTTGAAAATCAAATGGAAACCTCCCACGTATACGGAGATGAAGGTCCAGGACGGGCAGATTATTCTCAAGCTGGATTCCACGGTGGGCGCCGTGGATCAGGGTCCAATCGTCGGATTTGCCATCGCGGGCGATGACCGTCGTTTCCAGCCAGCTGAGGCGAACTGGCTCGTCACCGGGAAAGACCGGAACAACCGGTCGCAGACCGATCGAAAGACCATTGTCCTGACCAGTCCCCATGTTCCGAAGCCGACCCATTTCCGTTATGCTTGGGGACGAAATCCGATGGGAAATCTTCAGACGACGGATCACAGCGATCTTCCTTTCGCGACTCAGCGCAGCGATGACTGGGAAATGGAAAGAGTCCCGGAGAACTACGCTGGTGATTCAATGCCTCCCAAGTCTGATCTCCGCCGCATCAAGCGAATCATCCAGCGAGACCTACGCCTCGACGACGTCCAGCGGCGATTGAAGGAAGCCAAGACCTTCGTTGAGGAGAACCAGAAAAAATATGAAAAGGAACGGGCGGCCGCGGAGAAGGAAAAAGCAAAAGAACGACTGAAGAAGGAAGCCAAGTGAGCGTTCCGCTGGCAGGCGGGCTTTCGAACTGATGAACCGAACCGAGAAGGCACCGCAGCCGCGCGAATCTGCCCGCAACCGGGGGTATGTCTCAGTTGCTCCAAACGGCGTCGAGGTATCCGGCAAAGAGCCCGGCATTGAGCGCGCAAAACGCGCCTGCCGGGAAACACTCGATGACACTGTCATTGATCCTGAGGCGCACCCCCAAGGCCAGCAGCATCTGGACGGTGAACCCACCGGCCGTCACGGCTCCAATTGTCGGATACTGAATACCGACCAGCAGGCCGGCCACCCCGAGTAGTTGGAGGCTTCCAGTCAGGGTGCGAAAGCGGGCCAAGCCGTAGCGCTCAAACTCCAACTTCATTCGCGCCGTCGTGAGGCAACTGACCGAATAGATCAAAAAGGACAGGGCGCAAAATAAGACAGCGGTTTTGAAAGGGAGTGAGTCCAATTTCCAGAACACAACCACCAATGGGACTCCATTCTCGAGGAAAGCAAGGCTGCGCCAGGTTGTTTTCGTGAAAACTTCTGAGCGTGGCGGACCTGATCTGGCGGTTGGAAAGTTTTTATTGCAGCTGGATTTGCGAACCGGCAAAAAGGAAACAGTATGTTTTTCTGTTTAGTCGATTTTAACGAACAAGGTCTATGGAATTTCTGATCAAAGCTATTCAAGTCGTGGTCGCGTTGGGAATTATCAACGTGTGGGTTTTTCGCTTTGAGAAAGCGACTGCATGGCGGGGAGGTTCGGCCAGAAACCTGAAAGAGGAATTTGCCACCTACGGATTGCCGGCCTGGTTCATGGTCGTCGTAGGTTGTCTGAAGGTTACATTTGCCGTCCTGCTGATTGCCGCTCTTTGGAGTCCAAGACTGTTGCCTGTCGCTGGGGGAGGAATCGCAATTTTGATGCTGGGAGCAGTCCTGATGCATGTGAAAGTCAGAGATCCGCTGAAAAAATCCGCACCCGCTGCGATGATGCTGGCCCTCTCCTTGGCAACTGTCTTCCTTCCTTGACCGGCTCAATTTGGCTCCAGTGATTTGTTCATCGCGAGAACATGCTGGTAACCTCCGGTCTGGTTAAGAGGGTTGCTAACGATGATGACTTTGCACCGGCGTCTGATGTCGCCGCATGGAAGATGTTGAGAGATGAGTGACAATCTTTTCGATCGCCTTCCGCCAGGCCAGTCGCTCCAACCATTCCTCTGGTATGCCTGAGACTCCGTAGTGGGCTCCGGCGATTTGGCCGCAAACAGCGATCGTCGCGGCGGTCTCGTTTGTCTGATTGACGGTCCTGAGTAGCGCCGCGCGGAATGAGCCCGTCGACCGAATGGACTCGAGGGCGGCCGCGAGGGTTGCGGGGGCGGGATGTTCGCGGCTGAGTTGGAGGCAGGGCGTCTCCAGTTGCCCTCCGTGGGTGATTTGCTCTGTCTGGGCAGCGAGGGCGTCGCCCACTGCCAGCCCCAGCAGTGCCCCGCGAAAACGGTCGAAGTCGGGGTGGGGCGGGGGAGTTGTTGCCGGGCCAAGGACTGGCATTATTGCAGCGGTGGGGAGTTGGCTCTCTATTTGGCGCCGGCGCGCATTGTCGGCAGCACGGAACCGAGTCCGCCATCCACACCGATGACCTGCCCGGTGATCCAACCCTGAAGCGGGGACAGCAGCCAGGCGATGGTGCGGGCCACTTCCGCAGGTTGGCCGATGCGGCCCAAAGGATGCATTTGAGCCGAGGCTTCGCGGTGTGCTGGCGTGGCCAGAAGGGAGCCGGTCAGTGGTGATTCGACCATTCCCGGGGCGACGCAATTGACCCGGATGCGGCGGGGCGCGTAGGTGGCGGCGGCCGACAGCGTCAGGCCGATGATGCCGGCTTTGGCGGCGGCGATGGCGTCGTGGTTGCGAATGCCCGTTCGCGCTGCGGCGGACGAGACCAGCACGATGGCGCCTCCGGCGGGCATCATGGCCTTGACCGCCGCCCGAACGATGCCGAACGCCGCTGAAAGGTTGCGACCCAGCACTTCGTCGAATTCCTCCCGGGTGGTGAGATGCGCTGGTTTAAGGAGGAGGGAGCCGATGCAAATCGCCACGCCGTCAAGCCCGTTCATCTGACTCTTCGCCTGCGCGACGACGTCCGCGGCGGTCTCCCACTCGAGAGCATCTCCCGGGAAGGTCAGCGCCCCGGTCTCTTTGCTCAGCTCAGCCAGGCCAGACTGGTTGCGTCCGCTGGCAGCCACGGTCTGGTTGGATGCGCGGAGTTGCCGGCATACCTCGCTGCCGATGCCTCCGGTCGCGCCGAATATAAGGTGTTTTTCGTTCATATTGTCGTTATGCCTTTGAGATGGCCTGCGCGGCTGTCAGACCCTGCTTCAGGAAATTGTCGTGCATTCATCTTCAGTCAGCTGGCGGCATCATCCAAAGGTCGGGCCGTCCAATGTTGCAGTGGACGGCCCGGGAGAGCAGGCCCAGCGTGGGGAGAGAGAGCACCAGCATTGTGCGCGCCGCGTTCCAGGCTGCCCAGCGGGACGGCTTGGCAGCGCGAGTGGTGGCGCGATTTGCCGCTGCTGGCACGGGATGGAAGATGCTTTCCACAGCGCGACTCCGATGGATCTCCTCATCTTGAAGCCGGCTCATGGAGCGGGCGAGTTCGTTGATGTCACCACTCCTGCAGTTGGAATGGTCGAGGAGCCATCGGTCGACTGCATGGGTGCCCATTCGGCTGGGAGTGGGTAGCAGCAGCAAACCGAGGAAGGTCCAGAGACTCATTGCAAACGCGAGCCGGAAGATCTCCGCGACAGACTCTCCGGACAGACCGACCAGGTGGGCGACCAGCATGAAACCGCCGAGATTCCAACCGGCGGCCAGCCACACACCTCGACTCCTCAGGCCGGAATCGATGGCAGCGTGGCGGCGTGAGGCCATGAGTTCCAGCTGCTGGACCGGGAGTAGCCCAAACCACGCAGAGGGGAGCACCACCTGATCCATTCCCGGCCAGCCGACGATCCCGCCCGAGCAGGCGCGATCCGCGCTGGCGAACCGGAGTGCCCGTGCTGCGATTTTTCCAGTATCGCTGTCTCTGGTCTGCCGGGGTGCGGTCCCGATGGTGGTGGCCAGAAATCGTTGTCCAACGAGGTGGAGCATCAGGCCGCAGGCCGCCGTCAGGGCCGCCAGCCAGTAGCCACCGGCGGTGGCTGCCGCGTAGAGGGCGACCGCATAGACCCAGAGCAATCCGGTGTGCAATGCCAGGCTTCTCGTCCAGCCACGGAAGAATTTCGACGGCGTCCCAGTGTTCGTTCCCGTTCGCCGCGGCAGCAGCAAACCGCCGACGATGTCAAAGGGCGCGCCGATGAGGGCATGGGCGAGAAGGAAAAGTCCGATGGTGCCGATTGCATCGATGAAGCCGTTCCCGATCAAATCGGCAATCCAGCGGTCGGCACCCGCCCACAGACCGGCCACACTCAGGAGAACCCAAGTCCCGATTGAAGCGATCCCGAGGCGGAGGCGGGCGGCGGCACCGGAGACTGTTTGCCCAGCTTCGATGGCGATTGGTGCGGCGGCGATACCATTATTTTTTTGAGCAACCGTTTCCACTCACCAATAGTTGCCGGACTCCGGCCAATGTCAAAACAGGTTCGAGTCAGAGACTGGCAGTTGCATGGCTGCAGAGCGGGGTTATTGATGGGAGGTGAATGCTGGAGAAGCAGTTTTAGAATCCAGATGGCCTGGTGTCGTCTGGGGTTCATTGATCGGAGATGCCCACGCAATGCCGGTTCATTGGTATTACGACCGGGCGGCGCTGGAACGGGACTACGGTCGGGTCACTGAGTATGTCGCGCCCCGCAGTCCTCATCCGGACAGCATTCTTTGGCGCTCGAATTACACGGCGTTGAACGAACGGGGCAACATCCTGCACGATCAGGCTGAGCATTGGGGCCAGAAGGGCGTGCATTACCATCAGAACCTTCATGCGGGTGAGAACACGCTCAACCTGCAGCTCGGTCGAATCTTGCTGGAATCACTCCGCGAGGTGGGCGGCTATGACGCGGACGACTATCTGCGGCGGTATGTGGAATTCATGCTGGAGCCGGGGCGACATCGCGACACCTACGTTGAGGAGTGTCACCGTAATTTTTTCACGAACTATGCCCGGGGGCGCGCGCCGCGACAGTGCGGTGAGCCGGACATTCATATTGGTGGGCTTGCCCACGTGGGCATCCTTTGCGCCTGGTATTCGGAGAATCCTGGAGCCATGCGAGCGGCGGTTCTCGAGCATGTGGAACTGACTCACCGGGATGCCGGTGTGCTCCGCGCGGCCGACTCGTTGTGCCGCGTTCTTTGCGAAGTCATGCAGGGCAAGGACTTGCGGGTGGCCATCCGGGATTACGCCAGTGAGTATTTCTCGGAGAAGCGGTCCCGGTCGTTTCAGGTGAAACCCGACGCCGCAGTGGTGGCGCGACACTTCAGCCCGGCGTGCTATATCAAGGATGCCTTCCCGGCCACGCTGTACCTCGCGTGGAAGTACGCGGATGACTTTGCGGCGGGAATCATTGCCAATACGAATATCGGGGGCGACAACTGCCATCGGGGCGCGGTGCTGGGTGCCTTGCTAGGCGCGCAGTTGGGGGTTGGCGGCATTCTCCCTTCGTGGGTGGAGGGACTGAGATCATACTCGCTTGTTCGCGATTTGATCGTCGAAACTCCGAACCCAAAGTCCAGTTGAGAGCGGTGACTGAGCATTTCGGACAGCAGTGGATCATGCGGTCACCGGTCGGACTCAGGTCCGCCCGTTCCCCGGGCAGCTTTCGGCTGCATCCGATCCGCATTTGTCGATCTTGGCATTCGTCAACAAAGGCTGACGCGAATTCAAGACCCGGCCATGCGCCGCGTCTGATTTGCCTGTTCGTGAGATCTGGCTAGCTTGGTCAATGGAACTTATTGGTCCGAAAAGGGAGTTGGACTGCTCCACGGAGTCAGCCGGGCGTCGTCTGAATCGGCTCGAACAGCAGTAACCGTCGCGTTGCCGGGATGATCGCCAAAGGGTCAAAACAATCTTCGGGGACTGTGGGCAGCGGCTCCTCGGATCGAACAAAAAGAAACCCTCATGTAGTGATCGTTGGCGCGGGCCTGAGTGGTTTGGCTTGCGCTCGACAACTTACGGATGCCGGAATTCAATTTACCCTGACCGAGGCGGGGGACGTGGTTGGAGGCCGGGTTCGGACGGACGACTACCACGGTTTCCAACTCGATCGGGGCTTCCAGGTGTTTCTTGAATCCTATCCGGAAGCCCGGCGGGTCCTCGACTATTCTCAGCTTCGCCTGCGGAGGTTTTATCCCGGCGCGATCGTCCGGGTGGAAGGTGGGTTTCATTTGTGCCCGGATCCATTTCGGAGTCCGGAACATCTGTTGTCTGGTCTGATGTGCCCGATCGGCTCCATCCGTGACAAGTTGCGGGTTCTGTCACTCCGCCGCGAGGTGTTGAGGCGCAGCGTGGAATCTCTCTTTGAGGAACCGGAAGCTACCACAATGGACTACCTCCGGCAACGTGGATTCAGTGAACGCATGATCTCCCGCTTCTTTGTGCCCTTCTACGGCGGTGTGTTTCTCGATCGGGGACTGCAGTCGTCGGCCAAGATGTTTCTGTTTCTCTTCCGTATGTTTGCCACAGGTTACACTGCGGTTCCGGCTGCGGGAATGGCGGCGATTCCCCTCCAGCTGGCGTCAAAGATTCCTCCGGCGCGCCTGCGTATTGCGACCGCTGCGCAAGAGATCGTCGACGGGCGCATTCGTCTTTCCAATGGAGAGAAACTGCGGGCCGACGAGGTCGTAATTGCCACCGAACGCAGTGAAGCCGACTCGCTGACCGGGACTCAGGCTGACGCCGGGTCGCGTGCGGTGACCTGTCTCTATTTTGCCGCGCGGCAACTGCCGTTCAAGCACGGGGCCGTGGTCTTGAACGGCGAAGACCGGGGCGTGATTCACAATCTCGCCTTCATGTCACAGATCGCACCCGAATACGGGAATGGCGAAGAACACCTTGTCTCGGTCACCGTGCTGCCGCCGGTCCCGCACCGGCAAAATGAACTGGTCCAAGCCGTGTGCGACAATTTGCGGGATTGGTTTGGTGACGGAGCACTCCGCTGGCGGCACCTGAAGACCTATCACCTGTCGAAGGCCCAACCGATTCTCCCGCCCGGCACGCTCAATCATGTGCATCGGACCCGTGAGCTTGGCGACGGTACGATCGTCTGCGGCGATCACCGCGATACCGTGTCGATCAATGGCGCGCTCACCTCGGGTCGCCATGCCGCGGAACTGGTGCTCAAACGGCTGGGAAGGAAAGTCGGATGAAACCTGACTGCCCCCGGGCTACCGTCATCTTCCTGCTCCATTGTCTGGCAGGGGTTTTTATGACCGGCGTCATCTGGTTTGTGCAGGTCGTTCATTATCCGCTCTTTCATCAGGTTGGCGTGGGAAACTTCGTCCGCTTTGAGGAACAGCACGCCCTTTTGACCACCTTCGTGGTGATGCCCCCGATGTTGGTGGAGCTCGTTACGGCCGGCTTTCTGGTCCGGCGTCGTCCGCAATTCATGGCCCGCCATCAGGCCATCACGATTCTTCTTCTGACGGTATTCATCTGGCTGCTCACTTTCATCGTGCACCTGCCGCAGCACGAATTGCTGGGTCGCGGATTCAGTTCGGAACTTCATGCTGATTTGGTGGTCACCAACTGGGGAAGGACCATTCTGTGGACCCTGAAGTCCGGTCTGGCGATGTGGTTGCTCCTCCGGGCGATGGTTACGGCGCGGTCAAGTGATCCCCAAGGAGTCACTGTGTCTGCCGGTGCGACCGGTTGATCCATGCCCGCCGACTGCATATCCACCGTAATTCATGCCGGCCGAAATCACCTTGGCGGTCATGAGGCCGGTTGGAAAACACTTTCCCGATCACTGCGGTCCACCCGGATCCTCCAGGGACGGGGCGAACATCGCAGCATTCTGAATCGGCGTCAGGCCTGCTGGCGCAACACCCGGATCGACGGTGACGCAAAGGTCATCGATAATGCGGACAAGGGGTGCGACAAAGGCGATGTCATCAATTTCAAACCGGCCCGCCCTACCGGAACGGACGGCGTAACTGTGCGGTGTGAGAAAAACTGTGAACATTTTGCCGTTTCCGTATCCTCCTCTCCCGTGACCCGACGTATTCAGACAGCATTCTCTCTTGTCATTGCGCTGTGCGCGTTCAGTTCCAGCCTGCTCGCCAAAGGGCAGGGTGTTGTGACGATTCCAGAGGGAGTGACGGCGGTTCTCGACCGTTACTGTTTATCCTGCCACGACATAGATTCGGAGAAGGGCGATATCCGGATCGACAACCTTACCGACGTTCCGTTGGGCGGACGATTGGCATTGCTCAACAAGATGCACGAGCAGCTTTACCTCGGAGAGATGCCGCCCAAGAAAAAGAAGGCTCAACCCAGTGAGGTCGAACGGCAGCGCCTGATCGATTGGGTGTCTGGTGAACTGAAGAAGCACGGGGGATCGAAGCTGGACGACAAGCTGCGCTATCCGGAGTTCGGGAATTACGTCAGCCACGAGAAACTGTTCAGCGGAGAAATCAAGGATGCGCCTTTCACCCCGGCACGACGTTGGCTGGTCAGTCCACAGATCTTCGAGGAACGGGTGCGAGATGTCTTCGAGCTGAGTGGACGGCAACGGCAGCGAGCCCTTCCGGGCATCACCATCCCCTTCATGCTGCCCGAACGTTCCGGGGTTCGTGATTACGACAACAGCACTTTGGACGGGGGACATCTGCTGGTGATGTTGCCCAACGCGGAATGGATCTCGTACCGGCAGATCCGCGACGCCCGGGTGAAAAGCGGAGAGCAGAATGCCAAAGAGTTTCCCAATGCCAAAGACCGTTGGGTGCCTCCGACGCCCGCCGCCTTTGAGTCCGTGATTCTCAAGAAAGCTGCCCCGTCAGACGAGGAGATCAGCGCCGCGATCCAGCAGCAGTTTGCCCTCGTGTTGCAGCGGGAGCCGGATGAGGCAGAGGTTCAGAAGTATCTTGAGCTGACCCGATCGTCCATTGACCTGGCCGGCAACAGCGAAGGACTGCGGCAGATGCTGGTGTCGGTCCTGCTCGAATCGGAATTTTTGTATCGTCTCGAATTCGGCGTGGGCAAGGCCGATGAACATGGCCGCAGGATGCTCTCGCCTCACGAAGGCGCTCGGGCGATCTCCTATGCTTTGGGCGACCGCGGTCCCGGTGAAGCTCTGCGCCAGGCGGCTGCCAAAGGACGTCTTGAAACAAGGGAAGACTACCGTCGCGAAGTGAAGCGATTGTTGGCCGATCAAAACTACTACGCCGGACCGGTCGACAAGGGGATCAGCGGCAAGAACATGAAGTCGCATGAGACCTCGCACCCGAAACTGGTCCGCTTCTTTCGCGAGTTCTTTGGCTATCCCCACGCCGCCAAGATCTTCAAGGACATTGAACGCAGTGACGGATATTACCAGAACCCCGGCCGCGATACGTTGGGCACGCCCGGGTTCCTCATCAAGGAGGCCGACCGGGTGGTGGATTGGTATCTGAAGCACGATCAGGCGGTGTTCGAAAACCTGCTCACGACCGAGGAGTTCTTCGTCTATCACAACAAGGACAACGTAACCGGGCGCCAGCTCATCGCCGAATGGGGGCAAGTCTGGGAAAAACTCAAAGACACCGACTGGCAGGACAATCCGGCCATCGTGTACGCGGCGAATGAAGATTTTCTCAACCGGAAATCGCTGTGGATCTTCCGGAACCGATATGGCTCTGAGAGGAAAAAGCCCGGACAGAAAGTTGAGCTGTTTTCGAACCATATGCACTACTTTCGTGAGTCGTTTGGAAGAGGGCGAACTCCGTTTACCACCGTTCCTTTTTCGCACGGCTACCAGTACCATCATGCCACGTTCTATAATCTCCTGCCGACGCCCACTCGCGGACGGTATCAGGACATGTTCCGGGGCAGGTTCAAGGGGCCGGAGGGGATGGAATTCTGGGATTACCCGGTTGAGCAGCCGTTCAAGCTGGTCAACCGCAAAGGAATTCTCACGCACCCGGCCTGGTTGATCGCCCATTCCTCAAACTTCCACACCGACCCGATTAAGCGTGGTCGCTGGATCCGCGAGAAGCTGTTGGCCGGCCGCGTTCCGGATGTGCCGATCACGGTGGACGCCCAGATCCCGGAGGACCCCCACATGACCTTGCGCGAGCGGGTCGAGGGGGTTACGCACGAGGCGGAGTGTTGGAAGTGCCATCAGCACATGAACCCCTTGGGTTTTGCCTTTGAGAACTATGACGACTTCGGACGCCACCAACTGGCAGAGCCGCTGGAGTACAAAGAAAACCTCATTGCGAAGGCGAAAAAGAAAGATGGCGCGAACACCTACCGGACCAAGGCGATCAATTCCACCGGTCGCCTGGATGGCACCGGCGATCCAAATCTCGACGGTGAGGTGACCGATGCGTTGGATATGATCGATCGCTTGGCGAAATCCGGCCGCGTACGGCAATCAATCCTTCGCCACGCCTTTCGCTTTTTCATGGGCCGCAACGAAATACTCTCCGACTCACGAACGCTCATTGCGGCTGATCAGGCGTATTTGAAGAGCGGCGGCAGCTTCAAGGCGGTCGTGGTTTCCCATTTAACCTCCGACTCGTTTATCTACCGTAAACCTATTCCCGAGTAAATATGAGCAATCGTAGAGATTTCCTAAAGCAGTCCGCGCTGGGTGCGGGTGCCATGGCATTCGTCCCCGGCCTGTTCGCCAATCCGGCCAACGGCACGCCGAGGCGTTTCATCTTCATGCATCGCGGCAACGGCCTGTTTCCCAAAGTGATGGTGCCGCCCTCACTGAGTCAGCAGGACATGGCTCGCGAGCAGAAGAAGGAATCGTTCGAGGTCGATCTGGATGGGCACGACCTGCCCGAATGGATGAGCCCGCTGAATGCGCACAAGGACAACCTCACCATCCTTCAGGGTCTGTCGGGCAAGATGTGCACCACCGGACATCACTCGTGGTGTTCCGCCCTCGGCGTTTACAAGGCCAACGAACGACCGAGTTCCATCAAGTGGGCGACTGTCGACTTTGAATTGGCAAAACTCTTCCCCTCGCCGATGGGGCATGTCGAACTGGCCTGTTTCCCGACCGGTGGCGGCAATGCTCGTGGCAGTCTGGACGGAATCGCCAAAGGCTTTTCAGCCCGTGGGCCGCAGCAGGCCAACTACGCCTTCGGCTCGCCGAAGGGCGCAATGGAAGAGTTGTTCAAATCCGTTTCCAACAACAAGGAAGACCAGGTCCAGTATCAGCTTCAGCGCAAACTGTTGGCCTTCGCGGCCGCGAATCAGGCGCGTCTCGCCCAGGGGCAGACCGGCATCGAACGGCGCAAGCTCACCAACTACGGGGATTCCATCAACGCCATCCGCGAACGCAACCGCAAGGTCGACGCGATGGGGGACGTCCTTCGCCAACACATCCCGCAGTTGGAAAAGAAATATCTGGCGGACAATCTGAACACTATCGATCGGCAGCGTGCTCACAGCGAGGTGCTGCTGTCGGCGCTGATCTCCGGCCTGACCAACGTCGTGGCGTTCACCGTCGATGAATTGGCTCACCCCTACACTGGAATTCCCGGCATCGAGAACGAGAAGGTCAACCTGCACGACGTGGGTCACAACAAGACTATCGGCGGACTTTCCGCAGTCGAAATCCGAAACCGTTGCCGTCACCATCACATGACCTTGGTCGACACGATCGTCTCCCGCCTCAAGAGCGTACCGGAAGGTGAGGGGACGATGTTTGACAACACCATGCTTGTTTATTTTCCCGACAGCGGGGAGACCCATCACAGCCAAGGCTGGGAATACCCGTTCATCGTCATGTCCGGCCGTAACGCGAATCTCGATCTCGGTCGCCGCTACATCCGACTGCCCTATCACGGCCGTGAAGGCCACAAGACCTTGGGCAATTGGTACACTTCCATCCTCAACGCCTACGGCAACCCGATCGAACACTACGGCGATTTCGACCTGAGCCTGAAACTCGACCAGACCGGCCCGATCAAACGATTTCTAGGTTGAAGGAATGCCGGAAAGTCCCGAATCCCTGTCTGCGCGATGCGGCCATTGGCCTCGTTGGAGTTCACGCTTCAGCGTGTGGGCGCGACCTTGTTCGAGCCTTGCGGCTCCGGACATGCTAAAGCGCGAACTCCAACGGCGCACAGTGCCGACTCAAGCGTAAGCCCTGACCCTTTATCCGCTTGGCCACGTTCAACCTCATCTGATTTCAAACCATGACCCGAACCTTTCTTCTCCTCTCCGCACTCGCCTTCACGATCCCGGCAAATGCCGCCGAGAAACTGAAACCGGTCAAGCACCTGATCGACACTCACATCCACCTCTTCGACCCGCGGCGCGACGTCGAAATGTCGTGGCCGCCGGAGACCGACAAGGTGCTCCATAAACCCCATCTGCCAGTCGAGTATTCGCGGGTTGCCAAGGCCGCTGGCACCACGGGCGTGGTCATCGTTGAGGCCAGCAACCACCTCGCTGACAACCGCTGGGTCCTTGATCTGGTCAAGGGCGACGACTTCTACGTCGGCTTGGTAGGTAACGTGGATGTCTATCGCCGCGACTTCGTAAAACAGTTGCGCAAGCTCAAGCAGGACAGGCGCTTCGTCGGTGTGCGGACTCGTGGACCGAAGCCGATCGACTACTCCGATCCGAAGATTCTCGCCAACCTGCGCGCTCTGGCAAAGCACGACCTGACCATGGATTACCTGACCAACAAAGGCGGCATACCCGGCATTGAAAAGATCGATCGCGTCGCACGCGCCATTCCAAATCTCCGCATCGTCGTGAACCACTGCCTCGGCTACGACTTCGATGGCAAAGCGCCCAGCGGTAAATGGATCGACGCCGTCCAACGTCTCGCCGAAAACAAGAACGTCACCTGCAAGATCTCCGGACTCTACCAACGCTCCGTTCCACAACCCGCGCCCCAGAGCATTGATCACTACCAGTCCGTCCTTGAGGTTCTGTGGCAGAGCTTTGGCAAAAAGCGTCTTATCTACGGAAGCAACTGGCCGGTCACGAAACACACCGACACCTACGCGAGCTTCCTTAAATTGGCTGATCGTTTCATCAGCCAGAAAGGCCAGGACGCCCGCGAACACTACTACTGGAAAAACGCTGCTGCTGCCTACCGGCTGCCGTTGAAGTAAGTATCAGGTCAGCAGAGCTTTCCCAAGAGGCCGGTCAACGCGGGGCCTTCCATGCGTAAAACGGCGGCATGTCGGGCCACGGTTCCTGGTAAAACGATTTTGGTTCCGGCAGTGCTTTGTCGAAGAAGATGAAGTCAGCGAAATCCGCGAGGGCTTTCCAATCCCGGGCTCCCTGGTCGTGACTGCCGTCGCGATACCACTGCGCGCATTTCTCCTTCACGCCCATCCAGTCGTACACCACGCGGGCCGCCCGCCAAGTGACCATGCTGCCTTCGACGTTGAGCTTGTCGGTGAGGCCATTCGCGTTGAACCACGCCCGCGGCGCGATCGCCGCCTTGATAAAGTGCAGGTCAAAGGGCAGTCGGGTCTCGTGGTCACCAAACGGAACCAGATTTTCGTGGTACCAATACGAGTTGAGGCTCTTCATCTTGTCCTTGATGCTGCGGCTCCGGCCGATGCGATGGCAACCGGTGGTGATTGATCCGCCCGCATTAGGGGCCACCACGGCAATCCGTTCATCCATCATTCCCATCAGCGCTGCCGTCTGTCCGCCGCGTGAATGTCCCGTGCAGACAATCTTCGCCATGTCCACTTCCGGGAGCGTGGCGAGCCAGTTGATCACGACACTGCCGCCCCAGGCCCAAACTCGCAGGCAGCCCCAGTCATGATCCGGGTAGGCCCGCCGCGCATCCCCGCGATCACGCTTCTTCTTCGCCACCGGATCCTTTCCCCAATCCGGGTGCAGATCAGTGCGCTGGCAGCTCACCAACATGTATCCCCGCCGTACCAGATCCGCGACGATCTCATCCTCGATCTCAAACGTTCCGGGGCTGTTGTGAACGATCACGGGGAACGGGCCCTTGCCTGATTTCGGCTGGTGGATTCCCAGTGAAAGCGAAAGTGACTGGTCGGGTCCAAATCGCAATCGCACCGCCCGCTTGAGCGCCTTCCCGTCGAGCGCAGCGGATTCGTAGAGGATCTCCGCTTTGATCGTGTCCGGCGCCGGAAGCTCAGGCGCGTGGCCAAACTGATAGTGGAGCACCATGGCCTTCATCTCCTCCTGCCGCCGTGCCCAATCTTCACGGTTCTTCACCGGCGTGCCATCGAGAAAGACGAAAGGGTTCGGCAGTTCCTTGATCTCCGGCAATTCATCCACCGAAGGAAACGATCGCGTCGGATCTCCCGCCTGAATGGTCACGAACGTGGCTGAAAGCAGGAGGGAAAGAAAGACTCGGAGAATCATGGATGCAGGGTGAGTGAATCGTGCGATCGATGCACGAGAAAGCTCAGATACCCACCTGTCTCAATTCCAACAGAATCATGACTACAGATCTTGAAAACTTACTGAGGAACGCCTGGCAACCTTGCGACAGCGTTCGGCCGAGGATCTAAAACGTGTCCTGTCCCGCGGTCAGACAGTGCCAAGTGCGCACCACCGGGGTGTCAGCGCCCTGAAACTTCGAGTTCACGGATTCCTGATGAGTTCGATTCCGCTGATCAGTGATCGACCGGTTGTCGCTTCGAGAGTGAGCTTCAAGGTACCATCGATCACGTCCGTTTCGACTTCGTGAACCATCCCCGTCATTGGTCGTTTGGTGGTGGCCAGAATATCCAAGTTGCGAAGCACAGGTTTCCCCTGCAACCAGACTGATTGCCTGCGCTCTCCGACCTTGGCGCTGCCGGTCTCCGCAAAATGGAGACGAACGGCATAGCGTCCGGGCTTGAGGTCATGCAGTTTCAGTTCCCGCAATCCCTCGACGGCGGAGGCACCAATCCATGGCCAACTCTCTCCCTCGTTCATCCAAAGGCTGTGCCGATAGTGGAAGGTGGGATTCGCCGGGCTGGTTTCCACACGGATCCTTGGAGAAGGGCCACCCACCGATGGATAGTCGAGCCAGAGGGTGCCGTCGCGGGTTTTGCGATCGCCGGGGGCTCCAAAATTGAGGCCGATACGTCGGACGGAATTCGACTTCACCGGGTCGTCTCCCCAAGACGCCCACTGCTCGTATGTCTGCGGCATGGCAACCATCGCCAGCCCGATCGGCAGTGGGTAGCTGCAGGTGCAGCCTTCGTAGAAATAGGGAACGTTCAACAACCCACCCGAGGGAATGATGCTGTTCGAGCAACCGCTTCGGGGGCCACTGATGAAGACCGTCCCGCTCTCCAACGACTTGTCGTAGAACGCCGCCGTCCCGCTGCGCAAGGTGTAGAGAGATCCGTAATCAACCCCACCATCGCAACCGTAGGTCTTCGGAAACACGCGCGGTTCCTCCTGGCCGGTGAGCGGGTTGGTGCGCGTTCCCACCACCGGTGGTTCCGGTTGGAGCCAGGTCTTCTGATGGGGCGCGTGGTAATAGCTCGGTTGCGGACTCGATCGCCCGATGTCTGGCAACTCGGAGCGCAGTGAAGTCTGTTCGGTCTGTTGCAAGATTCTTCCGGTGTACATGTCGGACAAAACCGGCCGTCGTAGCGGGTAGTCAATCGACCAATCGCCCTTCACCCGTTCCGCCTGCCAATCCTTGGGGCGGGACACCATGATGCCATCCCCGAACTCCGGTTGCGGCGAGCGTTTGAAATGGGACAGCGTATCGTCGAACCAAAGCACCCCGAGCGGAAATCTGACAAGCGTGTCTTCACAGTGAGCGTAGTTGCCCTTGTATTGTGCCGAACCCGGCAAGGCTCCGGCACGCCGGATGATGGCCATGCCATTGAGTTCGGACAGTTCGAAGCCGGCCGGTTTGCGCGTCCTGGTTCGGGGCGCGGCAATGCCGCCGTAGGGCCGTAGCGCTTGCGAGAGCTCGGCCCACGCGTTTTCGATTCGATCAGGTGTTTCTGTCGTGATCAGTGTGGCCAGATACGGCGGTAGTGAGAAACTCGCAGGGGCCGACTGGATCACCGAACAACGGTTTCCGTAGAGACCGGCCCCTTGCAGTTCACGCCGCAGCCGTCGGACTCGCGCCGGGTCATCATCGACGGCAATGACGTGGTATCGCGACTTCAGCAACAACGCCTTCGTGAGCGCGCCATCATTCAACCCAAGAACCACCGCGTGTCCGTGTGGTCCGGTCGATTCTCCGATCAATGAGGCGGCCAACTTCATCGAATTGGGATCCGCTGACAGCTTGGCAGCCTCTGCCCTCCAATGTTTCGCTTTCCGTTCATCCCGCGCGCCAAAACAAAAGAGCTCCCCAGCCCTTGTCGAAACATAGAGGTGTCCGTTCGCAACGACCATCGAGTGGATCATTCCGCTGACCCCGTCGAGCCGGTCATCGAATTTCAACGTCCGGCCAGCCACGTGAATCATGCGACTGACGCCCGGAGAACCTTTGCCATGACGTACCTTGTCCTCGTGCAACTGGCTGTTGATGACGTCGTCAAAGGTCAGCTTGCCGCGACGAATGGCGCGGGAGGTTTCGGCATCGAGCGACGCATACCAGCCACCGGGCAGTCCCCCCGGAGCCGGCAGTTCGAACTCGATCAGTTGGCCCGTCTCGCGATTCAAGCGGGCGGGATAGGCCGTCGAACACGGCACGATGAGTTCTTCCCCATCGACGATCAGGTAACCCTGCGGTGCCAGGCCGCCAATGGCCTTGGTGTCGTGTGGTTGCTGCCCAAACAGATAGCCCAATCTTTCGTTGCGCCAGATCAAGGCACCGGTGGCGGTGTCCAGAGCGCAGATGAACACACCTTCGAACGGCCAGACTCCGGCCGCGAAGTAGACCCTGCCATCCGCCACCACCGGCCCACCGCGAACCGGCCATACCGAAATCAACCGGCGGTTACCCAAGAGCCGGCGATCGCTGGGCACCACCTGGTGCTTCCAACGCAAGCGGCCCGTTGCCAAATCTACACAATAGAAATACCCGTCGTCAGAACCGAAGCACACCGATTTGCCAGCGACCGCCGGAGCGAAGCGAACGGGTCCATCCGTCTGATAAACCCAGAGCTCGAGCCCCGTGACAGCATCGTATGCGGAGACAGAATCGTGAAGCGACGAAGCGATCAGCAGGTGCCCCTTGGCGACGATCGGTTCATACCCGGCATCAAACTGCAATCGCGTGCTGCGATAGGCTGGCATGGTCAGGGGTAACTGCCGGCTCCACAAGAGCGTCAGATTCTCCGGGAGTTGTTCCGCTGAAGCCGCGGTTCGCCCCGCGTTCTTCCGCCACATCGGCCAGTCGTCGGCAACGACCACACCCCCGGAAAAGATGAGGGCAAGGCCCGCGTAGATCCCGATACGTTTCAGACAACTGTTCATCGCTGCGACAATGCTAACAGGTTTGTCCGTCTGCTGCCGGCAATGAATTCGCGTTTCGATTCAAGAGCTTGCCCTGTATTCCGATGTGCGCCAATCATCAGAGACTTCAATCCATGAGAACCAGAATTGCCTTTCTTCGACTCGCGTTCGCCTTCGTACTGGGGTTTGCTTCTGTCGGGCACACCACTATAGCCCGTCCAAATGTCCTGCTGATCATGGCGGATGACCTCGGTTATTCGGATCTGGGTTGTTACGGCGGCGAGATCGCCACGCCCAATCTGGATCGGCTGGCGGGCGAGGGGATGCGGTTCACGCAGTTCTACAATTGCGCGGTTTGTGTCACCACGCGGTCGGCCTTGTTGACCGGGCTGTATCCCCGGAACGAGCGCGACAAGAGCAAGCGCATCCGGCCGAACATGATGACGCTCGGCGAAGCAATGCGCTCTGCCGGTTACGCAACTTCGCTCACCGGTAAATGGCATCTGGGTCACCAGGCGCCCAGTCGTCCAATCGATCGCGGCTTCGATGAGTACTACGGGGTGATGGAAGGTTGCTGTAATTTCTTCAATCCTGCCCAGGCGGATCCGATCTTTTACAACGGCGGGAAATTCCGGCCCTTCGCGCACAACGACCGGGCGATCACTGATTTTCCCGCAGGCTACTACACGACGGATGCGTTCTCGGATCACGCGATCCGGACGATCAAACGCTATGCCAAGGGAGACCGGCCTTTCTTCGCACACCTCTGCTACACCGCACCGCATTTCCCGTTGCATGCGCCTCCCGAGGACATCGCGCGGTATCGCGGCAAATACGCCGACGGCTACCAGGCCATGCGGGAGCGCAGACACCAACGGCAGACCGAGATGGGCCTGTTCGGCAAGGCTCTGACTCTGTCTGCGGCGGAAAACAAGAAGGGCGATTTTCGCTACGACTACGATGTCCCCGATTGGAAAGGCCTGCCGGCCGCCGAACGCCAACGCGAAGAAGACCGCATGGAAACCTACGCGGCGATGGTCGATCGCATGGACCGTGGCATCGGCCGCGTGCTCGCTGCGTTGGAGGAAGCGGGCGTGGCGGACAACACCGTGGTGATCTTCCTGTCGGACAATGGCGGCTGCGCGACTTGGCCCCGGGCTGATAAGGAGCCGGGCTTCATAGAGTACAACAAAGGCATTCCGGTCGGTGACGGCCGGGGCTACGAGTTTGTTGGCAAAGGTTGGGGCTGGGCGCAGAACGCTCCGTTTCGTCAGTTCAAGACCTGGACCTACGAAGGCGGCATTGCCACCCCGATGATCGTTCGTTGGCCGGGCAAGGTTGCGCCGGGTTCCATCACGCATCAGGCCGGCCACATCGTCGACTACATGCCCACCTTGCTGGAGCTGGCCGGGAGCAAATATCCAGCTGATCTCAATGGCCGCAAACTGCTGCCGGCCGAAGGCAAAAGCCTCCTCCCGATTCTCCATGGAAAGCAACGCGTCGGTCACCGGTCCATGGCTTGGGAACTCTATGGAAATCGCGCCGTTCGTCAGGGCGATTGGAAACTCGTCTGGGGAGCCAGTCTGAAGAGGTGGGAACTCTACAACCTGAAGTCCGACCGTTCTGAAAGCCGCGACCTTGCCGTGAGACATCCCGAACGCGTCGCCTCCATGGCGCGGGATTGGGAGGTCTGGCAAAAGCGGATGGATGAGTAGTTGGGCTTGGCCCCCAAATTCTTAAACCGACCCGATGACAGACTCACTCTCCATTCATGAAGCCAGAAAACTGGTTCTGCTGTCACAGAGGCTGCCACCGGCGAAGCCGGTTGGTCAGGCAACCGCGGCTACGCTGTCGGCGATTGAGCACCTCGGCTATGTCCAGATCGATACCATCTCCGTCATTCAGCGTGCCCATCATCATACCCTGTGGAATCGCAATCCTCGCTACGAACCCAGCCAGCTCGATCAGCTGATTGCCGCTAAACAGGTTTTTGAATACTGGTCGCATGCAGCAGCCTATCTGCCCATGCGCGATTACCGTTTCAGCCTTTTCCGCAAACAGGCGATCGCGAGTGGTGATCAGGAGCACTGGTATGAGCGTGATGAACGGTTGATGAAATCCGTGCTCAAGCGCATTGCCGACGACGGCCCCCTGATGGCGAAGGATTTCGAGCACACCGGCAAGAAGACCGGTGAATGGAAGCGTAAGCCCGCCAAAAAGGCCCTGGAGAATTTGTTCATGCAGGGCGATCTCATGGCACCTCGCCGGGTTAATTTCCACAAGGTCTATGATCTCACCGAACGGGTAGTGCCTGCAGGCACGGACACGACTGCGCCGACTCCCGACGAACACACCCGTTTTCTGATCAACCGATATCTGCGGGCAAACGGACTGGGGCAGCCCGCCGAAATCGCCTACCTGCTGACCGGCACCAAACAGATTGTTTCCGCGACTTTGCAGGACATGGTTTCGGCCGGAGAGTTGCGAGAGATCCACGTCGGCAGTAAAAAATATTATGCGCTACCGACTTCACTGGAACTCTTGGGCAAACCGCTGGCTCGCAGCAGACTGAAGATACTCTCGCCCTTCGATAACCTGGTCATTCAACGCAAGCCCATGCAGGCGCTGTTCGGATTCGACTATCTGATCGAGTGCTATCTCCCGGCGGCGAAACGTCGCTTCGGCTATTTCTCGCTCCCGATTCTGTGGGATGGCAAACTGGTTGCCCGGATGGACTGCAAAGCCGAGAGAAAAGAGTCACTTCTGCACTTGCATCATCTGGCACTGGAACCCGGGGTGGTGAAAATCGATGCCTTCTTACTCGCCCTGCGCAAGGAACTGAAAACCTTCCTCGCATTCAATCACTGCAACCATCTTCGATTGCACCGGACCTCCCCGGCCAATATCAAACCGGCGTTGCAGAAAGTGATTAACGATTTGGACTGAAGGACAGAGCGCAGCTAAGGGTGCAGGTTTACTCGTGGAGCAAACCGATCGCGAGGTGGGCCATGGATTCCAGGGCGGTTTGGATGGCCGCTTCCGGCTTCGGGTAGAAGAGTGCTGAATGCAGGGATGGCAGCGACTTGCCCTCCGGCTTGAGGCTGTTCTCGTAGCGACCGACGCTGACGGTGCCGACGCGGTATTGCAGGCCGGGGACTTTCAGATGGCGCGCGTAGTGCGAGAAATCTTCCGCTCCCATGGTCGGCGGCATTTCGAAGACCATCCCCGTGCCGACCAGCTTCCGAAAAACTTCCACGGCGGCGGCGGTGAGTTTGGGATCGTTGTAGGCGGCGGGTACGTAGTCTTCATCGACAACGATGAGAGGTTCTTTCGGACAGCGCATGGCCTTGCAGATGTCGGTCGTGATCTGGCGGATGCCGTCGAGCAGTTGCTTGCGGACCGCGTCGGTGTAGGAGCGGACGGTCAGTTGCAGTTTCACTTCGTCAGGGATGATGTTGTGCCGCGTGCCGCCGTGGATTGAGCCAACCGTGATCACACCCGGATCGATAGGAGCAATCCTGCGACTGACGATGGTCTGCAACGCCGTGATTACCTGGGCGGCGGTCACGATCGGATCGACCGCGCTGTGCGGACGTGCGCCGTGTCCGCCCTTGCCGTAGATGGTGATGTCGACCGAGTCCATGTTCGCATTGCACCAACCGGGGGTGAAACCGACTGAGCCAGCCGGCAGACGATGCATGACATGCAGCGCGAGACAGTAATCCGGTTTCGGGAATCGCTCGAAGAGCCCGTCGTCGATCATTGCCTTCGCGCCCTTGCCGATCTCTTCGGCAGGTTGGGCAACAAGCACAACCGTGCCGCTCCATTGCTTGCGCAGATCCATTAACATCTGTCCCATCCCGCTTATCATCGTGGAATGAACGTCGTGACCACAGGCGTGCATCGCGCCGATTGTAGTGCCGTCGGGCCGCTTGATCATGACCTTGCTGGCGTAAGGCAGACCGGTCTTTTCGGTCACCGGCAGCGCATCCATGTCGCCGCGGATCAGCACCGTCGGCCCCGTGCCGTTTTTCAAGACGCCCACCATACCCGTCCGGCCCACTTTGCGCGTCACCTTGAATCCGGCCTTCTCCCACGCATCCGCCACCAACGCGCCGGTTTTGAACTCCTCGAACGACAATTCCGGATTCGCGTGCAGGTGTTTGTAGGTCTTCACCGAGTCCGCGAGATGTCGTTTCACCCAGTCCTTGATCGCCGTCGTTTGGTTCGCGCTCACGCGCATGGGAATGGCGTCCTGCGCATGGACATTCACAGCGAGCGTGCAGGCAACCAGCAGGGGGAGGAGTCGTTTCATGCTGCAAAGAGTATCCCCGGAGCGCCGGATTGGAATCTGTAATGTGAACTCGAAGATCCATCGCCATCGCCATCGCCATCGCCATCGCTATCGCTATCGCTATCGCTATCGCTATCGCCATCGCCATCGCTATCGCTATCGCTATCGCCATCGCCATCGCCATCGCCATCGCCATCGCTATCGCTATCGCTATCGCCATCGCTATCGCTATCGACGGCGCCGTCGGGCAGGCTCTGCCCCATGTTCGGTACGCTTCACAGAGCAGGTAGGGGCCTGCCAACAATGCTGGCCGCTGCGTGCGTGTTTATCGACGCCCGAGCAGCCGAGATTAAGATCACCTCAAGCATTGAGCTCACCCGGGCGTTTCAGGGTGCAAGTCCAGGTGATCGCCTCCTGTTACGCGGTGGAGACTATCGCGGTGGTGTGAGCCTGCGAGGGCGATCGGGGACGAAGGGCCACCCTATTGCCATCGTCGCGGCGGATCCGGACAAGCCACCGGTGTTTCGCGGTGGTACGAGTGGGATGCATATCTCCGGATGTGACCATATCGAGCTGAGGGGATTGCATTTCACCGAGGCACGTAGCAATGGGCTCAACATTGACGACGGTGGCAGGCGAACCGATCCGGCCACGGGCATCCAGCTTGATGGGCTGAGGATTTACGATGTCGGCAGCCAGGGTAACCACGATGGCATCAAGCTTTCCGGCTTAAAGGATTTCCGGGTGGTGAACTGCGTGGTTGAACGATGGGGAGGTTCCGGGTCCGGTATCGACATGGTGGGTTGCCGGACGGGAGTGATCGAGGGGTGCCGCTTTCGGCATGACGGGCCACAAGCGACGTCCAATGGTGTGCAGGCCAAAGGCGGAAGCGAGGATGTGGCCATCCGCAAATGCCGTTTTGAAAACACCGGACAGCGGGGCGTGAATCTCGGCGGCAGTACCGGGCTTCCCTACTTCCGGCCCGCACCGAACGGATTCGAAGCGCGGCGGATCTCGGTGGAGCGTTGTGTGTTCACCGGAGGAATGTCTGCGGTGGCCTTCGTTGGTTCGTCGGACTGCACCGTGCGGTTCAACACCATCCGTAATCCGACGAAATGGATTGCGCGGATACTTCAGGAGAGCACGGCGAGCGAGTTCGTCCCCTGTCGCAACGGTTCGTTCACCGACAACCTTATCGTCTTTCAGGCCGAACGAGTAAGGGTTGCCGTGAACGTCGGCTCGGGGACGAATCCGCAAAGCTTCACTTTCGCGCGCAACGCCTGGTTTGCCTCCGATCGTCAGGATCGCAGCCGACCTACGTTGCCGGTTCGGGAGTCAGATGGCATCTACGGCGTCGATCCGGGTCCGTCGAACCCGCAGATCGCCACCCACCATGGCGCCGGGGCGAGAGTGATTGATTAAAATTTCAAGGCAAAGGGTCTTCACCATCGATTACATCAACGCCACACTGTTGCCATGCCAACCAGGTTTCTGATTGTCGCCCTGATCGCCTTCCAGTTCGTCGTTCCCACAACCCTGCCGGCGGCCGAAGTTCGGCTGACCGAACTCGATGATCGCATTCGGGTGGAGATCGGCGGGCAGCTGTTCACCGAGTGGCGGCACAAGGAATGGTTGGGGCCGTACTTCTATCCGGTCATCGGGCCGAACGGGGAAGGCATCACGCGGAACTACCCGATGAAGGACGGGGTGCCGCACGAGGCGCAGGATCATCCGCATCATCGTTCATTGCGCTTTGCGCACAGCGACGTGAACGGCCTGAACTTCTGGTATTGGCGGCCGGGCCGGGAACGGGAGCTGTCCAGCGCGGAGATCAGGCTGGAGAAGATTGAGAAGCTCACGTCCGGTCCGGTCGGCGAATTCGTTCTCTGGAACCGCTGGCTCGATGGCGACAAGCTCGTGCTGCGGCTGCGCATGCGCGCCCGCTTCATTCCCTTGGAGGATCGGCAGGTGTTGATGGACTACGACGTCAAACTCTTCGCGGGCGATCAGCCGGTGACCTTTGGCGACACAAAAGACGGCGGCATGTATGTGCGCGTGGCCGGTACGATGAAGGTGCAGGCGCATCGCGCGGCGGGCAGCACGGAGTTCAAGGGCACGATCCTGAACTCACGCGGTCATCGCAACGCGGACGCCTGGGGCAAGCGGGCCGAATGGGTCGACTACTTCGGACCCGACGCCAGCGGCGGCACGGTCGGCATCGCGATGTTCGATCACCCGGACAATCTGCGTTTTCCCACTCACTGGCACGCGCGCACGTACGGTCTGTTGGCGGCAAATAGATTCGCCACGCAACAGTTCGATCCCAAGGCTTCAAGCGTTGGCGACCATACCATTCCCGCCGGACAAAGTCTGGAACTACGCCATCGTTTCTACTTTCACCACGGCGACACCAAGACCGCACAGGTAGCGAAACGCTATCGCGAATACAGTCAACCGCTGGCCGCACAGGGTGAGTTCGCCGGTGAGGTCTCGGCGGATTCCGTCCTCCTGCAAACCCGCCTTACCGCCACCGCCGGTCTCGACACGGAGGGCGACATTCCCGGTGCGCCTGGCGTGGCATGTTTTGAATACGCGACCGACGCCAATTTCAAGGATGCCAAACGAACCGTATGGATTCCCGCCCGTTCCCATCAGGACTTCATTGTGCGAACAAAGCTGACCGAACTGAAACCCGGCACCACTTACTTCTACCGCGCACTTATCGGCCACGATCGAACTTCGTTCCGCACCGGTTCGACCCGACAATTCCGCACCCTGCCCGGCCCGCAGGCCAACAAGGACGTCCGGTTCTGCGTGGGTAGTTGCATGATTTACGAACGCTTCATCAACGGCACCTCCGCCAACAAACTCCCGCTCGCAACGACGGCCGAAGATCGCCGCCTCGGCTATCCCGCCTTCGCCGCGATGAACAAGCTGAAGCCGGACTTCTTCGTCGGAACCGGGGACATCGTCTACTACGACTGGCCCCGCACCAAATCGCAACCGGCAGCCAAGACCCTTCCCGAACTCCGCAAGAAATGGCACGAGCAGTTCCGCTTCCCGCGCTTGGTCGAGTTCTTCGGTCGCACCCCCGCCTATTGGTCCAAGGACGATCACGACTTCCGTTACGACGACGCGGACCATACCGGTCCAAAGCTTCCGTCCGCCAACACCGGCATCGACGTCTTCCGTGAACAGCTTCCCATCACCCCTGCCGGCGAGCACGACACCCCTACCTATCGCACCCATCGCGTCAGCAAACACCTGCAGATCTGGCTCACCGAAGGCCGCGACCATCGCTCACCGAACAAGATGTCCGACGGCCCCGACAAATCCCTTTGGGGCAAGACCCAGCGCGAATGGCTGCAGCGCACCCTTCGCGAAAGCGACGCCACCTGGAAGATTCTCATTTCCCCGACGCCGATGGTCGGTCCCGACGGCAATCGCAAGCAGGACAGCCACGCCAACCTCGGGGGCTTCCAGCACGAAGCCAACGCCTTCTTCGCCTGGCTGAAGGACCTCAACATCAAAGGTTTCTTCACCGTCTGTGGCGACCGCCACTGGCAATTCCACAGCATCCATCCGAGTGGCATCGAGGAGTTCGGCTGCGGCGCATTGAACGACGAAAACTCCATCATCGGCCACGCCCCCGGTGATCCCCGTAGCACCGATCCCGATGCCCTGATCAAACAACCCTTCAAATACCCGGAACCCACCGGCGGCTTTCTCCACCTGCAAAGCCGCCAGAACGGAACGCTACGAATCGAGTTTTGCGACGACACCGGCAAGATCCTGCATACGGTGAACAAATCAGCTGGCAATTGATATGAAGAGACGAACATTCCTGACCACGGTCGGAGCCGGAATCGCGTCGGGCGCGATCAGCAGTGCGGCGGACAAGCCGAAGCGCAAACGAATGGCGGTCATCACCACCGTCTGGTGGAAGCCGTCGCACGCGTGGCACATGGCCGAGCGATTTCTCTGGGGCTATCCCGACGCCGGACGCTGGCATCGGCCGCCGTTCGATGTCGTATCCGCATATGTCGCACAGTATCCGGCCAACGATCTCAGCCGCAGTCGCGCGCAGGAGGCCGGTTTCACCCTCTATCCCACCATCGCGGAAGCATTGCGTTGCGGCGGTGAAGAACTTGCCGTCGATGCGGTGCTAGTGATCGGCGAACACGGGGATTATCCCGTCAATGACCTGGGTCAGAAACAATATCCCCGCTACGAATTCTTCAAGAAAGTCGTCGAGGTATTCCGCAAGGACGGTCGGGTCGTGCCGGTGTTCAACGACAAACATCTTTCGTGGAAATGGGACTGGGCCAAGGAGATGGTCGATACGGCGCGGGATATGAATTTCCCGCTACTGGCCGGTTCTTCGCTGCCGGTGACCTGGCGCATGCCGGCGGTCGATCTGCCGCACGGCGCCCCGGCCGAAGAAATCGTGTGCGTCGCGTATGGGGGTAAGGAGATCTACGGATTTCATGCCTTGGAAACTCTGCAAAGCATCGCCGAACGCCGGCAGGGCGGAGAGACGGGTGTCAAATCAGTCGAGGCGATCGAAGGTGACCAGGTCTGGCGCGCATTGGAAAGTGGATCTTGGAGTCGCGGCGGTTGGGATCCAAAACTCTTTGAAGCCTGTCTCAGTCGCAGCCAGACCCTGAAGCAGGTCGGCGACTTCAGTCATCGCTATCCGACGCCAAAGCAGATGCGGCAGTTGGTGACAAGTCCGCTGCTCTATCGCATCCACTATCGCGATGGCTTGAAGGCATCCATGTTGTTGCTGAACGGACTCGTCGGTGACTTCACCGTCGCCGCGCGCATCAAGGGACGGGCCGAACCGTTGTCCACACTTTTCTACCTCCCGCCCGTGCCGAACGTGACCTATTCCGCCTCCCTCATGTCGCAGGCCGAGAAGATGTTCCTCACCGGCAAGGCCCCGTATCCGGTTGAACGAACCCTGCTCACCAGCGGACTGTTGGAATCCTGCCTCAAGTCCCTGGCGGCGGGACGACCTCTGCGCACGCCGCATCTCGACGTGCGCTACACCGCGCCGGTCGCCTCCACCTTCGCCCGTTTCTGAAACGGAAACCCCACGCCATCTCGCGAGATCCCCATATGTTCGCGGTCGAATTTCGACGAGCAGATGTCTACATTTCGTTGCATGCGAACACAGATCTTCTCCTTTCTTCTGGCGACAGGAATTACGGCCATGGCCGCTCCGGCGGACGAGCGAATCGTTCCGCCGGGCTGGGGCGCCGCGCTGGCGGGCGATCAGGTCATGGAACGGCTCGTCAAGGTCACCGCACCGAAGGTGAAAGGCGCGCATGATGCCGAGTTGGCCATCGTCAATCGCCATGCCTACATCGTTGCCGAGGTGGATGACGAGATGACCGGGGAAAGCGCGGCGCGGCCGAATATCTACAGCACACTGTCCATCGTTGGCCTCGACTCGCTCAAGGTCGAGGCAGTCCAGGTCATCGCGCGGGGCAGGCAGGTCTTCGGGAATGTGATTCTGCCCGAGGGGGCGGTCTTCGTTCCACGCATCCACCCGGTCAACGAGAGCACTCTGCGTTGCTACTTCGCGAGCGAACGTCCCGGGCAACGGCAGTCGCAGATGTGGTACCGGGACTTCGACATCAGGACGCGGAGCTTTGCTCCGACAATTCACAAGGTGAAATTGAAAACGTCGGCCGGCGCCTTCGACATGCAGCCGCGATACTTCCACGCCGACGCCGTGGTCCGCGGGTTCAAGCAGCCGGCCAGGGATTTCGGTCTCTACCTCTTCGATTCATTCAAGGTCTTCGATGGAAGAACCTACATCGCGCTCAATAATTTCCCCGGCAAGCAGAACGCGCTCGCGCTCGTTCATGACGACTTCGCCACCTTCGAGATCCTGGGGCATTACAACGAGCCGCAATCCGCGAACTTGAGCGAGTCGGCGGTGAATCGTCTCCCCGATGGAACGTGGATGGCGATCTGCCGCAACGACGGCGGCAACTACCATTTCACCACGAGCAAGGACGGTCGCTCCTGGACGGTCGGAGGCGAACTGCCCCACGTGCCCAACGGCGCGAACTCGAAACCGACCTTCGACAAGTTTGGCGTCGTCTACTATCTCGGCTGGCAGGAGTCGACCCGCATTCATGGTGTGAACCGCAGCGTGTTCAATGTCGATGTCTCCCGCGACGGCAAACGCTGGGAGCGGAAATATCGTTTCGAGACCACGAAGTCCTTCCAATATCCCACCTTCCGCGAGCACGCCGACGTGATCTGGTTGACGGTCACCCAAGGCGACCATTCCCCGAGCCGCAAGGAACGGATCATGTTTGGAAAACTGGAGACAGTCGGCGAGTTCGCCTCGCAAAAAGGCCTTACCCGAAAACCAATCCCGGCACCGCCTGTGCCACCGGCGATCATGAAACCGGGCATGAAGCTTTTCACCGACCGCGACTACTCGCTCATCGAGGCACCTGAGATTCTCCTCGGACGCAACTTCCTCCGCACCAGCATCGAGGGCTACTCGATCGAATGCATTACTCCCGGTGAACTCCATGTGATGACGCTCAGCAAGGAACACTCCGCCAACCGCCGTCGCGACCTGCTCGCCCGCGGATTCGAGAAAGTCAACACGCCCGAATTTCAACTCTTTGCCGGCGCCATCAACCGCGTCTTTGCCTACCGCAAGCGTCTCGAGCGCGGGGAGAAGCTGACCGTGCGCAAGCTCGCCTTTCCCGTGCTTGGCAAGGGGCTGACGATCAGGTTGCTCGCTGCCGGCAATCCGAAGGCCGCAGTGAAAAAGGAGACGTCCGAGCAGGCAGCCATTCGGATCGCAAAGATGGAGAAGATCGCCGATCACGCCCTTGTTCCACCGGTCGTGAACACCTCGCCGCTTCCCGAATACGATTACGACCGGCTCGACTACGGCATGACCATCGGCATCGAGCGCACTCCAGGTGGGCGGCTCTGGGCCTGTTGGGTCGCGGGCGGCGACAGTCCTGGTGCCTTCTTTGTCCTCGCCTCCAGCGATGACGACGGTGAGACCTGGTCGAGCCCGCGCGTCGTGCTCGATTCCCATGAGGACGATCTCGGCGCGAAACGAAGCATTCTCGTCGGCAATCTCTGGACGGATCCCAAAGGGCGGCTCTGGCTGATCTTCGACCAGTCGATGGACATGTTCGACGGCCGCGCTGGCGTGTGGACCACCGTCTGCGAGAATCCCGATGCCGCTGCGCCGACCTGGTCCCAACCACGCCGCATCTGGCACGGCGTCACGCTCAACAAACCGACCGTCCTCTCCACCGGTGAATGGATGCTGCCGATCTCACTCGACCAACGCTCCGGCTTTCGCGAGTTCCGAGGCTGCTTCCGCGCACTCGACCCCTTCCGCGGCGCGAACGTCTTCGTCTCGACCGACGAAGGCGCGACTTGGAAACGGCGCGGCGTCCGGACCTTCCCGAATCCCGACTGGCACGAGCACATGATCGTGGAGAAAAAGAACGGTTCGCTCTGGATGCTGGCTCGAACGCGCAACGGAATCATGGAAAGCGTCTCCAACGACAGCGGGGTGACTTGGAGCAAGCCCGTGGAGTCGGCGATCAAACAACCGGTGGCGCGATTTCACATTCGGCGGCTGCAATCCGGACGCCTGCTGCTGGTCAAGCACGGCGACAAAATCGACGCGCACTTCGGCCGCGTGAAACTCAGCGCCTGGCTCTCCGACGACGATGGAGAAAACTGGCAGGGCGGCCTCATCCTCGACGAGCGCAAAGGCATTTCATACCCTGACGGCTTTCAGTCTCCGGACGGAACCATCTACATCTCCTACGACCGCAACCGCTCCACCGACGGCGAGATCCTGATGGCCCGTTTCACTGAAGAGGATGTGTTGGCGAAGCAGTTCAAGGGCCCGCGGTCCAAGGCAAAGATGCTGATCAGTCGGCCCCTCGCCCGGGAGGTGTCGAGGCTCCCAGAATTCAAGGGCCCTACTCCCGGAGTGAATCGCGAGATCGACTTGCCGCTCGTCGATCTTTCCGCAGACAAGGATCGCCACTCCGTCGTAGCTGCCGGCACAAAGTCGGTTTATCAGGGACACTGCGACACGGTCCTGTTGCCGGATGGAAAGACCATGTTCGCTGCCTGGTGCCTCGGCCACGCGCAATGGATCGGACCGATCGCCAAAAGCACGGATGCCGGTCGCACTTGGAGCAAACCCTTGGACGTACCTGAAAACTGGAAAGAGACCTCCAATACGCCCGCCCTGCATCGCCTTGTCGCGCCCGATGGCACGGCGCGTCTATTCTGCTTTGCGGACGGTCTTGATTGGAGCCGCCGCGGCAATCCGCCCTATCCGATGCATCAATCGTATTCCGATGACGAAGGCAAAAGCTGGACCCCGATGGCCCCGAACGGCGTCCAAGGAGAAGTCCCTCCGAAGACCATCCTCGCCTTCGATGAAGACAAGCGGGTCGTGATGTGGAGCGACCTGCCGGGCTACGTCGGCCAGAGCGAGTCTCTCGACGGCGGACTGACCTGGAGTGCCAGTCGCCGTATCCTCCGCGTCCCAAATCGTTGGTCGCAGCCGTGCGTGATCCGTTCCTCCGACGGAAAGACCCACCTCATGCTGCTTCGCGAAAACAGCCGCCAGCATCAATCCATGTTCTCTGTCAGTCGCGACAACGCGAAGACCTGGAGCGCGCCGGAGGAACTGCCCGCCAACCTCACGGGCGATCGCCACGTCGCGAAATTCGCCCCTGATGGACGCCTCGTCGTCGCGTTCCGAGATGTGGCGGAAAGCAGTTCGACCTACGGCCACTACGTCGCGTGGGTGGGCCGGTTCGAAGACATCCTCGCCGGCAGGTCGGGTGACTACCGCATCAAGCTCTTCCACAACACACTGCGAAAACAATCTGACCAGCCAGGACAGGGAAATGCCGATTGCGGTTACTCCGATCTCGAACTCCTACCCGATGGCACAATCATCGCAACAACTTACCTCAAGTATGCCGAAGGTCCCGAGAAGCATTCCGTGATGAATACCCGCTTCACCTTGCAGGAGACTGATGCCTTGGCGCGGACGCGTTGAGCATCTGGAGATAAAACGAATTCCCATTCACGCCGACGCTGAATCCGAGTTTTGCAAAGCGGATCGCACAAGCCCGGCCTGGCCTTCAGTCGTGGCGTTCCAACAGCATCGCCACACCTTGCCCCACGCCGACGCACATGGTGCAGATGGCGTAGCGGCCACCGGTCGCAACGAGTTGACGGGTGGCGATCGCGGGGAGGAAACAGAACACGGCCTGGCTAAAAACGAATTGAGTAGAGCGTTGCCTTCTTCATTCGGGCGCGGACTTTAAATGGCTGCGGTGGGAGCTTGGGGAATAGGGCCAGCTCAATTCCATCGGCGGCGGTGAGTTTTTGAGAGAACGCCGGGATGTTTTTGTCATTCTTGTCGAGTAGTTCTATTTCCAGAAAGCCGCCTTTGGCGATGTCCACGTTTGCGGTCATGGCGCTGCTGGCAAGGATCAATCCGGTGGTGAACTCCCCGGTTGCTCCCGGTTCCGGGCCGAGGCTGAACAAGCCGCCAAGTCGGTATTTGGCGAGTCCCACGCTGAATCCGGCATTGCGCGCGTCGGCGGCGATGCCGTCGTATCCGCCCATGGCTTCGAAATACGGCCACTTTTCCAGTTCGCGTCCGGCGAAATACTTCTTCAATGCGGCACCGTCTAGTTGGGCAAAGTCGGCACGTTTGTCGATTTCGCCGTAAAAATGAAATTTCTGATGCACCCAGCTGAGCAGCTGATAGACATCCATACCGATGACCACGGCGCTGTGGGTGATCGACATCGATCCGGCGTTCCAGGTGCCCGGCGGGCCGTTTTCGACAAAGATCTTCTCCGCGGTGAAATTGCGCCAGTTGGCTCCGTCCCAACTGTAGGCGAGTCCTATGGAGATGGTCTGTTCGCGCGCCAGGTAGCGGTAGACGAACGCCTGCATGAGCCCGTTGCCGTCCGGCACGCGGCTGACCTTGGCACCGTATTGCTGCGCGATTGCCGGAAGGTTTTCGTCGGGCGGGATCATGTAGGAGTAGTTCCAGCTCAGGCCATCGGTGGTGCTGACAATCGAGAGGATTCTGGAGGCGGGCGCCAGGTTGTCATAGAGCGCGGCGAAGGGCGGGTAGCGCCGGAGCAGGCGTCCTCGGGCGTAGGAGAGGGTTCTGCCGTCGTCGGAGATCCATTGGCCGACGGTGTTGTCGTTGGAGTCGGTTATTTTCTCGAATTCGCCGGCGGAGATATGGTCGCGCAGCAAGGGGGTTTTGCTCAGGATAATGGCTTCGCCGGGGGATCGGTACCAAATTGGGAAAGTGGAGTTGACCGGCGGGGTGATTACTCCCCAGTCAATCTTGCCGGTTTCGCCCAGCACCGATGCGGCGGAGTAGCGTCTGGTATACTCAAATTTGACCTGTCTCAAATCGACCGGGCCGTCTTTGTCCGGGGCATAGAACCTGAAAGAAATCTCGCCATCTTTGGGTTTGGGTGCCCAGTCCGGTTTCCCTGCGGGTGGCGGTTCTGAATCTATCGGGCTCGGCTGCGGCACCTTGCCGGGAACTTCGACCTTGGCGGTCTGAGCAAATGTCCACTGGTCGCTACCCGGAGCAGTCTGGGAGGCGATGAAGGTTTTTCTGCTCTCGCGGGTCCAGTGCTTGTCAACCGTGTAGAAGGGGATGTGCAGACGGTTTTGGCCATCGACGTAGACTTGATAGCCGTGCCGGACGTTTCCGGTCTCGACCGAAGCGGGCCGGACGATTTGCAGCGCCTCAGCCTGGGTCGGGGCGAATTTGATATTCGTGTAAGAGTCGAGGTAATAGGCATCGGGGAAGAACATCTTCTTGCCGGTCAGATTCACCGGCGCCGGCCGTTTGGGGGGCTCCTGTGAGCGTTGTAGCCTGAGAAGTCTCCGGAACGCGGCGGCGCGGCCGAGTTGGCTTTGGGCGTCGGTGATGGTGGCGATGTATTCGCCATCGGCAAACTCATCGAGCTTGATGCGGAAAATGTTTTCGCCCGGAGCCAATTCAGCTTCCCTGGTTTCTCCCGCGGGTTTGCCCGAGGCGCGTCCGCGGAAGTTGATCTTCACCTTGTGGTTTTTCCGGTCGGGGCGGGCATTGTGCAGATGCAGCGCGGCTTCCCGCTGATCGCGATAGACGGGCAGCCGAAATTCACCGAAGATATTCTTGGTGAAGTTGCCGGCAGCGCCGTCGGCCAGTTTGCCACCCAGCAATCCCAGTTCGCGCAGGATCACCACTTTATCCCCGACCGTTCGGTTGTTTAGGCGTCTCTTGGTGTCGTTAGAGTCGTTGATGAAAAGTTTCAGCTGCAGAATATCAATGGGATCAAAGTCATCTTGGTGATAGGAGGACTCAAAATCGCCCGCATCCGGATTGCCCTCGGCGGCGGTGCGTTCGGCGAGTTTGAGCCACTGTCCCGCCCGGTTCAGCCCTTCGAGACGGTAGACGGTTGCGCGGGAGGGACCGCTGGGTTGGCGGTTGATGCGCGGGTCGCCGTCGTACATTCGGAAAGTGCCGATGCGGGTTGGCGCAGCCAGGTCCATTTCGACGATCAGCGGCATGGTCGCGACGACCGCAGTATCCCTGATATTGCCGTCGTTCAGTTGAAAATACCGTTTCACTCCCCTGTGATCGCGCCCGCTGATGATCGCGCCCTCGAGGGCGTCGACGCGGTTTTCGACGGCGCTCTGGGCGGCGTATTGCAGCCTGACGTAATCAATGAGAATACTTGAACGCGGCGGAGCTTGGGGGAGGTAATTGATCGCGTGCGGCGGTTGGGTTGAGAGCGTTTTTAAAGTTCGGCCAACCCGCTCCTGGCCGCCGTCGGCCCTCCAGACGATTTGATATTTTCCGGTGCTGACGGTGAAGCGCATCGTCAGGGTAATCCACTTATCCGTGGCGACTTCAATGCCGCTGAAAGTCCATTTGTTCTTACCATCAAGTGCGAGGACGCGCTTTCTCTGACAGAAAAGACCGCCAATGCGGCCGCCCGCGACGTCGGTGACGGCAATGGCGACGTTGCCGGAATCATTGAGGTTGATCCGCGTCGAGAAGGCATAGTCGTGATTGGGCGGTACGACTTGGGCGGCAGTTTCGATCTGCAGCAGCAACGACGAATCGCCACGCACCAGGCGGATGGCCGAGTCGTCCGTCGCCCTCACGGTTGCTTCAAACATTTCAGCTTCCGGCTGTCTGAATGCCCCTCCTGAGCTGGTGCGGTAGCGCACGGTGAGCCCCGGTTGTTTTGGGGAGGCGCAACGATAGTCAATCGCAGTTTGCAAACTGGGTTCGTTGACGCTGGCGAAGCCCGCCTCAAGAGCGCAAAGGAAAGCCAGTGCCGTAATTTGAAGCGGTTTCATCGTCGCTTGTTTATCGGGCAAAAAAACGGAGCGCAATCCCCAAATCCCATGGCCAGGGAATCCGTGTGGACGAAGTTGACAGGTCGCCCACCGCTTCGCAACCATGTCGCCATGGGCATGAAAACCATCGCTGCCGCGCAACCCTTCCTCGACCGCCAGGAAAACCTCGCCATCTGGCACGCCGCCTACGAGGGATCAGAGGAATCCATCCTCCACGCCAACCCGCTCTTTTGCGAAACCTTCGATCTTTCCCTCGCCGAAATCCTTGAACGCAAACGCTACCAGCTCGTCAATCCGCCCGGCACTCCCACGGAGATCATCGAGCAATACAGAGCCGAGGATCGCGAGGCCATCGATCGCGGATACTTTCTTCAGCGCGGCCCCTTCGAGAAGGGCAATGACATCCTCGTCCTGAAACTCCGCTTCGAGCGCGGCATTCTCGGAATGTTCAAGGTCATAAACTCAAATCTCCCCGGCTCCGGAAATTTTCCACGTGACCTTGATGCGGACTTCCTCCAGGTCATTGAATCACTGCGGCCGGACTTGCTTGACCAAGGGTCAGACCCGAGATCCATGAACTGACAATGCACCCGTGGTTTTTTCCATCTGCAAAGCCGCCCGAACGGCACACTGCGAATCGAGTTTCGCGATGACCACGGCAAGGTGTTGCATGTGGTGGGGAAGATATGACAATGCCTGCAAACAAGACATCCCCATGAAAGAATCAAAAAATCTCTCCACGCTCCAATCGTTTTTGCTGATCGTTTTGCTTGCGGCGTTTTGTCGCAGCCCGGTCGCCGCCGCCGAACCGCGCAAGGGAGCGACGATGGATCTGGATCTCGGGAACGGCGTCAGCTTGGAAGTGGTCTACATCCCTCCCGGCCGATTCATGATGGGCAGCACGGCCGCGGAGAAGCAATGGGCGACCGGCATCGAAGGCGGCGCCGCGCCGGGAACGGCACGCGAAATTTTCGAGGGCGAGCCACGGCCGATGCAGGTTCGCGCGGGATTCTGGATGGGGCGCACCGAGGTCAGCTTTGGACAGTTCCGGCAATTCGTGGAGGAGTCGGGATATGTCACGGATGCCGAAAAGCCGGGTGGCGCGCCCCAATGTTTCAAACTCGATTGGGATCGCTACTACCATGGATCCAAGATCGTGACCCCGTGGAAACCGATGGCGGACAAGAGTTGGCGCGATCCGAATTTCGGTCTTCCGATGAAAGACAATTATCCGGTCGTCTGTGTCAGTTACCAAGATATGAAAGCCTTCTGCAATTGGCTCACAGCAGAGGAACGCAAGGCCGGCCGACTTCCTGGGGGCATGGAGTATCGCCTGCCCACTGAGGCCGAATGGGCCTATGCCTGTCGGGGCGGAAGCTCGGCGAGTGACTATTTCTGGTGGGGCAATGATCTGCTGGAAGGGAAAGGCAGGCTCAATATCTCCGCCGTCGATTTTCTGCCCGGACGCGACACGATCTGGCCGCTGGGGAATGCTCCCTGGAGTGATGGTTATGCCTATCTGTCACCGGTGGATCATTATGGGAAAAATGGCCGCAACGGATTTGGCCTCGCGGACATGTGCGGCGGGGTGTGGGAATTTGTCCTCGATCATTTCGATCCCACGGGCGGGCACGAGGAAGTCTTCTTTGAGGACCAGGACCAGCTGTCTGTTTCCCGCCCGGTTTGCCGGGGTGGCAACTACTTTGATGTCCCCGGCAATGCGCGCTGTGCCGTCAGGCTGGGCATCGCGGGCGTTTCGTATTCCGATTCGCGGGACGGATTCCGGATCTGCCTCGGAGTGCCCCAGAAGACCATGCCCGTGCCGCGTCAAGAGTAGCTCCACGTTTCCCTTGTCCTCCGACTTCTTGTCCCCTTAGCCTTCCAGCTTAACCCCATGAACCGACTCCTTGTTTTCCTCTCCGCAATTCTGCCAATCGCCGTCGCCGCTGAAACATTCATCGTCGAAAATGGCAGGCCGAACGCCGTCATCGTCATTGCCGAAGAACCTTCCCGATCAACCCGATGGGCGGCGAAGGAATTGCAGGAGACGATCGAAAAGATCAGTGGCGCGAAGTTGCCGGTGACCACGAAGCCTAGCGCCGGCGTGGTAATTTATGTTGGTGAGAGTTCGCCCGCCCAAAAGCTCGGCATCACGGCGAAGGGATTGGAGCACGGGGCGTATCGGATGGTTTCCGGCTCGGACTGGCTGGCGTTGACCGGCGATGACACGGACTTCGAACCCATCGAGCCGTGGGCGAAGAACAACGGCGGTCAGCGAACGCTGCAGGCGCGGTGGGAGCAGGCAAGTGGGTTGCCGTATGGCGTCTCGAACCGTGGGATGTACAAGAATCGTGAGCGCATGCCGGCTGATATTGCGAAAGAGGATCGGGAGTATTTTTGGACCTATGATGAGCGTGGTTCATACAACGCGGTCTGTGGTTTTCTGCGGTCGCTTGGGGTGCGCTGGTATGCGCCGGGGGAATTGGGAGCGGTGCTTCCGAGGATGGCTTCGATTCCGTTGCCGAAAATTGATAAAACGACGGAGCCCGATTTTGAGATTCGACAGTTCAGTGTGCGTTTCTCCACCAGTGATGAGGAAACCATGCGCTGGGCGATGCGATTGGGGATTCGGCAGGCTTACGGTCTGATGGTCGCGCACGGAATGCATGCGATGACCCATCCGGAAAAGTTGAAGGCAGAGCATCCGGATTGGTTTGCGCTCTACGGTGGCAAGCGGGACACCGTGACCGGCAAGCGGTTGAATCATCTGTGTTATTCCAACGAGGAACTCTTCGCTGAAACCGTGAAATGGGCCCGCGCGCAGTTCGATGTCTATGACTACGAAGGTGTCTCGATCATGCCCCCGGACGCCTACGGCTCGATCTGCCAATGTGAACTGTGCGAGGGCAAACAGATCGACGGGATGGGCGCGCGCGGCAAGTTGTCCAATCATGTCTGGGACTACGCCAATCGGGTCGCCACAGAAGTCGCGAAGACGCATCCGGAAAAATTGATCGTCTGCTGTGCCTACGGTGCGAATACGGAACCGCCCACGAATATCGACCAGCTGGAGCCCAACGTGCAGGTGGTCATTGTCGGCGGCCGTCGTCCCCGCAACAGCCTGCCCGAACAGCGTGACTACATCCGCAACCTGCGGTCCGGTTGGCAGAAGCTGACGGTCAAGCCGATCATCGTTTTCGAGAATTATCCTTTCACCGGGCGCGGCACCTACCTGCCGGCGTTTGTCGCCAAGACCATCGGCAACAGCATCAATGCGACGAAGGGCATTTCGCGGGGTGAAGACATCTGGCTGAGTTTCCCGCGCCGATACGACGATCCGGCGATTGGTTTCGATCACTTCCAGGTCTACTTCACCGCCCGCATGTGGTGGGGCGGAAAGGACGCGGATATCGGAGCGATGTTGGCGGAATACTGCCAGACGTTCTACGGCCCGGCGGGAACCCAAATGTTGGAGTTCTTCAACTTCTGCGAAGCGAACTATCAGGCCATGGAGAAGGAACTGGAGCCGGCGCAGAAGGCGTTGGATATGATCGGCCGGGCAAAGTCGCAACTGACGATGGGCTCAATCCCAGCCAAACGACTGGCCCTGATCGACACCTTTCTCAACGCCTTGCGCAGCAAGTCCAAGCAACTCGCGCAAGGCCGCGGCCCGGTCGCCCGGGTGCGCACGGTCTTTGATCCGCGGGAACCGATCGTGATCGACGGGAAGCTCGACGACGAATACTGGGAACGGCATCGGAAGTGGTCGGTCAGCCGCTTGCGCGAATTGCAGACCGGATCGCAGCCTGTCTTTGGCACCAGCGTCATGGCCGGCTGGGATCGGGGCGGACAGAATCTCTACTTCGGCATCCGCTGCGAGGAACGCCCGGGCGAGAAGTTGAACATCACCGCCACCAAACACGACGATGAGGCCATCTGGTATGGCGACGTCGTCGAGATCGAGATCGATACCGATTCACACAGTTACTACCAGATTGCCATCAATCCGGCGGGCGCCCTCGTCGATCTGGATCGGGGTGCGAACAAGTCCTCCCGGTTCCGCTGGGAATCACAGGCTGAAGTCGCCACCCACGTTGCGGACGATCATTGGACTATTGAGATCCGCATCCCCGTGACTGAAGACGAGAACGATCCACTCAACCAGGTCATCGGCCGCAAGCCTTCGCAAAGCCTGCCCTGGCATTTCAATATCTGCCGCCAACGCCTGCGCGAAAACGGCACCGAGCTTTCAGCCATCTCACCCACCGGCAAGGCGGGTTTCCATGTCCCGCTGAAATTTGCCCACTTCTACGACGGTGGCTCACACGCCTTCGAGGTTGATGAAACCGTGAGCGACTTTCTCATCGAATACACCGCGGCAGCCAAGCTGAAAAAACGTCGCCAGTATACCGAAGCCATCGCGGTTTTCGCGGCCCTGGCCGATTACCCCAAGGCAACCGACTTTCAGAAGTCTCGTGTGTTTGCCGAAGCCGCGTCTTGTGCCCGAGCGCTGCGCAACTACGAGCAGGCTTCGAAACTTGCCGCTCAAATCCCCACCGAACCCATCGCCAAGACCGCCCGGATGGAAATCCTGTTGGCCCAGCGAATGTGGACGGATGTCATCGAACAGTTTGGCAAAGAAGAACTGAACCAATGGCCCTTTGCTGAAATCGGCGTAGCCGCCTTCGCCCGTGGCCGAGCCCATTACGGAGCGAAGAATGGGGAAGAGGCCGAAGCGGATTTCCAACTCGCATTGGATTACACCTCCGATTCCCGCACCCGCCTGAGCCTGCTCGGAGCCATCGCCCGCAATCGTGAAAGCGTGTTGAAGAATGACGACCTCGCTCTCAAGGCGTATCGCGAAATCGTTTCTTCAAAGGCGAACACCGGCGGCGCTGACTACTTCGGCGGTCTCCAAGGCGCCGCCCGGCTCCTGACCAAGCGAAAGGACTTCGATGAAGCCCTGAAGATACTCGATCAGGTCGATGTCGAAAAACTCGGCGGCAGCTGGTCCGGTTCCATTTTGTTGACCCGCGCCCAGACGCTTGCCGCGGCTGGCCGGAAAGACGCAGCCTTACAAGCCTACCGTGCCGTGTTGAAAAACAAAGCGACACAGAAGGCGCATTCCGAGCGGGCGAAACAGGCGATTGAAAAGCTCGAATCTCGGTAGCCCTGAACGAAATTCTGACGGATTTTGTTCCTCCCACGTCGTTCCATGATGGATCCAAACGCCGGTAGTCCCGGCGCGTAGTGACTGCTCATGGTCAGCTGGGAATGGCACTATTACCGTGGGTCAGAAGTCTTTGGACACCCTGTTGATTCAAGCTGCGGAGATAGGAAGGCCAGCCCCGCCTGTCCCCGGTGCGCTCGAAGCAATTCGAACAGCTCACTCTGTCCAAGGGGACCGGCCCGAAAGAGGAATCCACTCAATGGAACCGGGACGCAAACGGTTGGACGATCCAAACACCCAGGGTCCTGTTACTGTTCGATTGACCAATACCGAGCTCACCGCCGAGCACCAATCGCAAATGGATGCTCGCTAAGCCGCGTCACCTCGACTGCTACGAGGGAATGAAAGAACCTGTGGAAACGAATCAATCCCAGTTGGTGTTTCAATCGGTTTTGAATAGCGAATTTCCGGTTCCGGCGCGCAGGTTGATCGTTCCTTGGGAGATTTCGAGATGTAGACTGGAGTGGTCACTGGTGTAGAAAGTTGGAACACCGTATTTGCGCAGGCGACTCCTCAGACTCCGGGAAGCGCGATCATTGAAGGGGAACAGATTGTCATGAATGATGATGAATTTCGGCTTCAACGCGTGGACCAATCCGTAGGTTGCGGCACCGCCGGCGGTAGGAGTCCCCGTGATCAACACATCGGCATGAAGGTCCGGTGTGGAGGATAGTAATTTGCTCTGACCCTTTTCTCCGAGATCGGGGGCGATCAGGATTCGCCAGCCGGCAATTGTGCTTCTGACTACGAGGGCGCCGTCATCGGCACGCTTGGGGGTGGCGTCTCGCTGTGGGTGTAGCACTTTCCAAGTGCCGATGAGATCTCCGGCCGACACCCGGTGCATGGTGTTTGTTTTTTGGTTCAGATTTTCCTCGATCTTGCGATACCCGGGAGAGCGTTGCGGTGCCGTGCTCAGATAGACCTGATCCGGGTTCCATTCACGCACGAGGTCGTCGAACGCCTCAATATGGCGAATGTCGCCGTGGCTAAGGAGAAATGCCGGCAATCGATTGAGCCCTTGGGCGCGCAGGAAAGGGCGGACCAGACGATGGTATCCGGCTGTTCTGCCACAATCGATCAGGAGGTCGTCAGGCGAACCTGGCAGGTCGCAATAGATGGCGTTCGCGTTGTTCCCGAGGATCGCGATGCGCGCGGCTGGTTCGCTCAACCGGGTGCCAATCCAGATCACCACCAGCGATGCCAAGACGGCGCTGGTCCCGATTTGGCGAGATTGTTTTTTCCAACAGGCGGGCACGGCCAAGGCGATCAGGAGGGCGTAGTAGAGAACCAGCCCAATCGGTGAGGGGCCACTGATGTGCCACCAGGTTCCCGGCAAACCGGCGACCCGCTCGCTGAGCCAAGTCTGGCATTCGATCCACCACCAGGCGCTGTTGACGAAGCATGATCCGACAAAGGGGAACCAGCCGATCGTCAATACCGCACCGATCGCGCTGGCAACCGTGGCGGCCGCGCAGAGCACCACCAGTGGATTCGCAATGAGGCTGCCGGGGGTGAAGAGATGAAAATGAAGCGCAATCAGCGGCAGGGAACCCAACCATGCTGCGAGCGAGACGGCGAAGAGCGTGAAGACAAAGCGCCCGCACTTCAGGCGGATCAATTGATATCGAGGAACCAACTCCTCGGGTAGGAACGGATCTGCCTGAAAAAGTCGTTCCTTCAATCGATCAAATCGCGGCAACAAAACGGAGATTGAAAGTACGACGGCAAACGAAAGTTGAAATCCAACCTGCAGTAGTTGGAGTGGATCGAACGCGAGTATGCAGAGCGCTGCGGCGGCAAGTGAATTCAGCAGATTAAACGGCCGCTGGAAGGACCAGCCCAATACCACCACGCCGGTCATCGTTGTGGCGCGGACGGAGGAGATCTGCCACTCAGTGATCGCGCAGTAAAAGATGAGAATTCCGAGCACGAGCAGGCCGCTGACCGCACGGGGCACGCGGACGGTTCGGAGCAAAGCGAGCAGAATTGCTGAGATCAATCCGATGTGAAGTCCCGAAATCGCAAAAACATGCATCGTACCTGAACGCTTGAAGGGCTCGGACACGTCCTCGGTCAAAGCGCTGCGCCAACCGAGGAACATCGCCCAAAGCAGGCGGAGCGATTTGTCTTCAGTTCCCGCGCCGATCGCGAATTTCTCCCGCGTCCATTCACGAATCCGCGCAGCGTAACGTCGGCTGGAAGAAGGTTCGATCAGTGTCCAGTCCGCGATGCCCTGCGTCTTCAGGAGATGGTGAATCCCTTGCCGTCGCAAGGTCTCCCGGTAGTCGAACAATCCGTTGGCTGCAGCGGTGGGCGGCCGGGCCAGAATCCCAAATGCCTCGATGATTGCGCCGGAGTGAAAATTCGTTGGCGGTGGACCCGGCGATGATGCGCTGAGGATCCCGATCGCGGGGGAGGCACCGCTTCCGCTGTTGACTGAGATCACTTCAATGACGGCGCGCCAACGGTCAGGCTCACCGGCGTGGTTGAGCTTGACCATGGGTTCACTGGCCAGAGTTCCGCGGAGGCGGGCGAGGGCAGGCTGATCGCCGGCGACGATTCGGAGGTCGTGGGGTGAGACGATTGCAGTTCGGGTCGCCACATTCGTCCAACCCACGACAAAGCAGAGTGGCAACAGCAGATGATCTCTCTTTGTTCGCGCCAGAAAAAATGCTGAGGCGATAAGAAACGCGATCGCGAAAATGGCTTCAATCGGAATTGGGCAGATTGAGCCAAATACAATTCCGGCGGCAAAACCGATGACCGGTGGCAGAAGTGGTGTGTTCATTTCCCCTGATGAACCTTTTCGGAAATCTCCCGCTAAGGTCTTTGTTGAAGCCTCTCGTTGAATCCGTGGTAGCGCCACCAGCACCAGACAAACGCGATGCCGCAAAGTGCTCCGAATGAATCAAGTGCGACATCGCTGATATTGCCGATGCGTCCAGCAACAAAGGTCTGATGAAGTTCGTCCGTGCCGGCGTAGGCCGCGCACAAGAGGAATGCGTGTCGCGCGTGCATCCAGTCCCAGAATCGGTGGAATCCGTAAGGCTTCACGATCGCCCGCCATACCAGGACGCTGAGTCCGGCGTATTCGCAGGCATGGGCCATTTTTCGGATGGCGAACCGAATCCCGGCGATCGTTTCGGGGGAGGCTTCGGGGAACAGCCATTGAAAAAGAGGGCCTAAGAACCGTGATGTGCTGCTGGATGCACCGAGCCCCGTGGAGAAGGCGAAGATGATCCCGGCCCAAAGAATGACCGGCATCCAATACGTCATGAATAGTCGGATTCCTCGCACGGGCGCATCAAATCAGTTAAAAACCGTAGCACGCAATTGAAAACGACGCTGATTTCCCATTGCCGAGGGAGCGTCTATTTGGCTATGAAAAACGAAATGAGACGACTCATTCGCTTCACATTCACGCTCGCCCTGTTTTGTCTGCTCTCCGGGTGGACCTCGATTTCGGCTGCACCCGCGCTCAATCTGCACTTTGTCGGGACGGAGGCGTTGGCTGACAATCCTGAAAGTGCGTCCCTGTTTGATATTGTGGATGTACCGGAGGGCGGTGCCGTAAGAACCCGTGCCGCCACGAGGTTCAACGCGGGGGCGATCAATATTTCTCCGGCATTTTCGGGTGTTTCATCCAACGCGTTGAGCGCTGTGCTGGAAGACTTCCTGAGGGTCGAAACCCGAATCCAGATCCATTCGCTGAAACCCGTCAGCTGGAGCGTCGCACTGAAGGCGAACAAGAAGCGGGCGAGTTCTTGGGAAGGTGAGCTTCGCAAGGCGGCGAAGAAGTCCAATGGTCGATTGAAGCTGGTCCGTGAGAATGGTTGGGTTGCGCTGGGCGTGGGAACTTCGCCAGCAATCCCGGGCAAGCTTGACGGCTTGATGAAGCTCCAGGCCTCGGCGAAAATGCTCAAACATCTGCTGGGCGATTCATTCGCGTCGCCCCCTTCGGTGGACCTCGGCTTTACGATGCAAAAAGAGCGTGTGCGCACGGTGGGGACGTTCGAGTTTGAGAAGGCGCTCAAGCTGGATCTGGAACCCTTCCGCTGGCCGGAGAACAGCGTGCGTGATCCGTTGATCGGTCTTAACATCGTGCGCGGCATCCGGCCTTGGCTGGCGCAATTCAAACTGATGCGTGATTGGCGGGTTCCCCAAGTGCCCAACCAGGCCGTGCTCTGGACGCAGTCTGACGTTCCCTTCCACACCCTCATGGCGATGCCGTTTCCCAAGGCTGCAAAATATCTGGTGAAGCAGAAGGCCCGGGTGATGGAATGGCTCGAACCCAATCTGCGAAAGAAGGGGAAAGGCAGTATCCTCCAATCGACGAATGACCATTTTTATGGCTGGGGTGGATTGCCGATCATCGCGCCGTTTGTCGGTCTCGCACCGGAGACCAAGGGAGACTGGCTGATGGGCGGATCCATGATCGGCATTTTGCCCCAAGGCACGAACAACGCGCCGCCACCGGTTGCCCTGTTTGACCAGTTTCGCGGACGTGACGACCTGCTCTATTACGAGTGGGAGATTACGGAGGGTCGCCTCAAGATCGCGCGCTGGTTTGCGCAAATTTCGCAGATGATGTCTGGGAACCTGATTTCCCGGGACCTGGTTCAGGAATGGCTGAATGCCGTCGGCCAGAAGCTGGGCAATTCAGTGACAGAGATCACCCGGACCAATGACCGCAACTGGAAGTTTACCCGCAGTTCCAATGCCGGATTGAATTCGACTGAACTTGCCCTGCTTGGCTACTGGTTGGAGAATCCTGACTTTCCGGCGCTCAAACGAAAGCCGATGGGTGGCCCTCCAATCCCGTTTCCGTCCCCTCCTCAGAAAGGCAAGTAGCCGCGGCGACCGTTCTCCAGCACGTCCATGGCCACTTCAAAATCTAGTTTCCTGGACAAGGTGCTCGGCCGCATCGGCCGGTTGGACAAGAACGATCTGCAGTTGGTGATCAAACGACTGGCGCGTGAGCGCGCCTTTTTGGAGACGCTCTTCAACACCATCGAAGACGGCGTGCTGGTCGTTGATACGGCGGGGAAGATCCTCTACCTCAATCAGGCGGTGACAAACCTCCTGGGCCTGAAGCCCGACTCGGCCGAGGGTTCGAAAATTGCGGACGCCCTACCTGGTTTGGATTGGGAGGAGATTCTCGCATCTGCGGAAAGCAATGAACGAATCGCCAGTCATGAATTCGAGGTCGAATGGCCCCGCTCGAGATTTCTGCGTCTGCATATCGCACCGTTGGACCGCGAGACAGCAAAACAGCCGGGGCTGGCGCTGATTCTGCATGACGCCACCGAGGCGCGGCAGGAGACTTTCGACGCGATCGAGACTGAACGCATCCAGGCACTCACCCTGTTGGCGGCGAGCGTGGCGCATGAAATCGGCAACCCGCTCAACGCCCTTCATATCCATCTTCAGTTGCTGGATCGCGAATTGGCCAAACTCCGGGCCGCCAAGAACAGCCCTAAAGCAACGACCAGGTCCGCGCGACGAAATCCCCGGCGAACCCCAGGCACGAAGCCTAAGGAGCCGGACGACTTGGACACGGTTGCCGATAAGATGCAGGGCTACCTCGATGTGGCCAAGGGGGAGATCGATCGGCTGGATTACATCGTGTCGCAGTTTCTCGACGCCATCCGACCGTCCGCTCTGGATTTGCAACCTGCTTCATTGAACGACGTTGTGGCACAGACCCTGAAACTGCTGCGCCCGGAGCTCGACAACCGCGAGCTGACCGTCGAGGAGAAGCTGAATCCCGCTCTGCCTGCCGCGCCGATGGACAGCGCCCAGATCAAGCAGGTTTTGGTAAATCTGATCAAGAATGCGATGCAGGCGATGACGCGCGGAGTGTTGACCATGGAGACGGGAGAGGGGCTGGATGGTGTCTGGGTGAGCGTGGCGGACACCGGCGGCGGTATTCCCCAGGAAAAGATCAATCGGATCTTTGATCCGTACTTCACCACCAAGACAAAGGGCAGCGGTCTGGGCCTCATGATCGTGCAGCGCATCATCCGCGAACACGGTGGACAGATCGGTGTCGAAAGCCATCCGGGGCAGGGGACCCGGGTGAAGATCTGGTTGCCCTTGCACGAGCGTAAACCGAAATTGCTCGCCGCCAATGGGGGGGGGGATTAACGTCAACTGCAATTTTACGTGCGGGTTTGGTGTCATTAATCGCAACCACACAGCGGTTACGATGTTTGAGTCAGGAACTGGAAAACTGGATCAAGATTAAGAAATGAATGTTTCAACAACATGGGATTCTGAACCGGGGCGGCCTCGATCAAGAGGTTTGAATCCGCTGACGAGCTATCGCTAGCAGCCCGCTGACTTCGCCCATGGATACCCCTCAAGTCCTCATTGTAGACGACGAAAAAACCACGCGCGATGGACTGCGTGCAGCGTTGGAGGATCGGTATGACGTGTATGTGGCGGACGATGTCTCGGCTGCCTTGCAGCTTTTGAAACAGGAAAACTTTCGCGTTCTGCTGACCGATCTCCGGATGCCCGGCGATGACGGGATGAAGCTGATCAAGCTCGCCAAATCACTACCAGAGCCTCCCGTCTGTATTCTCATGACGGCTTACGGTTCCGAGGACATTGCCGTGGAGGCCATGAAAAACGGTGCGGACGACTACATCGCCAAGGGGCGTCTGCAACTGGATGAACTTGAAATGCGCATCGCCCGCGCGCTGAAGGGGCAGAACTTGGAAGCCGAGAACGCGGAGCTGAAAAAGGAACTCAGCGCGAAGTTTGGAATGGACCACATCCTGGGTGATTCAGCGGCGATGAAGGAGGTCTTTGAGACCATTCACACGGTCGCACCGACGCCGGCCACGGTTCTTCTGCTGGGCTCGACGGGCACCGGTAAAGAGGTCGTGGCCAAGACAATTCATCAGCACAGCCGCCGGGCCAACAAACCGATGATCACGGTGCATTGCGGCGCGTTGCCACCGAACCTTCTGGAGAGCGAATTGTTCGGCCACGAGAAAGGCGCTTTCACAAATGCGCACGAGCGCCGGATCGGTCGCTTTGAGGAAGCCAACGGGGGGACCTTGTTCTTGGATGAAATTGGCGAGATTGACGGTGCCACCCAGATCAAGCTCCTGCGCGTGCTTGGGGAAGGCACGTTCGAACGGTTGGGTTCCAACAAGACCATCAAGACCGACGTGCGACTTATCGCGGCGACGAACAAGAATCTCGTGCAACTGGTCAAGGAAGGCACCTTCCGGGAAGATCTTTTCTATCGCCTGCAGGTGGTCGAGATCGAGCTGCCGTCGCTCGCTCGCCGCGCCGGCGATGTGGCGATTCTCGCGCAGGCTTTTGTTCGGGAATTTGCGAAGGTAAATCAGAAGCCTGTCAACAGCATCAGTCCCGAAGTATTGGAAGTGCTCTCAGATTACGATTGGCCGGGAAATGTGCGGGAGTTGCGTGCCGCCATGGAGCGCGCGGTGGTATTCAGTCGGACGGATCAGATCACCCTGCGCGATCTGCCGAAGACGGTTTTGAGCGGGCGGAGTGAGCTGGGTTCGGATTCGATCGGATTGCCGGGCAAGCTCACCGTCAAAGAGGCGGAGAAGGAACTCATTGTAAATGCGCTCAAGGATACCCATGGCAACCGGACGGCAGCTGCCAAAAAACTTGGGATGAGCCGGCGCACGCTCCATCGGAAACTGCACACCTACCATTTGGAAGGGTTTGAGTAGGGGCCCGGGCGTGACGCTGCTCCGCTTTGGCCCGGCCATCCTCTTTCCCTAACCCACAATTTCGCCATGCCCACATTACAGGAATGGATCCACTCACTCGAAGAAGGTGCCGGTGCCCGCGTGGTCCGCTGGGTGGTGTTCGTTCTCGGATTGGTGGCGCTCGCGACCGTCTACAACGTCCGCGCTTTCCGGAATTTTGAACATCCCGCGGCCATGGACAGCTCGCAAATCGCGCGGAATCTGAGCCTCGGAGAAGGTTTTACGACGAAGTTTGTCCGCCCGGCTGATCTTCATTTTCTAAAGGCGCGGAATCCGGAATTCAAGTTGGGCGATGCCCAGCCGGATCTGGCCAATGCCCCCGTTTATCCGTTCGTGCTCTCGCTGTGGATGCGGATCGGCGGGTTCGACTTTACTGCGGACCCGGACGCGCCTTCTCTCAAACATCCGGCCGAGCTCAGAATTGCGTGCTTCAACCAATTCTTGTTCATGCTCGCGATCGGTCTGACTTGGGCTCTCGCTCGCCGTTTGTTCGATGACTATGTGGCCTGGGTCACGGCAATTCTATTGGCCGGAACGGATCTGCTTTGGCAATTCACCCAATCAGGTCTTTCAACGTCCCTGATCTTTGTGCTGATCGTGGCACTGGCCCACGTAATCGTTTCTTTGAACCGATTCTTTGAGGAAAAGCCGGATGCTCTTCCACGCCTGCTTGCATACGCCGTTCTCGCCGGTGTCACAGTGGGATTGCTCGGCCTGTCACGCTACGCGCTCTGCGGCCTGATTCTGCCCCTGGTCGTCTATCTGAGTGCGGCGTTCCAAAACCGTGGGATGGCCCTGGGGCTTGCCGCCTTGCTGGGATTCGGTGTGATTTTGACACCGTGGCTGACGCGGAACCATCAGCTCTCCGGCATGGCCTTTGGCACCGCTGGGCTTTCCGTGATGGAGAACACGGACCGCTTTCCGGCGGACAAGGTCTACCGCCTTATCAATCCTGAGACACTCGATTCCCCTCATGACATCGGAAAAGTCGGGCTCGACGAATACTGGATGAAGCTCGATGCAAATCTCCCGGACATCGTGCAGAACGATCTGCCGACTTTGGGTGGGAATTGGATTGTCGCGTTGTTTGCGGTGGGGCTATTGGTGCCCTTCCGGAATCGTAGTATCGCCCGGCTTCGCTGGTTTACTCTGGGTTCAATGGGCATGTTACTGCTCGCTCAGGCACTTGTGCGTTCGCATTTCAGCAAAATGGTTCCCGATGTGAACGAGGCCAATTATCTGATCCTCCTGAGTCCTCTGGTCTTCATGTTCGGCTCCGCCATGCTTTCCAGCCTGATCGGAAGACTGGAATTCACCGGGCCCTTCGCGCTCCGGCTCGCCACAGTTGGGATTGCTGCGGTTCTCTCTCTACCGCTGATATCGAAGGTGGTGAACGGGGTGGGATCACCGCTGGCTTATCCACCTTATGTGCCCACCGTCATCCAGGAACGGGGGAATTGGCTGGGAGAAGAGGAACTGGCCATGAGCGATGCGCCTTGGGCATTTGCCTGGTACGGCGATCGTCGCTGTAGCTGGCTGCCTTCGCCCTTTGCCGAAGGCTTCGTCGAGATCCATTCGCAAAAGCCCATCAATGCGGTCTATCTCACTTCCTTGTCGCTGGATGGCCGGTTGGTGACCGACATGATGGCGGGGCAAAATCCGATGCTCGGTCGGTTCGCTGCCGAAGCTGTGGTAAAGGAGGAGGTTCCCTCAGGATTTCCGTTGCGACACGCACTGGCGGAAGGGTTTCCCTATCAGTTGTTCCTGTCGGATGCGCCGCGCTGGCTGGAATCGACGAACCAGATCCGAAAGAACCCGTAGATGGGGGCGCTCCCGGAGCGCGGCCAAAATCGATTTTTCCGAGCGGTTAAACGGTCATCAATGGGGAACAATCCCATTGACAGTCCGGAGCGAACCGCCTAGTAACTTGGCCGGTCAACAATGAACTTTTTGGTAAAAATTTCTATATGAAACGCGTATTTACCTCAGCCAGCGTGGTTGGAATCGGTGTCCTCGGCCTCCTCAGCGCCGAAGCTCAAGAAAAACCGTGGAATGTTGAAGCGAACGTTCGCGGATTCTACGACGACAACTACAACACGCTCACTGCCGGTGACGAGAGTTTCGGGTTCGATATCAATCCGATCGGGACTTGGCAGACTTCGGAAGGGCCCTCTGAGTTTCAGTTGCGCTACGACTATCGGCTGCGCTTCTTCGAGGGACGCCCAAACAATCGGACTGACCAGCAGCATAAGGTTGGAATAGTCCTTCAGAACACACCTTCCGACCGACTGCAAC
>JBLFYM010000011.1:0-75675 GCA_047608975.1 Limisphaerales bacterium | reverse complement strand
CAGCTGGCCAATCCCGCAAGTGGATATTGGAGTTGATGACCTGGCGCTGGCTTCTCCGGCCACACCTTGCGTTCTTTAATTATCGGCCCGACCCCTTTCTGTGTGCTGCGAAAGAAGATAAAATTGCCGATCGACTTCTCACTTTCGCGGCCCGACCCCTTTCCGACCCTTTCCGTAGAATACGCGGATGGTGGCGGGTGCTCTTTTCGGGTTCGCACCGCTGATGCTGGCGATCGGATTCCTTGACGGACATGCCGGCTGAGCTTTCGCAAGGTTCAGCGCGTGGTCCCTTCAGGGGAGTTACAGGGATTGGACAGACAATTATCAGAAAGCGGTTTGAGCGCGGAGAGGTCACTGGGATTGACTTGGTTCACGGTCAAAATCGGCAGACCCAAGGAAGACTCCGAAGCCGGGACCCTGATCTTTTCGAGCTGAATCTCGACGCGTTTTGGATCGAGCTTCCACATGTTCCCCGTCATCGGATCCACGACCAACGCACCGATCGGTCCGCTGTAGAAGAGATTCCCCCAATACCAGTCACTCAACTTGTTCTCGATGATGAACTCGTGGGACTGATAGCCCAGCTTCTCCAGTTTCACCCGGTAGCTCTTGGGCTTGAATTTTCCACCGGCTTTCAACTCTGCCTTGAAAAGCGTGCGGCCTGAGGCCACCACGTCCCCGTGTTCGTCGTAGATGGTTACGCGGGCGGCGGGCGGCGTCGAACCGATCTGCACCTGTTCGGGCCCGCTATTGAACACAGAGGCGCAGCCGCCGAGGAACAGCGAAATCAACGGAATTGTCAGAAGTCGGGCCACCAATATCGATTGTCTCATACAGCCAAGCACGCGATTGCCAACACCGTCACTGGCCATCCCGCTCGACGTCAATCACCCAACGCTCCCAAAATGACAATGTAACCTGCCCGTAACGTGAAACGCCGATCAGGGCGGTTGGAGCAAGCGACTACCTTGCGAATTCGGATCCGAGTGCGGTCGACGTTGAATCCGATGTGGGGTGGTCATGCCCGCAACGAGATTGAAGGTACATACGTCTCCGGTTGCATCTGAGTTAAAGACAGACCTACCGATTGATATCCCGATTACCTCCCTCGCTATCAGTTGATTCGACGCATGGGACACTTCCCGACGCATCCATTGGTCCATTTGCGTTTCGTTACGCCTTTGTAACGAGACCGACAAGTTCCTGTTACCAATCGCGGGGACTGTGCAGTTGTGCGACGCACCAGAATTCCAGCCACACTCATTGCCTTGTTTGCGCCAGTTGCCGTGCTGGTGTTTTCGACTGGTGCGCACGGTGCCGAGGACAGGGTGACGGAAACGCGTGAGACGCTTGCCAAATGGGTTGAGGCGCGACAGATGATCTCGCGGCTCAACGCTGATTGGGAAGAGGATCGTCAGACGCTCAGAAGCACGATTTCCCTGTTTGATGGGCAGAGAAAGCAGCTCGAAAGCAAACTGGCCAAGGTGGGTGAGGACAATGTTCAGGTGGTGAAGGAGACGACGGAGAACGACGTACTGCACAAGAATTACATGGCGGCGCTTGAGAAGCTTGAGGAGTTGATCGTTGGATTCGAGGGCAAACTCAAGGCGCAGGTAAACAATTATCCACCCCCGCTTAGGAATCAGGAGTTTCTCGCGAAGCTGCTTACGCTGGTTCCGGAGGATTCGGCCAAGACCGAGATACCACTCATCAGTCGCTTTCAGAATCTGATCCTGATCCTCAAAGCGGTGCAGGAATTCAACAGCGAGCTGCACGTGGTCACGGAGATCCGCAAGCACCGGGACAAGGATGTGGAAGTGAAAACCCTCTATCTGGGACTAGGGCAGGCCTGGTTTGTCGATGGAACCGGGGGCTTTGCGGGAACCGGCGGGCCATCTGCGGCAGGCTGGGTCTGGGATGAGAATCCGGCCATATCGGAATCCGTTCGGCGTGCCATTGCCGTATATGAAAAGGGTGAACCCGCCACCTATGTGGGGCTACCGGTGGAGGTGAAATGAAAGTTTCTCAACTGATTTCAGTTGTCGCGCTTGGCCTGGGCCTAGGCCTGTCCATTGGAACAGCGCAGGATTTCGGAGCGGTCGCATCAGGTGCGAAGAAGGAGCTGGAGACGGCGCTCATGGAACTTGCGGCTGCGCAGGAAAAGATCTCAGCAGAAAAGATCCCGCTTGCCCGCGAGATGAACATGGCCGAGGAGGCGGTGCTCGCAAAAAAGAAGAAGTTGGAAGCAAAGGAGCGCGATCAATCGAACCAGATGGTCGATCTGGGTGTGCTGAAGAACCAGGTGAAAGGCCGGAAAGAACAGCTTGAGTATCTGGGTGGACTGCTGAGTGAATTTTCGCAGGCCTTTGAGAGCCGTCTGCATGCGACCGAGATTTCCCGTCATACCGAGCAGTTGCGTGCGGCCCGCGCCGCGGCGGAGAATGAGTCATTGACGCCGGTGGAATCGCTCGCCCAGCAGGCCGCATTGATTGGTCTGGCGTTGGATCGTGCAGCAGCTCTGCTTGGAGGTGAATCCTTTCCGGGGACTGCGGTTGCCGGCGGGGTTCGTGAAAGCGGCAAATTCGCCCTGTTCGGTCCGGTGGCTGTGTTCTCAGCGGAGGGTGCCGACGCGGTTGGACTCGCCCGTGGCGAACTGAATGCCGAAGAGGTGCACGTGACGGCAGCGCCGGAAAGTTTGGCTGACGGGATCCGCGCCATTACGCATGCTGGTATTGGCGTATTGCCCGTTGATACATCGATGGGTGATGCGGAGAAGATCGCCGCGACGGAGGAGACTTTCTGGGAACACGCCCGGAAAGGTGGCCCCACCATGGTGCCATTGCTGGGACTTGGGGCCTTGGCGTTGATCATCGGATGTCTGAAATACGTCCAGATCGGGTTCATCAGTCTCGCGCGCCCCCGTGACATCCAGATCATCGTGGATCGGGTAAATGCCGGTAACATGAGCAAGGCTCATGAGCAGGCGAAACGCATCCGTGGACCGGTGGGAGAAATGCTGAACGTGGCGATCGACCACGCGACGGAGCGCAAGGAATACATCGAAGAAGTTCTTTACGAGAAGATGCTGAAGGTCCGACCCGGGCTAGAGAGTTGGCTTCCGGTGGTTGCCATTGCGGCCGCCACGGCTCCGCTGTTGGGATTATTGGGAACAGTCACGGGCATGATCAATACCTTCAAGATCATCAGTGTGTTTGGTACCGGTGATCCCAAGACCCTTTCCAGTGGCATCTCTGAAGCTCTGGTCACAACTGAGTTCGGATTGCTGGTGGCTATTCCGGCACTGCTGATTCACGCCGTGATTTCGCGCAAGGCGAAGGGTGTCATGGGTGCGATGGAGCAGATCAGTGTCGCTTTCATCAATGGTATCGATCCGCGCCTTGGCGAACACGACGTGCCACCTTCCGGATTGAAGTCCTCCGCCGTCGTGAGCCCCTCACCCACTTCCTAGACTATTATTATGGAACAAGCAGCCGCCACTCCTGAACTCGCTGAATACGTTCGTCAGGCCCTCACCGTCTGGATGGGCGGCGGGTGGGTCATGATCCCGCTGTTCGTCATTGCGATGGCGATCTATGTCAGCGGCATGAGCCTTGTGGTTTGGTTCCGCCGCCGGGAATACCGTCGTATTTCGGAGCGGCAGTGGCGTGCTTGGATTGAAGAGCCGACCAGCGGTCAGGGCGAGGTGGGGGAGATCATCCGCTATACCACGGATGAGGTTCACTGCCCGGACGAAGTGCAGGATCGCTTTTCGGAAATCGGCTTCTCCAAATTCCCCAAGATTGAGCAACGGCTCAGCGTCATCACCGTGCTCGTGAACTCCGCCCCGCTGATGGGCTTGCTCGGCACGGTGCTGGGAATGCTGGCGACCTTCAACGCCTTGTCGCAAGGCGGAGGCACGCAGACGATGGACAAGATTTCAGCCGGCATTTCCGAAGCCCTGATCACGACCGAGATGGGGCTGCTCGTGGCGATCCCCGGCTACATCATGCTGGCCGTCATCAAGCGTCGCAAAGAGGAGTACGAAGCATTTCTGGCCAATGTTGAAAGTGCCTGCGTGCAAGCCTGCAAACGGCGCATCCTGAATATTCCGGCACCGCTTGTAGCTCCTCCCGAGCAGCGCGAGGAAGCCACCGCCTTCGGGTTTGAACTCTCGCCCGCGTAGGCAGGTCATAGCCGGTTCACAAAATCCAATTGCATGCGTAATCGTCGATCACTGGTGGATAGCGAGAGCTTGGAGGAGATCAACATCTCCCCGTTGATCGACATGGTGTTCATCCTGTTGATCTTCTTCATCGTGACCACGGTGTTCGTTGAGGAGACCGGGGTGGAAGTCGACAAGCCCCAGGCGGTGAGTTCGGCCAAACTGGAAAAGAACAGCATCCTTCTCGCAATCACTGCCGATGCCCAAGTGGTCTATGGTGGACGCGATGTCGGGCTCGCGGGCGTGCGCCCCCTGGTCAAGCGCCTCACGCAGCGTGAGGAAGTTCCGGTGATCATTCAGGGGGACAAGAACTCTCAATACGGCCTGGCCATCCAGGTTTACGACGAGTGCAAGCTGGCCGGTGCGGAGGACGTCAGCTTTGCAACCGTGGGTCCGGGAATCTGAGGCTCATGAAAAAGGTCTTCACACCCCCGAAGATGGGTGGCGGTCTGTTCTGGCCTTACTTCTTTGGCTTTCTGATCACGGCGGCGGTGTTTTTTGCGCTACCGCTCACCCAGATGATCGATGCCAAGCACGATCACGACACCACCATCAGGACGACCAAGACGATTCAGCAGGATCCTCCCGATCCGCCGCCGCCGCCGCCGCCCCCCCCGCCGCCTCCGCCGGAGCAGCAGGATACTCCCCCGCCTCCGACTCCCTCAGCGTCCAGCCCGTTGGATATCCCACCTCCGCCGATGAGTTTCGTCGGTGGTAGCGGTGGGGGCTTGGCGTTGAGTGACAGCATTTTCGACCAGGCAGCCGAAGCGGCGACTTCGGCCATCTTCAGTTTGGCGGAGTTGGACAACCGCCCGGTTCCCACTTCTCAGTCCGCTCCGGTACACCCGCGCAGCATGCTGAAGGCAAAGGTGGAGGGAATGGTTGTGCTGCTGTTCGTGGTCAACGAAAGCGGTCGCATTGAAGATCCTCGTATCGAGACCTCCAGCCATCCTGACTTTGAAAAGCCGGCGCTGGACGCGATCAAACGTTGGAAATTCAAACCCGGCCAGAAGGATGGAAAACCTGTCGCCACCTACATCCGCCAACCAATCCGTTTCTCCATCTCAAGCTGAGCGCTCGATGCGTGTTGCCTATCCAATGAGAATACTTAAACCACTGTTCACCATCCTCCTTTCCCTGTCCGTTGCCGGAGCGGTCGCGCGCCCCCCAAAAGGCTTTCCTCAAAAAAGCAAAACCATCGCAACTGAAGAAACCGAGATTTCGGAAAAGGTGGTGGAAGATCCGGCGACCGAACCCACGAAGCCGGAGAACACGAAACCGAAGAAGAAACTTCGCTTCCTGACCTTCGGAAAAAAGAAAGATCCACCGATCGATCCTGAAGCAGCGGGACCGGAATTCCACTTTCCCAAATCCGCGGGAGGAGTGGATCTGGCCGTGAAGCAATCCGATGCGCATCCGGACGACCCGTGGCAGCATCTTTGGAACAGCACCGAATTCAAACGCGCCTTCACCGGACGCTACGGATTTCATCCGGCAGTCGAACCGGAGCTCACCGATACCAACGAATTGGCCTTCATGCGGGAGCTGGCCCCGTTGCTTGGCAGCGACAAGAAGTTGGCGGCCTACGTGCTCAAGACCAATGTCACCGCTGAGAGCAATCCGCAGCTGGATTTCACTTTGGGCAGTCTCTATTTCGAACTGGGAGATTTTGAGACCGCCGCCCGGCACTATACGACTGCGATCGACAAATTCCCCGACTTCCGTCGGGCACAGAAGAATCTTGGATTCTGTCGGCTGAAGCTCGGGCAGTTTGAGCAGGCGGCGGTACCGCTGGCCCGCGCCATTGAGCTTGGGGATCGTGACAGTGTCACCTACGGCTTGTTGGGGTTCTGCCACTTTTCCGGAGCACGCCATATTCCTGCTGAGGCCGCGTACCGACAGGCGATCCTGTTCCAACCCGACAACAGGGAATGGCGCCTGGGGCTGGTAAAAACCTTGGTGGTACAGGAAAAGCTCGCCGAGGCCAATCGCCTGGTGGATGAGGTGTTGGGGCGCGACCCGACGGCGGATGACATGTGGGTGTTGCAGGCCGGAATCTATGCCCGGATGGAAAACCCGGGACTCGCTGCGGTGAACTACGAGATCGTCCGGAAACTGGGGAAGGCCACTCCCAAGCTCCTGTTTGCTTTGGGCGATATCTACCTTGGGCAGGAGTCAGGTGATCTCGCGCTGCCTATCTATCAGGAGGCCATAGCCAAGAGTGGCGGTGCGGATGTCAAACGCTCATTGCGCACGGCGAAGATACTGGTGAGCCGTTCTGCCCTGGCGGATGCGAAGAATCTCTTTGGGGCCATCCGGACGGCCGCGGCCGGCAAACTTGGCAATGATGATGAGTTGGAACTCTTGAAACTCGAAGCCAAGGTTTTGGTGGCCGAGGGCGATTCTACCGGCGCGGTGAATCTCCTCGGGCAGGTGGTCGGGCGCGATCCGCTGGATGGAGAGGCACTCATTCTGATTGGGGAACATCATCTTAGACTCGTCGATCAGAGCGAAGGGGCCACCCGGCATGATCATTTTGCCAAGGCGGAGAATCGTTTTGATCTGGCGTCCAAGATTTCCGGCTTCAAAGCCGATGCCCTGGTAAAGCTGGCCCAGCTGCGCGTGAAGCAGGAGAAACTCGATGCGGCGATCACGCTGTTGAACAAGGCGCAGAAGATCGATCCGCGTGATTCGGTGCAGAGCTACCTCGAAGCCATCGAACGGATTCGTCGGACCGCCGGTACCTGAGCCGCCATCTTTTGTGACTTTATCCCATCGGAATTCTGTGCGCCTGTTTCGCGCCCATCTACGGAGGCTCGCCGTGGTGCTGATGCTGATCCTGATCTCGATCTCCCGCGATGTTCTCGGTCAGGACGGGAGTGCGGGTGGTTCCATTTCAGGAACGGTTACGGACAGTTTTCAGGACAACCCGGTCCCGGCGGTGATCGTGACGATTCGCGGTACCACCTTGGCGGCGCAGGCCAGCGGCGCGGGTGTCTATCAATTCCGCTCGGTGCCGGCGGGGACCTACACCCTGATCATCGCCAAGACCGGCTACAAACGCGTTGTCGTGGAAGGCGTCAGGGTGGGTGTGGGCGTCACTACCAGGGCGGATGTGAAAATGGGGCCGACCTTCTTCGAGCTGCCCGCCTTCGAAGCACTGACCGAACCCATCCCCGATCAGAGGCTGGAAATTTTGGACGCCCGAAAGAATTCATCCGTCGTGACCGAGGGGCTTTCCGCTGATGACTTTTCCCGGCTGGCGGTCAATGACGCGGCCGGCGCGGTGGCCAAGGTGACCGGTGTGACGGTGACCGATGGCAAGTACGCAGTCGTACGTGGTTTGAGCGACCGCTACACTTCCTCCTCAATGAACGGGGCGGAGATTCCGTCGGCCGATCCCGAGAAACAGGCCGCACAGCTGGATCTGTTTCCGGCGCAAATGATCGCCCGCGTGGAGGTCAAAAAGACCTTTATGCCGGATCTGCCGGGCGGATTTACCGGCGGGGCAATCAACATCGTCACGAAATCCTTTCCGGACCAGTTCACTTTCAATCTGAGCGCCGGCGCTTCCTACAATCCCCAATCGAATCTGCGGAACGAGTTCCTGAGCTATGACGGGGGCGCTACGGACTACCTTGGTTTTGATGATGGCGGGCGCGCGCTTCCGGCCGGACTGGCCGGCGCGCATCCGAACGCGGTGGTGCAGGATCGCAATCTCGCCCAGACCTTCCTGGTCTTCCGGAGGTTCGGGATTCCCTTTGTGCCCGGTCAGGCGGCGTTTGAGCGGAACAATGGGTTGGCCAATTCCTTTGGTGATTCCCGGTTTGAGGCCTTTGAAGATGGCTCTTCGTTGAACCGGAACTTCGGTATGTCGTTCGGTGCTCCAGTCAAGTTCATGGGCAAGAAGGCGGGCTTCTTCGGAGGGTTGAGTTACGACCGCAGCTTTGATTATTACGAAGATCGAATTCGCAATCGCTACAACGGTTCGTCACCCGCGCAGTTGCGACAATCTATCCGCGAGACTGCCGGCACTGACAGTGTTGCCTGGGGGGCGGTGTTTGCGACTGGAGTAAAGCCCAGTGAAGGGCACGAGATCGGATTCAACTTTGCCTACACGCAGAACACGGACAAGCGTGCGGTGCATGGCGAAGGACAGGGAACCACCAATGACGAAGATATTCCCATCAAGACGGATACGCTCGAATACAACGAGCGGAACCTGCAGTCATACCAGGTGAAGGGATCGCACGAATTTCCCGAACTGGCAGATTTGAAATTCGAATGGCTCACTTCGATTGCGGCCACCGTTCAGGACGTACCCGATCTTCGTCTGATCGAGCGGGTGCAGGACACACCGGGTGGACCGTTTCATTCCAGCACGGCCACCACACCGGATCGTCCGCAACGTCAGTTTCGAAACACTCAGGAAAACAACTTCAACAACCGCATCGACGTGACCCTGCCTTTCGTCCAATGGAGCGGCGAGGAAGGTTACTTCAAGCTGGGTGCCTACCAGAGCATCGCGGATCGCGAATTCAGGATCAGAGGCTATGAATTCCAGTATGAGACCGGCGATGTCGCGCTGCTGGATGGCGGACTCGATCCGAATCAGGTTCTGATCACGCCGCTCGCAGGGAATTTTTCGGACTCGGCCGGCAGCCGGACGATTGAGGCAGGTTACATGATGGCAGAGTTTCCCTTCATGAAATCTCTGAAGGCACTGGGGGGTGTCCGCTATGAGACGACACGGATCGAGGTGACGACCACCGACTTATTTCGCGGCGCACAGCCACCGGCGTCGCTGGTCGAGCCCACTCTCTTGCCGGCAGCCGGAGTGATCATCAGTCCGGGGGAAAACGTAAACATCCGACTGAATTGGTCGCAGACCATCGCCCGGCCATCGTTCCGTGAACTGACCCCGATCGCCTTGGTGACATCCGCTGGTGGTCGGCAGGTGATCGGCAATCCGAATCTGGATCTCACCACGACGGCCAACTATGACGCCCGGGTGGAGTGGTTTCCCGAGCCGGGTCAGATCTATTCGCTCGGGGCGTTCTACAAGGAAATCAGCGGACCAATTGAACGGGTGCTTGTTTCCGCCTTGGGCGACATCCGATTTGAGAATGGCAAAGACGCCTCACTGTTCGGCGTTGAGGCCGAGATGCGTCGCGATCTGAACACGTTTGCCCCTTGGTTGGATGGTTTTGATCTCGGCATCAACTACGCCTTTCTGCTCTCCGAGATTCCCCGCAACGCGCTCGAACTGGCGAACAAGCAATACGACGATGTGGATGCGACGCGTCCGATGTTCGATCAGCCAACCTATGTTCTCAACGCGGACCTGACTCATGAGAGCGAGTACCTGGATATGACCTCCACGCTCTCGTTCAACCTCACCGGTCGTCGTCTGATTCTCGTGAACAGCCGGGGGCCTGATACCTATATGGAACCTGTGCCCAGCCTGAATCTGACATTTACCAAACGGTTTGGGGATCGGTGGAAACTCAAATTCACCGCGCGAAATCTGCTGAACCCTTTGATTAAGGAGGAGTACGACGCGGATGAAATAGCCAAAGTGATTGATTCAAATGGCGACTTTATGAACGGATTCGATCCGTACCAATCGGCCTATCGTCGCGGTCGGTCCTACGGGATCTCCCTTTCGTATTCGTTCTGAGACGGGAGTTCCATCATTCCTCCGACACCGAATCACCTGAGCTTAACCGGACTGACACACGGTTGTAACGCTCTCCCCCCATCTTCCTGACCGGACAACAAATCAACGTCCGGATGCATAATGAAAACAAAAACAAAACTCAGTTCGACAATCAGCGGATTGGCGGCGATGGCGATGTGGTGTGGCGCGAGTCTGAATGCGGCTGTCATTCAGGTGAACAACGCCGATATCACCGGAACCGTTCAATGGTACCGAACCAACACCTATGTCCTGAACAACTTCGTGTACGTGGAAGCGAACGAGGTGCTGCGAATTGAAAGCGGCACAGTGATCAAGGGCAAACAGGGCGTTGGGGCAAACGCAAGTGCGCTCTTTGTGACGCGAGGTGGTAAAATTTTTGCGGAAGGCACGCCGGACAATCCGATCGTCTTCACGTCGGAGCTTGATAGCACCGTCGGTGAACAGGCGAATGCCGGGCAAGCCAATTTCGGATTGCTCGGAAGTCAGCTCTGGGGCGGCGTCGTGGTGTTGGGAAATGCGACGATCAACAGCGCCAAGGACAATACGGGAAATAGTTCCACACCGAAGCATGACGTGTTCGAAGGCTTGCAAGACACCACCGGAACAGGTGGGCAGTTTCTGCATCGCTTTGGTGGTCCGGATGACGATGACAGCTCCGGCGTGTTGCGCTTCGTGCAGATCCGATATCCGGGCACGACCTTCTTCGAAGATTCCGAACTGAACGGTCTCACCCTCGGCGGTGTCGGTCGCGGAACGGTGTTGGAATATGTCGAAGTTCTCGGTTCCAGCGATGATGGTTTCGAATGGTGGGGCGGCACCGTCAATTCCAAGTACCTCGTTGCTGCCTACTGTCAGGACGACTCCTTCGACGTGGATCAGGGTTACCGTGGCAAGAACCAGTTCTGGTTTGTACTCCAAGGAAACATCGCGGCCGATCACGGCGGCGAGATCGACGGTGATCTGGAACCCAACAACAACAACGCGCCGCTCGGCCAATGGGAACTCTACAACGCGACCTTTGTTGGCAATACCGCCGAGGAAGTGTTTCAGTTCAGCGACCAGGCCCGGCCGGGTATCTGGAACTCCGTGTTCAGCGGATTCGGTGAAGGTATCGAATTCAGGTTGGATAACGAAAGTGCGTTCGATGCGGGCGACGTTCGTCTGGCCAACAACATCTGGCCAAACGTGGGGGCCGCTCTGGTCATCAGCGCCGAAGCCGGACCCGCTCCGGTTCGTGACAAGGTGTTCGCCAATCTGTTCGCTGATTCCACGAAGACGAACCTGACTTCCGATCCGTTGCTCCGGGGTACTGGTCTGGCTGGTGCGCTCGATCCTCGACCCGCGGCCGGTAGTCCGGCCCTCAATCCGGCGAACGCGAAAGTCGCCATGGATTCGTTCTATACTCCCACGCCTTACCTCGGGGCGTTCTCCGAGAACGATCTCTGGATCAGCCGCTGGACGGCCCTGTCCCAGTTGGGTGCCCTGACCGGGAACGGCAAAGGCGGAATCGTTCAGGTCAGCAATGCCGACATCACCGGCACGGTAAACTGGTATCGCACGAACACCTACGTCCTCAACAGCTTCATCTACGTCGAAACGAACGAAGTGCTGAACATCGAAGCCGGCACGGTCATCAAGGGCAAGCAGGGTGTGGGCGCGAATGCGAGCGCACTCTTCGTCACCCAAGGTGGCCGCATCCATGCCAATGGTACAGCGAACAATCCGATCATCTTCACATCAGAACTGGATGGCACGGTCGGAGCGCAGGTCAACGTGGCGCAGGCCAATCTCGGTGTGTTGGGCAGTCAGCTCTGGGGCGGTGTGGTTCTGCTCGGCAATGCGGGCATCAACAGCGCCAAGGACAACACCGGCAATACCTCGACGCCGAAGTACGATGTCTTCGAAGGACTTCAGGACAGCACCGGAACAGGCGGACAATTCCTCCATCGTTTCGGTGGATCGGATGACCGTGACAACTCCGGAACCCTTCGCTACGTGCAGATCCGTTATCCGGGCACGACGTTCTTTGAGGACTCTGAGCTGAACGGTCTGACGATGGGCGGCGTCGGTGATGGCACCACGATCGAGTTTGTCGAAGTTCTCGGTTCCAGTGATGACGGATTCGAATGGTGGGGCGGCACGGTGAACTCCAGGTTCCTCATCGCGGCCTACTGTCAGGATGACTCCTTCGACGTGGATCAGGGCTATCGTGGCAAGAACCAGTTCTGGTTTGTACTCCAAGGAAACATCGCGGCTGATCACGGCGGTGAAATTGACGGGGATCTGGAGCCCAACAACAACAACGCGCCGCTCGGACAGTGGGAACTCTACAACGCGACCTTCATCGGCAGCACGGCGGAAGAGGTCTTCCAGTTCAGCGACCAGGCTCGTCCGGGCATCTGGAACTCCGTGTTCAGCGGATTCGGTGAAGGCATCGAATTCAGGTTGGATAACGAAAGTGCGTTTGATGCGGGCGACGTTCGTCTGGCCAACAACATCTGGCCAAACGTGGGGGCCGCTCTGGTCATCAGCGCCGAAGCCGGACCCGCTCCGGTTCGTGACAAGGTGTTCGCCAATCTGTTCGCTGATTCCACGAAGACGAACCTGACTTCCGATCCGTTGCTCGGTGGCATCTCCAATACCCAGATCGGCCAGCTGAATCCCATCCCGCGTTCCGGCAGTCCAGCCCTGGATGCGGCCAACGTCAAGTCGGTGCCGGCAAACGGCTTCTACATTGATACGGACCACCTCGGAGCGTTTCCGAAGGATCTGAACTGGGCTGCCGATTGGTCCGCACTCGGTTCGTTCAATGTGTTCAACGGCACCGATGCACGCGCCGTTACCATCCCGGCGCCGGCTCAGCCGGCTACCGGGCCGACGGTTGACAACGCCGCGATCGCCGCGGCGATTCCGGCCCTGGTAATCGATGCAAGCAACAGCCTGAACATTATGCTGCCAGCCGGCGCGGTGACCGGGGCAACCGGATACCAATGGCGTCTGAACGGCGCGGACATTGCGGGGGCAAACAGCGCGTCACTGAGCATCCAGAACGCCCAGGCCGGAAACTACAGCTTGGTGGTTTCGAATGCCAACGGCAGCACCACCAGCGGTGACATCCCCGTCGTCAAGGTGAGCATCGTGTTCGTGGGCGGCGTGAAAATCGAAGGACCAGCAACGGGACTCCGCATCGAATCCCGAGCCGCGATCAACGCGGCCGATCCATTCACCACGGTGGCAGCGCCGCAGGAATTCACCATTGGTGGAGTGAAATATCTTCTGGATATCTCCACCGATGGCGCATCGGCAACCAGCCGCTTCTTCCGGGCAGTTCTGGTTGATCCCTGATTGAGAGCTGAAAACGATTCCCAGCCCCTGGCCGCATGGTCAGGGGCTTTTTTGTTCCAGCGATCGAATTTGGTGCAGAAACCTGTGCGCGCCCGCACTGGCGGTTTTCCGAATTGTTACCTGAAGCGCATCATTCGGTAACAATGCTGGGCCAGTTTCACCTCGTCCCGTTCGTGTGAACGTGGATGGCGGGTTTCGGGATAAATCGTGTGCTCTCGGAGCCCGCCTGTCTTCCCCCTCCGTTCCCCAGTTTCCCAGATGCCTCACCTTGTTCATGTCCATGGGTTGACGGCGTATGGCTGCCGGGATAGCCAAGGGGATGTACAGATTGTTTTGGTTGATGGTGTTTGCAGCGGTCGGGGCCTGCGCAGGGGAAACTTTCGGGGGCATCCGCAAGGCCGGCCCCGGAATTGCCCCACCGGCTGCCGAGGATAGGCGTGGGTGACATTCTGCAGAATACTGGCTACAGCAGACCGCAATCCAAGCAAAACAGATGAACAGCCTCCCATGTTTTGCGCTTCAAGATAAGGTCGTCATCGTAACCGGAGCCGGAAGAGGACTGGGCCGTACCATGGCGCTGGACGCCTTCAAGTCCGGAGCCAGGTTGGCGGTAGGCAGTCGCTCCGTGGATGAGATCCAGACCTTGCAAAAGAGATCACCGACGCGGGTGGTGAATGCTTTTATCACACTTTGGATGTCACGGATGTCGCCTCGATTGAGACTTTCATGAAGGCATGCATTGATCACTACGGACGCGTGGATGTGTTGGTCAACAACGCCGGCTACAACAAGCTCGCGAAGATCATCGACTACACCGAGGAACAGTATGATCTCATCGTCGATTCCAACCTGAAGAACGTCTTCTTCTGCAGCCAGATCATTGCCCGACAGATGATCTCCCAGGGTGACGGCGGATCGATCGTCAACATTTCTTCCCAAGCCGGCGTGGTTAGCGCGCCGGAACGGGGTCCTTACAGCGGCGCGAAAGGCGGCGTCAACAACATGACCCGCACCATGGCTGCGGACTGGGCCGAATACAAAATACGTGTGAATGCCGTTGCCCCGACGGTGACCCTTTCGCCGTTCGCCGAGGGGCGATTTGGCTGAACCCGAGGAGATTTCCGCGCCGGTGATCTTTCGGGCAACCGAAGCCGCGTCGATGATCACCGGCCATACCCTCGTCGTCGATGGCGGGTGGACGACCGTGTAGCCGACCTTCCATAACGAACCCTTAGTCGATAAGATCTCAAACATCCGATCACTATGAACAAACTACTGGCGATACTTGCTCTTGTCCTTCTCACTCCCAAAGTGCTGCTCGCTCAGGTGGAACGTGAGCGCGACATCATCTACCTCCGAACCGAAGGGGTTGCCCTGACCATGGATGTCTTCACGCCGAAAAATCCGAACGGGATCGGCATCATCAAGATCGTCAGTGGCGGTTGGAAGTCGCGCTACGAAAAGGTCTAAGAGGGATTCTCCAGTCCTTACACCGATCATGGTTACACGGTCTTCGCTGTCTTCCACGGCTCGCAGCCCCGCTATCAGGTACGCGACATCATCAGGTTCATGCATCGCGCCGGTCGGTTCATTCGGACGAATGCCGATCGGTGGAACATTGACCCCGATCGAATCGGCGTTACCGGCAGCAGCGCCGGAGGTCATTTGAGTCTGGTTCTGGCAACCAAGGGCGGGCCCGGCAAACCTAAGGCCAAGGATCCTGTCGATCGCGCGAATAGTGCAGTGCAGGCGGTGGGGTCTTTTATCCACCCACAGATTATCGGAACTGGAGTGGTCCTGGGGACGATTGTGTTGGCGTCGGCAAGCAGTCGCGTTGGCAGCCTGCTTTCGGGAACGAATCGAAAACTGCCGAAGGCCGACAGGTCCTGGGTCGCCACATGTCGTCCATTTATCACATCAGCGAAAAGACACCCCCAGTCTCGATCATCCACGGCGACGCCGATCCGATTGTGCCGCTGTTCCAAGCCGAGAGCTTCAAGAAGGTCGCCGAGTCAAAGGGGGTTCCGATCGAACTGATCATCAAGAAGGACGCCAAGCACGGCTGGGCCGACAAGGTGAATGATGAAGTTCATTTCCTGAACTGGTTCAGGCGACACCTGCAGAACTAACCTTCAATCACTACGAAACTTATGTTGATCAACCGCCGAATCATCATCACCACCTGCGCCACGCTATTGATGGCGCTTTCACCGCAGTCGCAACTGCTTGCCGCCGGCAAAAAGAAAGCCGCGCCCTTCAAGATCGGTGCCTGCGACTGGTCCCTGAAAATGTCGCTGAGCGTAGAGTCCTTTCAGTTTGGCCAACGCAACGGATTGACCGGGATTCAGTATTCGTTCGACGCTGCTGGCAAGGGCCTTGATCTGCGACTTCGCAAGAATCGTGACACCATTCGCAAAGTGGTCAAAGAAACCGGCGTCGGGATTTCATCACTGGGAATTGGACTCCTGAACAAGGTTCTGATCGCCTCGTGGTGGAATGCATTGAGACCATGGTCAAGCTCAAGGAAGAGGCCGCCGCGTTGAAGGACCGCGACCTCGCCGCCAAAGTCTCACCCCACATCGTGCTCCTGGCCTTCTTCGGCAAGGCTGATCTCAACGGCAGTCCCGAGCGAATCGCCACCGTGATCGAGAAGCTGAAGCATCTTGCGCCGCTGGCGGAGAAACACGGATTCATCCTCGGACTCGAAACCTTGCTCAACGAAGCGGACCACCGCCACATCATCGACAGCGTCGGCTCTTCCGCCGTGAAGGTCTATTACGACACCGCCAATTCGGCGCGTATGGGCTACGACATCTACCGAGAGATCAAGAGCCTTGGGACGGAAAGTATCTGTGAGATTCACATCAAGGAAAACGGCGGCTTCCTCGGCCAGGGCGACATTGATTTCAAAAAAGTGAAATCGCTGCTCAACGGCATGGGCTACCAGGGCTGGCTGATCATCGAAGGTTCAACTCCGAAAGGGATGAACCGGGAAGAGGGCTGTAAGAAGAACGCGGTCTACGCGCGTAGACTTTTCAATTGATCATCGCAAAGCGCCGGTCACTGGCAACCTTGATTTCTTCAACGCCGCCTGTCTAGTTAATCGCATGGAATTGTCCCTGACACCGGAACTGGACGAGTTTGTTCGTGAGCAAGTTCGTCAACGCGGTCTTGCCTCGGGGCCCGAATACGTGTCGCAGTTGATTTCCGCCCAGCGAGAACGGGAAACTCATGATTGGGATTGGCTCCATAAACAGCTTCGGCCAGGCATCGAGGCTGACGAATCACAGTTTCATTCTGAGACGGCAGATGACGTGATTCGCCGTGGCAAAGCCCGGCTGTCCGCCCATGGCTGAATACAAGGTCTTTGACCAGGCTCAGATCCGGGAGGATGAGATCTGGGATTACACGGTCCAGAAGTGGGGTGTCGAACAGGCGGTAAAATACATCACCGGACTGCATAACCATTTCTCGAGTTTAGCGAATCGTTCACTTCGTTGGAAAAAGCTCACGCAACCCGATGCCTGGGACTTCAGTTGGCTGGAGTATCACAAGTCTCCCGAGTGCCGGAAATATTACCCGGAAGGCCGCGGTTATCTGAAGAACGTGGGTGACACAACCAGAGCACACCAACCGCCTGACCTAGGCAATGATTCGGAACCTGGAGGAAAAGAATGCTCGTTACCCAACCGTCAACGGCGAAAAACAAAGGCCGATATTGCCATCCCCATGAAACGCTACGTACGAACTCTCGACATCCCTCGTAGCAGCCGACGTGAGGAGGCTCAGTTCAATCGTTGTATACGATTAAGCCTCGTTACCTCGGCTGCTACGATGAGTTGAAGCGAATTTACGGAATGAACTCAAACATGATCACCACCGACAAGAAGACCCACTCACTCACTTCTCTTACCATCTTGTGCTTGTTGCTTTTCGCCTCCCCCGCAAAGGCCGAACCTGTGCCCAAGGATCTGCTGGGCGATTGGTCGTTGCATCTCGATTCCGGCGAACCCGCCTGGATGAGCGTGGGTGAAGAGGAGGTTCGCATGCGGATCTACGTCGGGCCTGAAGGTCCTTACGAGATCACGAAGGTGGCTGACGGTCGCGTCCACTTTGACCGCAAGACCCGCCGCAAGAAGAACGGAAAGAAGATCTCGGTGGGAACGGCCATCGCTGTGGGGCTAACTGCGGGCAAGCTCGATGGTGTGATCCTCCGCACTCCGCGTGATGGTGGCGACAAGGAAACCGTTCGCTTCACCGGCAAGCGCATTCCGCCAATGCCCAAATCACCTCCAGACATATCGAAAGTCCGATTTGGTCACCCGATTTCATTGTTCAACGGAACGGATCTCACTGGTTGGCGCGCCCACGAAAAGACCAAGAAATTCGGGTGGAGCGCCAAGGACGGGATGTTGGTGAATGAAACCCCGAAGACCGATTTCAGCGCGACGGGCGACCACGCCAACCTCCGCACTGTGGCCGAGTTCGAAGACTTCTGGCTGCACGCCGAATTCCTCATCGGAGCGCAGCGCAATAGCGGCATTTATCTCCGCGGCATTTATGAAGCCCAGGTGGTCGATCGCGACAGTCGCATGCAGGGACTCCAGGGCGTCGGTGCCATCTTCAGCCGCATCGCCCCCAGCGTAAACGCCGGCAAACCCGGTGGTGAATGGCAGACCTACGACATCACCCTCGTGAACCGTCACGTCACCATCGTCCTGAACGGGGTGAAGGTCATCGACAACCAACCCGTGATCGGGCCGACGGGCGGAGCCATCTACACCGATCCATCCGCTCCCGGCCCGATCTATCTGCAGGGCGACCACACCGCCGTCAAATTCAAGAACATCTACCTCGCCCCCGTTGTCCGAGCGCATTGAACGCCGTCCCCGAAGAGCTACCGTTTTTCAACCAGCAGGTATGGACGGCGAGCCGAAGTGTGCTGAAAATCCTCCAAACCGGCCTGATTCACTATTGGCGTTGCCCTTGGAAGTTGAAGCTGCCGTAACCCATAATCTTTGTCACTTTGAAGTGCGTTAGACTTCCGGACCACGGACATAGGAACCTAAGACACTATGAAAGTGAAGACCCGCAAGCGATACACACCCGAGTTCAAAGCCCAAGTGCTGGAACTGCTCGAGCTCGGCAACAGCGGTATTCCCGCCCGCCAAACCGAGTTGCGGCAATGCAATTGTCGAGAACAGGCACAACAGTATTAATTTCATACGCCAACGCTGCCACAGTCCGCGCGGTGTTGGGTCAGAAACCTGTAAGACAGGCGCGCTTCAGACGGCACCGATCCACATCACCCGCCCAGAACGCATCCCAACGGGCTCCGCACTCGATGAGTAGAGGTTCGCGCCGCTCAATGGATTCAGCTCCATCAGCTTGAGTCCATAAGCGGACGACGCCACGATCTGCGAAATCAACGACTGCGGAAGATCTGGCTCTGCAGAGACATCCTCACCAAATCGCGGAAGCCGTAGCCGGACCTGGCAATCTTGTCGGTTATCTGTTCAACCTCGGCGTTGTCGCGAAAAGTGAGTTCTCGACCAGTGGCGTGGGTGAGGAACTTTTTGACGAGGTTGCGCGCGAACTGGTCTTTGCGTTTGAGAAGCTCAGTTCTCAGGCCACCGTCGTTGTGGATGAACTCGCCACCTGGAAGCTCACCGGAACCGTCGATGCGTTTCCCTTCCAGTTTGGCAACCCGTCCGCTGGGACCGACGTGAGGATAGTGAGTTCGAAATCCACCAATGGGATCGTAGAATTCGAGGGCGAATCCCCAAGGATCGATCTTGGCATGGCAATCGGCACAGGCGGCGACGTTGCGGTGCTTGGCAAGTTGGTCGCGAATAGTGGTCGCGCCGCGGGTGTCGGGCTCGCTGGGCGGGACATCCGGTGGCGGTGGAGATGGCGGTGTGCCGAGGATGTTTTCCAAGACCCAAACGCCACGGACGACCGGAGAGGTTTCGACACCGTTCGCAGTGGCGGTCAGGACGCTGGCGTGACCGAGGAGGCCGGCCCGGCGCCGGTCAGCCGAAAAGGACACTTTTCGAAACTCGTCACCCACAACATTGGTCAGGCCGTAGTGTCGGGCGAGACTGCCGTTGACGAAGGTAGTGCTGGAATTGAGAAGGTGCTTGAGCGGGCGGTTGTGCTTGAGGGCGTCGGCGACAAACAACCGGGTCTCGGTTCTCATGGCCGGCTCAAGTCGGCCGCGGAAGTAGGCGGGGAACTGTTTGGCTCCCGGTGGCATCGAACCAATCTTGTAGAGGTGGAGCCAGGCGTCGGTGAAGTGGTGGACGAAGGCGGACGAACGTTGATCGTCGATCAATCGGTCGATCTCAGCAGCCAGGTTCTTGGTGTCGCTCAGCCGGTCGGCAGCGGCCAATTGCAAAAGCCGATCATCGGGCATGGAACTCCAGAGCGCATAGGATAGACGGCTGGCCAGTTGATGGTCATCCAGCGAACCGGACTTAGACGGATTCCCTTCATCGAGAAACAGAAAACGCGGCGAAGTGAGGATTGCCGTCAGCCCCTGTTTGATCGCCTCTGCTTTCCGCACGCCGGCGGCCATTTGCTGACGAACGAATTCAATGTGATGCACCACCTCGCGTTGGGGCACGGGACGGCGGAAGGCCTTGCTGGCGAACGCGGTCAGCACCCGCGCCACATTGAGCGATTGCGGATCGGTTTCCTTGCCGACGACATTGCGATGACCGGCAGGTGGCCATTGCTCTGGCAGCGGACCCTCCAGCGAAATCTCGAACACCCGGACGCGTGGACCCTGGTAGACATCTGAGATGTAGACCCGTTGGACGAGAGCGTCTTTAGGTACTGCCACTCCCTGTTCGCGCAATCGGTCCACCTTGGTCTGAGATTTCCTGAGCGCCTCGGGATGGTAGCGCTCGGTCAGCCTGCGCAGCGGCGCCTTGGACGCACCTGGACCGTTGATCCAATGGACGAACGGCGTGGAGCCGGTCGGCATCCAGACAGTCGCTTCGATTTCTCTGGGGGTGTTGTCGGGCAAATCGTATACGCCAACCAGAATGCGGCCTTCCGCAGCCCGTTTGCCGAGAAACGATTCGTCCGGCACATGCCACAAACCCAGCTGCAACGGCACGGTCAGATCATTGGGAAAAATGGCCGGATCATACGGATGCTGGCGCCCGATCGCCGTCGCCTTCACGCGAACCCGATAGCGGCCATCGACCGGGACGCCCTGCCGGACGAATTGCTTCGGATAGGTCGGCCCATTATCGACCGGCTGCCCATGGGCGATATCCAGATGACTGCCATCCTTGGCCCAAACCCGGTAACGAACAGAACCTGAATTCTTCTTCTCACCGTTCAGGTCGAGCGGCCTGAAGACCCACTTTCGCACTTCCGGTTTCTCACGACCAAACACCAACGTCAGATCCAGGTATTCCCGGGCGGCTTCCAGGTAGAGTCTCAGCTGGTGATCGGACAAAGCCTGCGCCGAACCCAGATTCGCAAACCCATGTGTGCGCGTATCGGCCGGAAACAATCGTGTCTTGTCCGCCGCGGCCGTGTCGACACCGAGCAGATCGCGAATGGTGTAGTTGTATTCGTAACGCGTCAGCCGACGCATGACCGTGGATGCCGGCTTGGCTGAAGACTCAATCGTCGTCAGGTAGCGGGTGATCTCCGCGACCATCTTACGCCGCTCGGCATCGGATGGTTGTTCAACCGACTTCTTCTTCGGCGGCATTTCACCAAGATTCAACTGCTCGAGAATCTCCTCGAGTGTCTGGTGCTGATCGATCGCAACGGGTGTTTTGAGGAATGATTCGAAATTCCGATCGCCTTTCTCAGTGGCGGCGTCGTGGCAGTCCATGCAGTAGCGGGTGACGAATTTGGGAACGGAAGAGTCGAGGGACGTGGCGTGAACCCCGATCACATTCAACAACCAAAACGCACTCACAAGCAGAAGAACCGCAACGCGGTTAAACTCCACAGCCCAGTGTCGCGAAGCACACGCTGGGTAACGACCGGTAAACACACGCGAACCCCAACGGGGTTTCACATCATCGGCGTTAAACGCTCCCGAATACACCTTGAGATCTCGATGCGTCGTAATGTTCATCCCCCTTTCACCCTGTCACGCAATCCCCAAACCACTCAACGTCCCCGTGCCCCGATTGAACTTGTCCGTCTCCACACCAAAGCGCTGGAGCATGGACACGAAGAGATTGCATGCCGGCGTCGAACCCTTTTTGTAGCGGAGGTGCTGACCGTGTTTGAAACCACCGCCCGCGAGGAGCAGCGGGAGGTTCTTGTTGCTGTGTGAACTGGCGTTGCCCATGCCGCTGCCGAGAAGAGCCATCGTATTGTCGAGCAGCGTTTTGCCATTTGGTTCACGAACGGCATCCAGCTGATCGAGAAACCGACCGAACTGTTTGGTGTGGGAGCGTTCGATGATCGACAGCTCCTTGATGTAGCGGACCACCTTGCCGTGGTGGGTCAACTGATGATAGCCGCGGGTGAGCGGGAACCCGCCCGAATTGCCACCGAGATCCGCCAGGGAGAACGTGATGACCCGGGTCGAATCCGTCTGCAACGCGAGCGCCATCAGGTGGTAGTAAAGCGGAACGCGCTCAACGAAGTCCAAGCCGCCGGCATCAGCGGGCAGTTGGTAGTCCACCGTGGGTTTCGGCTTGCCCAACCAGGCCTCTGACTGCGTGAGCTTGCGCTCCAGTTCGCGGACTGAGGTGAAATATTGATCGAGCTTCTCCTGGTCCTCCCGTCCGATGCGACGCTGAAGGATCTTCGCGTCCGACTCGACGAGATCGAGGATGCTTTTCTTCTCCTGATGCGTCCGGCGAAGAACGCTCAATTCCTGCTGTCTTGGTGCCTGGAACAACCTGGCATACAGGGTCGAGAGACTGTTCTGTGATGGCAGCGCCACGCCGGAATTGTTCCATGAAAGCACACTGCCCTCATCGCCACCGGCGGAGAACTGCATCGAGGAATAACGGGTATCTGGGCCGACATGCTCGGCGGCCTTCTGATCCATCGTGACGTTCTTTTCACCGAAGCCCTTGGCGTTCTTCGAGAGAATGCCGGAAAGAAATGCGTGCACGCCCCCATGCCCACCCACGCCTTCCGTTCCGTGATCAAGCTGCGACAGAATCGTGAATTTGTCGCGATGCTGCTCCAGCTGTTGAATCAGTTCAGGAGCCACGTAATTGCGACCCGTCTCCTCCGGAAAGAACAGCTTCGGCACAAAGCCAAAATTCGTCCCCACACACACCATCCGCATGGGCGGCTGGACGGCTTTCCCGGCGGCCATGATGTTCAGGTGCGGCAGGGCTACCAATGCGCCACCGATTCCGCGGAGGAACGTTCGGCGATTCAGAGAGTTGTCGGTCTTGATCAGCATGTTCGTTCAGACTTCCAATATATTTTCATCAGCCTGACGAGTGTTTCAGCGATTCTGAAAGAACTGAGACGCAAGTCGATCGAATCTCAGCAATCAAAGCCCCAATGCGATCTGATCACTGAAGGCTTTCCCAAAATCTTTCGACGTAGTCAGGCACGATTCAAGCAATCAACTCGTTGATCACCTTGCCGCCAAATTGGCTGAGCTGTTTGTAACGGCCGGCATGGAAGTAGGTCAATTTGTTGTCATCCAGACCCAGGAGGTGGAGGAGCGTGACGTGGAAGTCGCGGATGGGGTGTCTCACGTCGACGGCTTCGGAGCCGATCTCGTCGGTGGCGCCGACGATGGCGCCCTTCTTAACGCCGCCACCAGCCATGAGCATGGTCATGGCGTCGGCATTGTGGCCGCGGCCAAGGGAATAGACGCCACCGCGCTTGTTGTTGTCGGGTGTGCGGCCGAATTCACCGGTCCAGATGACGAGGGTGTCGTCGAGCATGCCGCGTTTCTTGAGATCCTTGATGAGCGCGGCGATGGGCTTGTCGACACTCTTGATGCGGGAGCCGTGTCCGCGTTCGAGGTAGTCGTGACTATCCCAACCACCGGAGAAGATCTGCACAAAGCGGACGCCTTTTTCGACCATGCGCCGGGCCATCAGGCATTGTTTGCCGAACTCGCCGGTGTCCTTGTCGTTCAAGCCGTACAGCTCACGGATGTGCTCGGGTTCGCCCTTGAGGTCGATGACATCGGGAACTTCCGTCTGCATCCGATGGGCGAGCTCGTATGATTCCATACGCGCCGCGAGGTCTTTGTGATCGGGATGCTTCTTGGCGTGCTGATCATTCAACATGGCGAGCGCATCGAGAGCCTTGCGCTGATGAGCACGAGATTTGTATCCCTGCGACTTGAGATCGAGGATCGGGGAACCGGTCGGACGCAGACGCGTGCCCTGATAATAGGCGGGGAGGAAGCCGTTGGACCAGTTGCGTGAACCGCCCTGCGGGAGGGCGAGTTCGGTCATGACCACGTAGCCAGGAAGATTCTGATTCACGCTGCCAAGTCCGTAGGTAGCCCAAGCGCCAAGGGCCGGATCGGCACCGAGACGGCTGCCGGTGTTCATGTGGAAAAGGGCTTCGGGATGATTCAAAGATTCGGCCTGGCAACCGCGGTAATTGCAGAGTTCGTCAGCGACTTCGGGATCGCGCAGGTACTTCCACTGATCACACATCTCGATGCCGGATTGGCCGACCTTGTCGAAGCCGAAGGGGCTACCCACGAAGAACTTGAAGCCACCAGCCAAGCTCTTGGTGCTCTTGGATTCCTTTTTGTGCAGTTCAGTCAGCTTGGGCTTCGGATCGAAAGTGTCCATGTGTGCCGGGCCGCCTTCCATGAAGAGCATGATGACGTTCTTGGCCTTGGCGGGTAGCTGCGGCTGCTTGGGAGCCAAAGGCTTAAGGTCCAAGGCTGAAGGCATAGCCGCGTCTTTTGCCAAGGCGCTGGTCAGCGCGACGGACCCCATGGAGGCGCCGAGACCATAGAGGAATTCACGACGGGTGGCGGCGGATGAGAAAGGACGGTAGCAGATTGGTGATTTCATGAGGTTGAAGTTCACGCGCTAGCGTGTGGGTGTATTTGCAATCCGGGGGGCAAAGTTTTATGTCGTGTAGGTTGAAAGTGGCGCCGTTGGAGTTCGCGCTTTGTCCTGAGCCTGAAGGGCTCGAACAAGTTCGCGCCCGCACAAAGCGTGAACTCCAACGGGCCTTAGTAAAGGAAGACGAATTCGTTGCTGTTGAACAAAAGTAGGCAGAGATCAGCCAAGGCCCGGGTATTGGGGCCCACGTCGGCGGCCTGCTTGTCTGGGACGTAGTTTTCGAAGGCGGGAAGGATCTCCTCGTATTCGAAGGGTTGGCCGGTGAACTCCTCGACGAGGGATCGGGTGATCTGGGTCGGGTATTCCTTTGACTCGGGTTTCACCTGCTCGTGGTAGGCGCGCATTTCCTTCACGTAGGCGAGCAGCTTGTTCTTTTCCTGTTGGGTGGGATTGCGGCTGAAGGCGAGACGGATGGCGCGATCGATCTGTTTTGAAAGAGTCGCCTCTTCCTTTTCGACACGCAGGGCGTAGGCAATCGAACGGGCGGTTACAACGTCGCTATTCAGCAACGTGAAGGCCTGCGGCGAAACAGACGCGGCATCGCGATCTTCGCAGGAGTCGTTCGGGTTCGGCTGATTGAAGGTCTCGAGGAAGGGATTGGCGAGACCGCGAACGCGGTAGGCGTAGATGCTGCGACGGTTGCGTTCTTCCGGCGTGCGAGAGGGCTGATACGCGGGGGCCAAGGAGAACTGGATCATGCGCGGCTGCAGGGCAACTTCGAGATTCATCTCGGGCATGATCGGCAGGCCACCACTGTCGGTATTCAATTCACCGGAGATCTTCAACATGCCATCGCGAATTTCCTCGGCGGTCAAACGACGGGAGGGGAAGTAGGCAAAGAGATCATTGTTCGGATCGTCGTTGCGGAGTTTCTCCATGTCGGAATGGCGGCCGGATTGCTGATAGGTATTCGAAGCCATGATCAGGCGATGCAGGCGTTTGATCTGCCAACCGTTCTCGACGAAGTCGGCAGCGAGCCAGTCCAACAGCCGCGGATGGGTCGGCTTGGAGCCTTTGACGCCAAAGTTGTTCGGGTTGCCAGCGATGGCTTTGCCGAAGTGGTACTGCCAGACGCGATTGACGATCGAACGGGCGGTCAGCGGGTTGCGCGGATCGGCGATCCATTTGGCCAGAGCAAGACGCCGGCCTTCGAGTTCGTCCGTGACGAGATAAGGATGCTCCTTCGCATCACTGGTTGGCACGCCGAGGGCGCTGAGAACGCCGGGTGCAACCTGCTCGCCGGGAGCTTCCAGTGAGCCGCCGGTGAGGATGGTGCTGTCCGGACGCCAATCCATGTTCGCCTTGGCATTCATGCGCAGTTTGCGGGCGTTGAGGAAGCCAGGATCCTGACCGTTGTACACCGTCTGCACAAAGGGCTGATAGCGTTCCAGGCGGCGGGTCCAGATCCAGACGTCCTGCTCGCGCACCTTTAGCCGTCCCTGTTCTACGGGGCTCAAACCGCAGTGACGTGGTGGCTTCTTTTCGTCGTCGACGCCCTTACGCTTATTGAGGGTTTGGTACGGGAGATCGCGCTCTTTGTACCACCTACGGGCTTCGTTCTCGCGCTTGGTCGTCAGCTCTTTGACTCTCGCTTGGGCGAAAGCCTGGAGCCGTTGGATCAGCACCTTGCCTTCCTCGAAGCCGGCCTGGTTCTCACCTTCGTGGAACGGAGCCTTGCGCTCGGACAGCTGGGTGCCAGAGAAGGCGGAGTAGAAGCGGTAGTAGTCACGCGTTGGCAGCGGATCGAACTTGTGATCGTGACACTTGAAGCAACGCATCGTGGTGGATAGGAAGGTCTGGCCGACGGCATTGACGACATCATCAAGAAAGAGCTGACGCGCCTCGGGTTTCTTGACCATCGCCGGATCCCACGGCCCCATGCGCAGGAAAGAACTGGCCACGAGCAAGGCGCTTTCCTTTTCGTTGTATTTGCCGTTCGCGCGGGCCGGGGTAAGTTTCTTTGGATCAGTGATTCGCTTGGCCAGGGATCGGTCAGCCAATTCGTCGCCGGCCAACTGTTCGATGACAAACTGGTCGTAAGGCTTGTCCTCGTTCAGGGCCTTGATCACCCAATCCCGATAACGCCACATGTTCGAACGCTCGTAGTCATTGGAGTAGCCACCGGTGTCCGAGTAGCGCGCGACGTCCAGCCAGTGCTGCGCCCAGCGTTCGCCGTAGTGCTTGCTGGCCAGCAGCCGATCAACCAGATCGCGCCAGGCCTTGTCAGCGTCCTTCTGATAGGCTTTGCCAAACTTGTAAACTTCCGTGAGGGTCGGGGGTAATCCGGTCAGGTCGTAGGTGGCACGCCGGATGAGGGTGTGATAATTCGACTTGGCTGCGGCCTTGAAACCAGACTTCTCCAACTTGGATCCGACCAATGCATCAATCGCGTTCCGGTCGCCGAGGTTCGGTAGCTTCGGCTTCCTGACTGACTGAAAGGCCCAGATGTCTTCCGGCTGATAACGACGGAAGGTCCACTCATCAGCCAGACCGCCGGAAGTCTTGACCATGATACCGTCCTTCGTCCGCTTCTTGTTTTGCTCGGCGAGATGGATTTCCTTCTGCCGTTCTTCGCTCAGCCAAGGCGCACCGGCATCGATCCACTTGCCGAAATCTTTGATCTGTTCCTCGGTGAGACGGTCATTCTTCTTGGGCGGCATCTCGTAGTCTTCGTCCTCCCACTTGACCATCTTGAGGACGTAGCTCCGGGGAGAGGAACCGGGAACCAGTGCGTTCGGGAAATCGTGGCCGCCTTGCACGAACTTCTCGCGGGAGGTGACATCGAGTCCGCCTTTGAGTTTCTTGTCTGGCGCGCCGTGGCAGCCGAAGCATTTTTCAGAGAGCATCGGCTTCACCTTGAGCGTGAACAGCCGTTCGATTTCGGTCGACTGGCTATCCTTGGCCAAGAGGGCTCCGGATGAGATCAGGAGTACGCTTGCCGCGATGATGTGAATCTTCATTTCGTTAATCTGGGGTTTGGCCGTCGGCTCGCCAGGTGTTTTGGTGAAGTTGATAGTGAACCAAGGATCATGGTTTGCCGTGCTGGTAGAGTGCAGCGATTTCGTCAGCACTCAATGCGACGGAGAATATGGCAAATTCATCCATGCTGCCATTGAGATTGCGGACAGAGAACTTGGCTTCGCCGCGGGTCGGTTGACTCCAGTTGCCAATCGAGGCAGGACCAATCTTCACGCGGTTCACACGCATGTTCTCCGGCAACACTTCCCTGTGGATCCGTTTGCCGTTGATGTAATGCGTGACAGTGAAAGTCGAAGAGTCGTAGGTCGTGGCAATCTGGGTCCACTTGCCGCTCATCGCCGGCGTCCAGAAGGGCCTCGAGTAGACAACGTGTTTGTCCGCCAGCTTTTTCTCCGGGTCGTAGGTCCGTTTCTTCACTGAAAAGAACAGGCGGCCGTCGGCCATGATCTGCCAGTGTGGTTCATCCAATTCGTGGCCATCGGTGAGCAACAGCGAATTGTACCAACGGTCCAGGCTGTCGATCTTCACCCACGCAATCAAGGTGATGGAGGTCAACTCCTGCTCCACGTTCACGCGCACCCGACTACCCGTACCGCTAAAATCCAAGGCCCCGTTCTCATGACCGAATCGATCCACCGCTCGCTTGGCGACGACGATGGCCCCATCGATTGCCGCGCCCTCGTTCCGGGCTTCGTTGTAGAGTTTGCGATGCCATGGTCCGGCTTGTGACATCGGGAAGTATGTAACCATGCGCTCGTCACGGGCCAATTCACGGCTATGGATCAACCAGTCATTCCGGCGATCTGAACGGCCGTTGTTCAGTCGCACATTGAGTTCACGCATCCCCACGAAATCCCCCACCTTGGCCAGCAGTTGGCTGCCACTCTCGCTCCAGCTCACGGCTTCGCCCTTCTTCATCAGCTGCTTGGCCGTTTGGCCGGAAGGGTGCCATTCCACCTCGCCATCAATCACATGTACCTCGGATCCGCCGGGAGTGATATTGACCGCGAACTCCGTTCCGAGATCGACGACTTCACCCTCGCTCGAGCGGATACGAAAACCAAGCGCGGGTGCTGGAACATTCGCGCGGAGCTTGCCGTGCGCAACACTCATCTCCATCGAGGAATGAATTTCAAAGGCAGCATCGCCTTCGATGACCAAGGTCACGCCGCTAAAGAGTTCCAACTGTGCGACGCCCGATCTCAGATGAACCTCACCACTCGGCACGAGATCACCCTGGGCCAAGTCCGGATGACTCCCCCACTCGGCTCCATCCACACCCGTCAACACCCCAAAGCCCTGAGCACTCGGCTCGATCTTCGGCGGCGCCTGGGCAAGCTGCGTCACCGGCGGCCGCCGCGCAAAGAACAAACCAAGGACTAACAATGCGGCAATCGCCACCCACTGCCACTGACTCGGAAACGCAACGACCTTCGCCGGTTCCGGTTGCGACCAAGCCGCACCAATCTCCTGCCCGGACTCGCTCCCCTGACGCAAACCAGCATCGAGCGAAAAATATTTCCGAAAGGCAACGCGCAGATCCGCATTGGTTTCCATCGCGTCCTGAAATTGCTCGAACTCCTCGGCGGAAATCGTCTCGTTGCAGTAATCTTCGATCCATCGCTGCTCTTGGGCTGTGGGGTGGTGGTTCATTGAACGGGAGATTCCTCTCTGCGCCAGCGTTGGAGTTCACGCTTTAGTGTGCGGGCCCGAACTTGTTCGGGCCTTTCAGGCCTGGGGCACGCTTTAGAGTGCACTCCAACGCTTCTGATAATCATACCGCCTCCTCCCGCGTCATCGTGGTTTCAACGCAATCCGACAATATCTTCCGAATCCGATTCAGTCGCATGTAGAAAGCTCCCGGCTTCGCACCTGCCTTCTCTGCCAATTCTTTCGTCGACGTGCCCGGTGTGTAGGCCAAGGTCACAAACTCCCGCTGCTCAGCGGACAGTTTCTTCAGACACTCTTCCAGCGCCACTTTCTCAGCCTTCCGATCCTCGGTTTCTTCAACCGCTTCCTCGGCCAGTTTCGACATCAGATCCTCCCGAAAGACCAGTTTGTCCCGGGCCATCTTCCGCCGATAAGCCAGCGCCTCAAAACGAGCGATCACGCAGGCCCATTTGATGAAATTGGTGGACTGATCGAATTGATCAAATTTCCTCCAGGCAATCAAAGCCACCTGCTGCACCACCTCATCTGCATCGTGCCAAGTCGGTAGCAATGACCGGACAAAAGCCCTTAAATCGCCCTCAGTCCGGGCAAAACACTCCACAAACGCTTCATGTTGTTTGGACTCGGCCGATGGCATTTCCCTATTACTGCCCCGAAACGAAAAATCTCACACACCTTTTTGCCTCAGTTCGAAATTCGGAAAAGTCGACGCGGTGAAAACTGGACGCGCGAAACTGTAAAACCGAATTACCGCTGCTTCGCAGAATCAGACGGCTGTTTTTCGTAGTGAGCTCTGGGATTTCATGGACACTTGGCATGGTAACAGACGCGTTCTTCCCCCGGAACGCGGGAAACAATTGTCAGACCACCACGCTGTTGAAGCCATTGGACAAACACCGCGAGCACCTCTGGATTCGATTACTTGGTTATTGTTTCCCTCCTCGTTCAGATCGTCTCCCTGCAAAATAAAAAAAGCCCCTGGGGCGCAACCCAGGGGAGGCTATGGGGCTCGTCTAAGACGAGACATCCATAGGGATGATTTTGAGGAGATCGTGGCAGATGTTCAGTTCGTCAATTTCATTTCCCGGTTAGTCTTCGAATCGGTCGCTGCTACAAAGGGAGTCAGGAATACAGGCCTTTGATGGGTTCACCATGATAGACGTGGAATGGACGTTGAATGGGGTCGTGCCAAACGAAGGTCTTGGGGATGCCCAGGGCCTCGTAAATGGTGGCGGCGAGATTCTCCGGGGTCTGCGGATCGCTGTCGGGGTAGGCGCCAATCTCGTCGGAGGAACCGATGGCACGGCCGCCTTGCACGCCGCCGCCCGCGAAGAAAACCGATTGCACGGCGCCCCAGTGGTCCCGACCGGGGAGCGTGGCACTGGGGAGAGTCGAGATCTTCGGCGTACGACCGAACTCGCCGGCCATTACGACGAGCGTTTCATCGAGCAGACCGCTTTCCGACAGGTCATCCAAAAGGGCGGAAAGTGCCTGATCGGTCGGCGGCAAAAGGAAGTTCTTCAGGTTGGGCCAAGCCGCCTGATGGGTGTCCCAACTCGAGTTATTACCGAGGTTGACCTGCACGAGACGAACGCCGGCTTCGACGAGTTGCCGCGCCATCAGCAGTGACCAGCCGAAGGAATTGCGACCGTAACGATCCTGTAGTTTCGGATCGGCGGCCATGACGTCGAACGCGCCTTTGACCTGGGGATCACCGAGCAGGGAAATGGCCATGTCCCGATAGCTGTCCATCGACCGCGCCGCTCCGGCCGTTTCGAGGTGGGCCTGCTGATTGTCGAGCTGGGCGGTAATGCCAAGCCGTCCCCGGACACGGCGCATGTCCAGTCCGGCCGGCAGATTGAAGCTGGGAGCATCGAATGCCAGCCGACTGTCGTCCTCGCGTCCACGGGCGTGATGAAACAGGTAGCCAGGATAGGCTCCGTAGGAGGTCGGGTGGAAACGTTCCGCTTCCACGAAATAGGGATCGCGACGTGGTCCCATGTAGCCGGCCAGTTGTCCGGGGATCACATAGCCGGTCCGGTTGACGAGTTTTGCCGGCACAATGATGGCCGGCGGAAGGTTGTTGCGCGGCAGCACGTGGTTCGCAATGGCCGCGATGGACGGGTGATTGCTGGCCTTGGGCTGGCGGGGTTCGAAGCCGGCGGGAATATCCGAACGCCCGGTGAGCATGATGTGGTGCCCCTGCGAATGCTCATTCCACGAATGGGTCAGCGAGCGGCACACCGCCCATTGCTTGCTACGCCGGGCGAGTCCGGGCAGGTGTTCGCAGATGTGCAGTCCGGGCGTGCGGGTGGGAATGGGATCAAACTCGCCCCGAATTTCGCTCGGTGCATCCGGCTTCATATCAAACGACTCGTGCTGGGCGAGTCCCCCAGAGAGAAAGATGAAGATCACCGACTTGGCCTTGGCCTTCGGGACAATCGCTGTCACGTCGGATTCCTTGGCCGCGGCTTCCAGCATCGCCAGATGATTGCCGCCCAGCCCCATCAGCCCCAGCGCACCCGCCTGCAACGCAGTCCGACGGGAGAGTATGGGATGGGAGTCTATCGGGTCTTTCACAGATATCGGAGTGGAGGGGCAGAGTTGAGCCAAACGACCGGCCAGTAAAGCAGTTCTTGGCCGCCGATACGGAACGGATAATTCAACTTCCGGATATTCAGTCGGCATTGCATTGTCTCCGGCACATGAGCCACAAAACGATCATTCTCCAGACGGCCTTGCTGATCGCAGGGATTGCCGCCGCTCGGGCGGACAAAGGTGCCGAGCTTTCGAAGTCATTTGGAAAACCCACGGTGACCGATGATATCTCGCAGGCGCAACTTGGGAGCAAATGGAAGGCGGTGAAGGGTGAATGGAAATCCGTTGACGGCGCAATCGTCGGCAAGGAACTCAAGGCGGACAAACACGCAGCCGTACTCAACTTCCATCAGCCGAACCATAATTCTGCGATCCAGTTTTCCTTCAAATTGGACGGGGCCAAGGCGTTCAGCCTGAGCTTCAACAAAAAGGCCGGTCACCTGTTTCGCATCAATGTGGGTGCGGGGTCGGTGACGATTAACCTCGACAAGGACAAGAAGGATCCCAAATCCAAACCAAAGCGACTCGCAACCACCAAGGCCAGGTTCAAGCAAGGCGAATGGTATTCAATGCTCGTGACAGTCGAGGGGCAGAACGTCTCCGTCGCCACCGACAACGGGGTGAAACTCACCGCCAAACACGCCACCCTCGACCAGGCCAAACCCAACTACCGCTTCGTCATGCGCGGTGGTGATCTGCTGCTCGACGATCTGAAGGTCTGGAAGCTGTAATTGCATGGACCGATTCTCTGGCCCACAACCACCGGGCGTCAGCCACGCTCACTGAGGCCTATCCGAGGGCCTCGTGGATATTGGCAGCCACGCTCTTGCGGGAACATGGATGCGCTGGCCGCGAAGGGATTGCACACGCACCAAGGATACCGTGGGGCGGAACATCGAGAATCTCATTTTGGACGCCCGCTGATGCGCTTCTGAACAAACTCAGTCTCCTTGTTCACGGCAAATTCCTTCGACTGGTTGAAGATCAGCGTGTCCGTCACTCGATGCGACTTTCCGCTGAAATAGAATGCCGCGCCGGCATTGTCATGCACCTCGCAGTTACGGTAAGTCGTGACCGTATCACCGACGTCCGCCACGCCACCGGCCGCCGAACCATTCCAGCCGATCTTCGCTCCGACGACGTCCATCTGAACCGTTTCGTGCGCACTGATGCCTTCGTCGGCATTTGAGAACGCGCTGACATTTTCCAAACGAATACCGACCCGGTTTCCGTGAATATTAAAGCCGTCGTTTCCGGCGTATCTGGCCGTGATGTTTTTCACCACGATATGGGAACAGGCAATCGTCACGCAGTTCACGCCAGGCTTGGGCGGCAAGATGAGCGGCTTGCTACCGGGTTCCACTCCAGCAGGCCAACGAAAACAGATCGAGCCAGCCGCGGAATATCCCATCTGGCCGGGGCGAAGTTTTGCTGGCGGAAAGTAACAACGCGATTTGCGATCAGGTCGGATTTTCTCCATCTCCAGATCGCGCGGGATCGTCATCGGAATCCTCTCGACGAACAAACCCGCCATCTGCCCGGCCATCGTCGGTTCACGGACAAGCTCGCCCAGCAGCTGTGGAGTTGAAGTCCAGAGGTCGCCTTCCTTTTTCCAGTTGTGATCACTGACGTCAATTCCCAGATCGATCACCATTCCTTCCCCGTCGAAGATCGTCGGTTTGGCGGCGGTTCCGCCTTCCGACAGGACCAGGGTTGTGGTCCGGACGAGTGTCGGTTCGGCGGCATGAACGTCGCCCAGCACGAGCAGGCAGAGGATCAGCACACCCTGTTTCATAACGCACTCACGCCAGCAGTTCGCGGATCACATGGCCATGCACATCGGTCAGACGGCGGTCGATGCCGTTGTGATAGAAGGACAGTTTGGTGTGATCGATGCCGAGCAGATGAAGGGCGGTGGCATGGAGATCGTAGCTGTAGGTCGGATGAATCGCAGCTTTGAATCCGAGTTCATCGGTCTCACCGAAGCTGACCCCGCCTTTGATCCCGCCACCGGCAAGCCAGGAGGTGAACGCTCCGCCATTGTGATCTCTTCCCTTGTCCTTCTGCGCCGCGGGTTGGCGGCCAAATTCAGTGGTACAGATGACCAAGGTTTCGTCGAGCATGCCGCGGGACTTCAAATCTCGAAGGAGCGCAGCGGCGCCACTGTCCAGAACCGCCCCCCAGTATCCGTGGTCGCGTACGAGGTCTTCGTGTGAATCCCAGTTCGGACGGATCTTTCTCTGGGTGGTATTTTCCGCACCACAGAAGATCTGTACAAATCTCACGCCACGCTCCACGAGGCGCCGGGCCAGCAGGCATTGACGACTGAAGGGTCCGATATCCTCGTGCTCGAGTTGATACAGATTTCGGGTCGCGTTGGATTCACCCCGTATCTCCGTCACCTCCGGCGCGCTCAGCTGAAGGCGGGCGGCCATTTCGTACGCAGAGATGCGGGCGCTGAGTTCCGTGTTGTCCGGACGTTGCTTCGCGTGTCGTTGGTTCAGGAGCTGGAGGAACTCTCGATCTGATTTGTCACCGTCCTTCGATGCGTAGGCAGCAGGTGGAAACAGGTCAGCGATGGGATCCTTGTCCGGATCGGTTTCCATCGTCGTCCCCTGATAGACGGCGGGCAAGAAGCCGGCACCCCAATTGATCACTCCGCCCGGCGGGAGTCCCCGGGGATCCGGAAGCACAACGAACGCCGGTAGATTATCTGCCTCACTGCCCAGTCCGTAGGTCACCCAGGACCCCATGGAGGGAAAGCCTGGCAGAATGAATCCGCTGTTCATCATGAACATCGCGGGCCCGTGCAGCGCACTCTTGTTTTGCATCGAGTGAATGAACGCGATGTCGTCCACCACCGATCCCAGGTGCGGAAAGAGATTGCTGATCGATTTCCCACTCTGCCCCTGCGCCCGAAACGGAAAGAAACTGCCACGACAGTTCCCGGGTTTGGACGCGAAAAACTGCAGCTTGCCACCCGGGTCAAACGGTTTACCCGTACGCCTGGTCAACTCGGGTTTGTGATCCCAGGTATCCACATGACTCAGACCACCGGGACAAAAGATCTGAATCACGGCCTTCGCTTTCGGCCGGTGAGCGCGATGAGTTGAGGAAGTGGGACCGGAAATGGATGTGGCCTTCGCGTCGCTGGCGAGCATCGTCGACAGCGCCGCCGCGCCGAACCCGCCGCCCAGTTCCGTCAAAAAATCACGCCGGGAAGTGATTCGTTTCTGTTGTCCGCAGGGATAAGGCATAGGTCAGTCCACGTATGCAAATTCGTTGGCATTGAGGAGCATTCGGCAAAAATCGAACAGACTGCGTTCGCGGATGAGTCGTTCTCCCGCGGCCAGTTCAGGCGCGGCCGGAGTTCTCGTCAGGGCGAGTTGGAATGCCCGTCGCGTTTGGGCTTCGGGATCAGTTCCCACCTCGGCCCGGAGGCGTTCGGCGAAGTAACCGGCCTGCTTCAGCATAAACTCGTTGTTCAAGAGGGTCAGACTTTGCAGCGGGGTGGTGGTCCGGTTCCGCACCGGGGTGAGGCTCGCGGCATCCGGGCAATCGAGCGTGGTCAGAAACTCGTGCGGTGTCGTCCGCACTATGAATCGATATACGCTGCGTCGCCATAGCTCCGGCTTATCCGGCGTAATGTACGTGTAGATCGGGGCATAGGCTTCCTGGTATTCGAAATCTCGAAACCCTGGTCCGCCCATCGCCGGATTCAGTTTTCCGGTGGTGGATAGAACCGCGTCCCGAAGCGACTCCGCATCGAGTCGCCGCGGATTCTGCCGCCACAGGAAACGGTTCCCGGCATCACTGCGGCGGGCGGATTCAAATTCCAAACCAGCGGGCAGTGAAGATTTCTTGTAAGTCTCACTGGTGAGGATGAGTCGATGGATCGCCTTTAATGACCAGTTCTGCCGGAGTAGTTCATCCGCCAGATAATCCAACAGTTCCGGATGCGAGGGTTGGGTTCCGCCGCCACCAAAATCGCTGGGTGTGGAAACAATTCCCTGCCCGAAGTGGTGATGCCAAAGCCGGTTGACGATCACCCGACGCGTCAATGGATTGTCGGGGTGCACGATCCATTCCGCCAATCGCCGGCGACGTTCACCTTCCAGAGTCTGGTTATCGCCGAGTTTCGCGGACGCGTGCTTCGTCCAGCTGAGAGCTCCGGGAGAGACCTCATCTTTCGCATCCTCCGGGCTCCCGCGATAGAGCACGTTGATCACCGGTGCGGTGCCACCGACCACTGCATAGACCTTATCTGGATTGGTAAACGCGGCGACCTCCCGCTCCAATCGCTCTGCTTCTTTCCGCAATTTTCCCAGTCGCTGCTCGTCCTTGGTATTCAATCGGGAAACATCCACCAACGGAGTCAGTTTCGGATCGCCAAGGAAGAAAAGATCATGGCCGATCCCATCCCCTCCATCGGTCGCCACGAGCGTCAGGTAACGGGCGTTTGGAGGGACTTCGATATCGATCCGTGCGGATTCATCCTTCCGCATTTTCAGATTCTGGAATTTCAATTCAGCGTCCACGTAGACGCTGAATCCGCCCTTGCTACCGGCAGCGCTGTCCAGTGCTCCAAATCCGGCCATGGCTCTGAATCTGAACTTGGTGAGTCCGCTATCCTTTCGAATTTCACGTAGGTTGAAACAGATGCCCCCATTTGCGTGGAGCCCGAGAATGGAATGTCCGGCCGAATCATAGTCGATACCATCAATTCTGGCGTGAACCTGCGATTGCAGCTTGCCGTTCCGCACTGCATCCCAGGTGTGCCCGGAGGTGGGAGGAAGCGTATCAACCTCCAGCTTGTAAGCCACGGGAACGGGTGTCCTGCCATCGGGAAGGAACACCCATTGCACATACCGCGCCGGATTCGCCGGATCGCCCGGCCAGGAGAGTTTTTGCAATCGGTTGACCTTGATGTCCTTGGAATAGCCAAGCTTCTTCGTCACAAAATTGCCATCGAGGATACTGATCCCCTGATCCTTCACACCAGAACCGCGACCGTCTCCCCCGCCTACATAGTCCGCCAGATTCAGTCCTTCCCCGGTGAGACGACCCAGTTCTGAGCGGCGGCTTCGAAGCTTTTTTTGAAGTTCCTCTTTCCGCTTTGTATCGGGCGTGACGAGTGACCGGTCGCTCCGCTTGACCCCGGCGAACACGGACCAGAGCTGGTAGTATTCGCGCTGGGAAATCGGGTCCAGTTTATGGTCATGACAGCGGGCACAGTTGATCGTCATTCCCATCGTCGCAGTCATCACCTGGGTGACCATGTCATCGAGATCATCCGCCCGGGCGGCCCGCCGCAAAACCGGACTCTTTGTTTCGGCCTGCCCAACGAAATCCCAAGGACCCGCAGCCAGAAATCCCGTCGCCACAATCGCCTCCGGACTGTTCGGCTCGATGACATCCCCCGCGATCTGTTCGCGGATGAAGTCATTGTATGGTTTGTCACTATTGAACGATCGAATCACGTAGTCACGATAACGCCATGCGTGCGTCCGGAGCTTGTCCCGCTCAAACCCGTGAGTGTCCGCGTAGTGGGCGATGTCCAGCCAATGTCGCGCCCAACGTTCTCCGAAGTGCGGTGACTTGAGGAGGTCATCGACGAGGTTCTCGTAGGCCGATGGGTCCGGGTCATTGATGAACGCCGCAACTCGTTCGGGGCGTGGAGGCAGTCCCAACAGGTCAAAATACAAACGGCGGATAAGCGTGCGCCGATCCGCTGTCGGGGTGGAAGGCAGCCGCTCTTTTTGCCGGCGGCTTTGCACGAACGCGTCCACGGCGTGCGCGGAGGCCGACGGAGGCTTCGGTCGCACGACCGGTTTCACAGACCACCATTCCGCCGCAGACGTCGGCTGACCGGACAGAATTGCCGCCATCAAAACGAGGGGAGCAAGCCGGGCACCGGCATGGTTGTTCACGGTCTGAGACATGAATTGCTTGTACCCACTGTTTTGTAGTTCTGCAATCGCGGATGCCGTTGTCCGAACTGGCGGCGCAACTGAGAAATGCGTTCTACCTGGTGAGTTCCATCTTCAGCCGGGCCAGACCAGACAGGTTGCCCTGAAGTGATTCTTTGGCATCGAGATGGTTCTGATGATCAAGGATCCCGATCGGTCCGGTGTAACCGCTTTCGATCAAGGTCTTAAGCATCGCGCGATCGTGTTCACCCTTCCCGAGCGGCAGTATCTTGGGATTCGCACCGCTGTTCATGCCATTGAGATTGAGGCAGTGGAGAAAAGGCTTCATCTGCGTGAGGGACTGCTGCCAATCGGGGATCTGTTCGTGACCATGGTGCCAGTTGTAGACGATGCCGACATGGTCGTGCCCACGTGCGCGAAGGAGCCGACACACGGCCACCAGATTGGCGGGTTTCCCACCCCAGCCTCCGTGGTTGTAGAGTCCGAGTTTACAGCCCAGGTCAGCGGTACGTTTTGCCAGTGCTTCCATGGCATTGGCCGCTGCCTTGATCTTCTCCGCCTGCGTCCCTGACTTCGGGCTGCCCAAGGTGCGCCAGATCTGCGGATGCAAATCATGTTTCTCAAACAGCTTGTAGGCCCCCTCGTGTCCGCCCCAGAAGGCGAAAAACTCTATCCCGTGTTTCTTGTACTGCCGGATCTCCTCCTCGAACTCCGGAATGTGCTGGGCACGCCAGTCATAGGCGCAGCGCCGCAGCCCCAGATCCACCAGCATCTTTGCCCGCGCCGCCGGTCCCCGTTTCTTGGCATCAAATGGAACGATGCACCACGCGGCGAGGTTTTCGGTCTGAAGATTGGCCGGAAGTTTCGTCGCCGCGCCTCCGGTGAGCGCGGTGACGAATACGAGGGCAACAGAAATGATTCGAAGATTTGTCATAAATTACTTTCGGTTCAGCCGGTCTGATCTTCGGGGTTTCCGGCCGCGAACTCTACACGCTTTTTTCATTCACGGTTCGGCGGTTCGGCTTGGCTTGATTGTTCTCGGGGTTGGCGAGGTCCGTGACGGGAAGTTTGAGCGGACTCACGTCCGCTGCTGCCTGGTAAAATCCCGGCGTGAGCCGGATCAAATTGTTCGTGGACGCAAGTTCACCCCACATCGTCCGCGATTGTGGTTGGATACTGTTTGCACACTCCGAAATCCTTCGGCAGGTTTTGCGCGACCACTTGCCGTACTTCAGTCGGCCGGTAATCAAATGCTGATATCAGCTTGCGTGCCGCAGCCGGGGTTTCTACGTTCCCGGACCTATGCGGTTCCGAATCATTCCATTGGCTTTGACTCTGTGTGCCACCTCCTCCTGCATGACACCCAAGAACTCTCCCAGCGAACCCGTCACCTTTCCGCAAGCCCAGCAACGCGCGGCGAAATTTGGGTCGACCCTGACCCTTCCCAAGTTCGAAACGATTCCCGCGGATATCGTGACCTCTATCGACGAAGCGATCGCGGCGGCAAATGCGGCCCTCGATGAGATCGGCAACCTCAAATCCGGGGACGTCACCTTCGCGAACACGATCCGAGCCCTGGATGACATCGGCTACGCGGCGAACACCGTCGCCAATCGGGTTTACCTGATCAAGGAGACCAGCCAATCGCCGGAGCTCCGTGATGCCGGAACGGAAGGCATCAAACGATTTGAGAAATGGGCCGTCGGTCTGGACTACCGTGAGGATGTCTATCAGGCGGTCAGGGCCTACGCGGATACAAATCCCGAACTGACCGGCGAGGACGCCATGTTGTTCGAACATACCCGACGTGACTACCAGCGCGCGGGCCTTCATCTGCCCAAGGCCGAACGGGATGACGTCGAAGCACTGCGCAAGAAACTCTCCGGTCTGACCACGGATTTCCGGACCAACATCACCCGGGAAAAGGAAAGCGTCGTTTTCTCCCAAGCCGAACTTGAGGGTGTGCCTGACAGCTACCTCACTGCGGAAGGCGTCAAGACCGGTGAGGACGAATACACGGTGCAAGCCAACGTGACCTATCACTTCCTCGTCGTGATGCAGAACGCCAAGCGAGAGGAGACCCGCAAAAAGCTGAAGATCGCGCGCTATTCGCTGGCCAAGGAACCCAATGCCGATCTCCTTCAGCAGGTTGTGATGATGCGCGACGATATCGCCCGAAAACTTGGCTACGCCACCTGGGCCGACTACAAGACGGAACCCAAGATGGCCCAGACCGGCCAGGCCGCCATCGACTTCGTCCGCAATCTGAAAGACGGATTACAGCCGAAGTTCGAAGCAGAGTTGGAGGAGTTCCGTAAACTCAAGGTACGTGATACCGGGAACGCCGCGGCGACGATTCAGCTGTGGGACTGGCGTTACTACAACAACCAGGTAAAGAAGGAGAAATACACCGTCGATACCGAACAACTTCGGGTCTACTTCGCTTACGAGAAGGTTCTGCAGGGCATGTTCGACATCTACGAACATTGTTTCGGCCTGACGATTCAGAGCCTCGATCCAGGTTACAAGTGGGTGGACGATCTCACCCTTCATCTCATTTCGGATTCAAAGACCGGCGAACCACTCGGCATGGTCTATCTGGATATGTTTCCCCGGGACGGGAAATTCAATCACTTTGCGCAGTTCGGTATCGTCGAAGGAAAACGACTTCCCGACGGCAACTACCAGCGTCCCACGGTCGCATTGATCTGCAACTTCCCCACCGCCCAGGACGACAAACCCGCGCTCTTGTCTCACGGTGAGGTGGAGACGCTCTTCCATGAATTTGGCCACGCCCTGCACTCGGTTCTGACCCGGGCGGAATCCGGACGCTTCTCCGGCACGAGTGTGCCGCGCGATTTTGTGGAGGCTCCTTCGCAGATGCTTGAAGCCTGGATCTGGGACAAGAGCGTCCTCGACAGTTTTGCTGAGGACTATCGCGATCCGTCGAAGAAAATCCCGCAATCGATATTGGACAAGATGTTGGAAGCCAAGCTCGCCACCGTCGGCACGGCCTACCGCCGTCAGTTGTCTTTCGGCCTGCTTGATCTGGCCCTACACTCCCAGATCAACGCGGAGAATCCACAGAGTGCGATCGAGCTGTCCAACCAGATTCTGAGTGACGTGTTCCTGCCGGTTCCGGAAGGCACCACGTTCGCGACCTACTTCGGTCACCTCATGGGGTACGATGCCGGCTACTACGGCTATGCCTGGGCCGATGCGATTGCCGCGGACATGGAAACCGTCTTCAAGCAGGCTCCCGACGGCTTCTACGATCGCGAGGCGGGCAGTCGTCTGCGCGACGAGATTTACGCGCCCGGCGGTTCCCGTGATGTCCAAGATTCAATCCGCGCCTTCCTCGGCCGCGAACGCTCACTTGAACCGTTCCTGAAGAAACTGGGTATCAAGGCGAATTAAACCCGAACCAAGTCGCCCTATTTCAGTTCCTTCACCTTCAGGTTACGGAAGAGAACCTGACCTTCTTTGCCGGCGTGGATCTGGAGGCTGAAGAAACCCTGCTTGTATTCATCGGTCTTCCAGTGGGCAGCTGGAACGCCGTTGAGCCAGGTTTTGATGGTGTCGCCCTGAGCCTGGATGGTGATCCGGTTCCAGCCGTTTTTCTTCATGGCCTTGCGGGTCTTGGAATGGGCGTCGAGCCACATGGGGTAGATCCAACCACCGGCACTTTGGCCGTAAATGCCGCCCGACCAATAGCGCTCTTTGGAGAAGGCTTCCATCTCGGCCTGCGGTCCAAAGACAGTTTCTTTGTCCTTGTTCTTGCCTTCGCCCTTCTTTGAAGCGGCGCGAAACATGACACCCGTATTGCCGTCGACCGCCCACTTGAGTTCAGCCGTAAAGACGAAATCGGTGTAGTCTGATTTTTTGGTGGAAAGATAAGTGCTGGGTGAACCCTTCACGCAGGTGCCGACGATCGTTTTGCCCTTGGCTTCGAATTTGCAGTGCCCGCCGCGCGGGACCCAGTTGTCGATGTCCTTGCCGTTGTAGAGACTCACAAAACCCGGCTTCAGGTTGGGCTCGGCATCCGTGTTGATCAGCATGTCAGCCGGCGCGGGGATATTCTGCTGCTGCTTGTAGACCGGAATCCATTTCTTCTGGGAGTCCGCGATTTCGTTGGCCCCGACGAACGTGAGCGTGAGCAGGAGGGTGAGTGCGACAGTGATCTGTTTCATGTTTCCCATTTCGTAAGCGAATGACCTGCCTCGTGGCAAGCGGATCGGTATTTTCAGACGCACACCGACCGCTTTCCAATCAATTAGTCCGAACTACCGCGACCGAAGGCAATCGCGGATTTCCAAATCCGCAGAGTGTTTCTGCCGGACGGACGTGGTGTTCGCGAGCCCAGCTTCTAATGCGCAAGCTCCGCAGGTCTGGAAAGCCGCGCTGCGTTCAGGGGTGCCCGCCAACAAACGTTCTGATGATTTTCTGCTGATTCTTCCTCCTCCTCAGATTTCTGCGGCCACGCATGGACACGAGTAACGACTACCACTTCGGACACCCGATCAGTCGTGTGAATTGGTGTATCTTCGTGGTTCAACTGCCGCGACAAGACTCAGTCGATGATCGCGTTCATGGTCGCGCTGGGACGCATGGCGGCGGTGGCTTTTGCCGCGTCGGGTTGGTAGTAGCCGCCGATGTCGGCCGGAGACTTCTGCACGACGAGCAGTTCTTCCACGATCTTCGCTTCATTCGCGGCGAGTTGTTCGGCGAGCTGAGCGAAGTGCGCCTTCAATTCCGGGTCGTCATCCTGCGCGGCCAGCGCTTCGGCCCAGTAGAGCGCGATGTAGAAGTGACTCCCCCGGTTGTCGATGCCGCCAAGGCGACGGGTGGGTGACCTGTTCTCGGTAAGGAGCTTCTCGGTGGCCAGATCCAGGGCAGCGCCCAAGACCTTCGCCTTGGGATTGTCAAAGGTGTCACCCAGGTGCTCAAGGGAAACGGCCAGGGCGAGAAATTCGCCAAGTGAATCCCAACGCAGGTAGTTCTCCTCCTGAAATTGCTGAACGTGTTTTGGGGCGGATCCGCCGGCACCCGTTTCGAACAGGCCGCCGCCGTTCATGAGCGGAACGATGGAAAGCATCTTCGCGCTGGTGCCGACTTCAAGAATCGGGAAGAGGTCGGTGAGATAGTCACGAAGGACGTTACCGGTCACCGAGATCGTGTTCTCGCCTTTCGCCATCCGGGCCAGCGAAAACTGGGTGGCCTGCAGCGGCGGCAAGATCTGAATATCGAGACCGTCGGTGTCGTGATCGCCGAGATACTCGTTCACCTTGGCAATGACCTGGGCGTCGTGCGCGCGGCTTTCATCCAGCCAGAAGATCGTGGGCCAACCGGTCGCCCGGGCGCGGTTCACGGCGAGCTTCACCCAATCACGGATCGGCGCGTCCTTCGTCTGGCAGGCGCGCCAGATGTCGCCGGTTTCCACAGCGTGTTCGATCAGCACGTTTCCAGCGCTGTCAGTCACCCGGATCGTGCCATTGCCCGGTGCCTGGAAGGTCTTGTCATGCGAACCGTACTCCTCGGCCTTCTGCGCCATGAGTCCGACGTTCGGGACGGTACCCATGGTCGTCGGGTCGAAGGCGCCGTGCTCGCGGCAGAAATCAATCGTGGCCTGATACACCGAGGCGTAGCAGCTGTCCGGAATCACTGCCAAGGTGTCTTGTTGCTCGCCTTTCGGATTCCACATCTGACCCGACGTGCGGATCATGGCGGGCATCGACGCATCGATGATGATGTCGCTCGGCACGTGAAGATTGGTGATGCCCTTGTCAGAATTCACCATGGCCAGGTCAGGGCCATTGGCGAAGGCGGCAGCGATGTCGCTCTCAATCTCCGCCTTCTGGTCGGCTGGCAACTGATCCAAGCGGGCGAGCAGATCGCCGAAACCGTTCCGGAAATCAACGCCCAGTTTGTCGAAGGTCGCGCTGTGCTTGGCGACGAGATCTTTGAAGAAAACCTCCACGCACACCCCGAAGATGATGGGGTCGCTCACCTTCATCATCGTTGCCTTCATGTGGAACGAGAAAAGCACACCCTCGCTTTTCGCCCGGGCGATCTGTTCGTCCAGAAATGCGACCAAAGCCTGGCGGCTCATCCGGGTTCCGTCGAAGATCTCGCCGGCCAACAAGGGGGTTGATGCCTTGAGCACGGTGGCGCTGCCGTCGGCAGCGATAAACTCTATCTTCGCATCCGTGGCCGCCGCCAAACAGACCGACTTCTCACTCGAACGGAAATCGTCTGAGTTCATCGTGGCCACGTTGGTTTTCGATTCTTTCGACCATGCCCCCATCGAATGGGGATTGGCCCGGGCGTAAGCCTTGACCGCCTGCGGTGCCCGGCGATCGGAATTGCCCTCCCGCAGGACCGGGTTCACGGCGCTGCCCTTGATCTTGTCGTACCGCGCCTTGGCGTCTTTCTCCGCGTCGGTCTGCGGATCCTCCGGATAATCCGGGAGCGCGTAGCCCTTGCCCTGCAGCTCGGCGATCGCGGCATTCATCTGGGGCACGGAGGCGCTGATGTTGGGCAGCTTGATGATATTCGCTTCCGGCGTCTTCGCCAGCCCACCCAATTCCGCCAGGGCATCACCGATCCGCTGATCTTCGGTCAGGCACTCAGAAAAATTGGCAATAATGCGACCCGCCAGTGAAATGTCGCGGGTTTCAATATGCACTCCGGATGCCTTGGCGAAAGCCTGGATGATCGGGAGCAGCGAGTAGGTCGCGAGCGCGGGTGCCTCGTCGGTCTTGGTGTAAATAATGGTCGGATCGGACATGTTCTGTTGTTTGATATTCGCCTACCGGAAACGAACGGCAGGGATTGCTACACCGGATGGCGGCGCGAGGCAAGCGACGTTGCGGAACCGGAGGGCCGTTGCGCCAGCAGCCGACGATCCGGGGAGGCATTCTGCTTGCCTGAGACTGGGTTCTTGGCGTTGATGGGCGGCAGCCATGAAGAAGAACGATGCTTTGCTCCCACTCCTCGTTTTCCTCGCGATTGTTTCCCCCGCCTTTGCCGCGGATGGACCGATCGCTCATTGGAAACTCACCATGGACGCGCGTGACACGTCGGGGGCCGATCGCCACGCGATCAATCACGGCGTGGCGTTCCATGGACCGAACGGTGCGATTTTCGATGGGATCGATTCGTGGTTGGAAGTTCCGGCGGACAAGGCTCCCCCAACTGGCCGCGCAGCCCTTCACCATCGCCGTCTGGATTCACACGGAAGCGAAGCTGGACGATGTGCTCGGGGACGTGATGAGCTGGTAGGTCGTTCCTCCCGCCTCCGCTGCGCTAGGGCGCGGCACGCCAACCCTGGGCTTCGGGGTGGAATCCCGTGGGGATAGGAGGGGTTGTGACCCAATGTTGAAATGAATATTTGTGGGCAATGCCCAGCTCCTGGGAGCCGGGTGGTACTTCCGCCCGCATGGGTTCATATTTTTTGAAATGCGCTTCGACACAGCTGTCGCAAGTTTGCATCGACCACTGCTCCCGCTGTCCATCGTCACAATTTGGTCTTCTTCCCGCGCCGCGGCGAATGTTTTTCCCCCGCTTCCGGGTCGTCGCTATGCTGAATGACATGCGTATCCTCCTTTCACTCCTTTTTCCGATTGTCGCTCTCACCCCTTTCAGCACCTCGGCACAGAATCGCGCGCAACCCGAGTTTTTTGTGGTTCCCGAGATTCGCTCCTCCTGGGACGATCTCACCGACGGTATTGAGACTCTCGAGGATTGGCACAAACGGCGCGCCGTTCTGAAGCAGCGCTATCTCTTACTGCTCCGCGATCAGCACAAACCGGAAAAGCCGGCTCTCGATTTGAAGATTCACGAGACAGTCGAAGTCGATGGTGTATACCAACGTAAGCTGATCAGCTACCAGGTGGAAGCCGATGAGCGGTGTCACGCATACCTCGGCATTCCACTGAAGCTCACCGGCAACGCACCCGCCGTCGTAGCCCTGCACGGCACTTACGAAAAAGGGAAAATGCGGGCGGCCGGATTGATCGACAATCCCGACAAAGCCTACCTCGATCACTTGTGCCGGCGGGGCTATGTCGTCATCGCCCCGGAACATTTCGTATCAGGTCATCGCGTCCCGCCGGCGGGTCCTTATGAAACCGGCCGCTTTCATCAGAAGCATCCCGATTGGACTTCCGTCGGCAAATTCTCCTACGAACATTCGATCGCGATCGATGTGCTCGAGACGTTGGCTGAAGTCGATTCGGAAAACATCGGCGCGCTCGGTCATTCGCTCGGCGGTCACGGCACCTTTTTTCTCGCCGCATACGATGAACGAATCAAGGCGGCGGCGGCCAATTGTGCGGCCTCATTTTTCCGTCACAATCTGCGGGTGGAAGCCTGGTCTCGAAACCACTGGTATGTGTATTTCAAACCGATCCGTCAGGGCCTGCTCAAAGGCGAAATGCCGCCGATCGATTTTCACGAGATCATCTCGCTGATTTCACCGCGGGCCTTTCTCGATCTCTCCGGAATGAACGACGGGAATCCCGGTACCCAGCGACAACGTGTCCTGATGCTGATGAAGATCATGGACATTTACGAACTGGAAAGCGCGCCGCAGAATTTCAGCTTCTATGTCCACGGCCGGGGCCATTCGGTCGCGCACGAGTCGCGCTCACTGATGTATGGCTTCATGGACGCTCACTTGAAACCACCTGAAGCGACGGTGACCAAACTCGTAGCCGAGTGATCGTTCTCAAAGCCGCCCGGCAATCTCTACTCACCGAGGATTTCCCAGGAGCCAGATGCGTCTCCGCCAAAGGTCACCCGGTCTTTTCGGAGGTCCGAAATCTTCACCTTCAACCCGCCGTCGCAGCGAACGAAAGGCCGGGCCTTGAACGGCGCGGAGAAGGTCACCGTTTCGCCGGGAACCGCGTAGCCCACGATCCGGCGTTCGTTGCCCCGGTTGCTGCGCGAGTCGTAGGTGAAGACGCCAAGAATCGTGACGGGCTGGTCCCGTGCCTCCAGCCGGATCGCGTGATGTCCCCATGGCAATCCGGTGATTCCTTTTCGATTCTCCATATAGTGCTCGTCACCGCCCCGATCGACGAAGGGAAGATTGGTCGGCTGTGTCATGCGCGGATGCTCGTCGACGAATACCTCGAGCACGCCGCCGTCGGCCCGATCCACCCAGGCAATGGAAAAGTCCGTGCCGAGAGCTTCGATCGTGAGCGACTGGCCAGGTTTCAGCAGAATCTGTCGACTTCCAAAGGGCGCACCCCAGTCGGATTGAAAATCAGATAGGCCTGCCCCGCCTCGTTCCCAGCGCGGGTTCCCGATCCCCAGCCAACGCCGGTTCGGACACACCTTGCTGTCAAAGCCCGTCACCCTGACCTTGTCGCCGACGACCTCCAAGACATGGCGGTCTCCCAAGCGGCCGGCGCCGAATCGGAAGCTGGAGTTTCGGACATTGCGAGCCGGCGAATTCTTGGCGGAACCAACTTCCTTACCATCGACAAAGACCGGCGAATTCTTGGCATCTGCGGCCATCCAGAAATTAACCGCCGTGTCGTCGAGAATGAATCGGCTCCGATTGTTAAGCCGATCGCTGTTCTCGCTGCGACTGACCATGTCGCCCTCCCAGCCGTAGGTATTCGCGTGCAACCGCTCGGGCAGATGAAGCTGCGCCTGGCCAGTGGCAATCGGATCCCAGCATTCGAATGCCTTCTCCAATTGCTTGAACCAGACGTAGTGGGCGGCGGCCTGTGGGTGTCCGTCCGCCGGACAGAAGGTGTGCGGATTGCACCAGCGGGTCAGGTCGTCGCCGATCTTTCCCATGTCCATCATGGGGATTTGATAACGCAGTGCCAGGGCCTGCATATCGCCGGGGCTGGAGGAGTAGCCACCCCGGTTCTGCCATTGGCAAAAGAGAAACTCGGTTTGTGGATAATGGCGTTGGAGCCACCGAATCGTGCCTTCAAACACCGCGACTTCGTCCGGGGTATCGGTCTTCTCATTGGCTCCACTTCCAAAGATGATCAGGTCCGGGCGCGAACCTTCCGGACGCGCAAACAGACCCGGGTAGAGATCCTGCCAGCTCTTGCCCTGTGGGTGGCCGTTCTCGGAGGACGAGGGCGCAATCGCCAGCGAGCAGTAGTCGGCCAATCCGGAGTGCGCTTCACCCACACTGGACCCGTCGCAAGCCATGTAGTTTAACAGGACCTTGTCAGGCGTCAGATTGAATTTACGCATCAGCTCCAGCTTCAGTCGGCCGGTGTAACTGAAGTAGTGCTGCCACCAACCGACGTAGGAATCGAGATCCTCCCGCCCGACCAACTGCCCGTTGAATTCGCGCTCGGCGAGGGGATGCTTGAAAGTGGGCGACGCCGGATCCTCATCATAGGCGACCATTCTGGGATTCGCGCTGCCGCGATCGATGCTGGAACCCATGGTGACAATGTGGATCGGCTCCCCCTTCCAAAGCTTCTGAATCGTGCGCGGCAGATGCCGGTAGATCGGTGCCATGGGACGAGCCTCAGGAAGTCGCGATCGCGCCTGTTGTCCGCTGGTCAAACAGGGCGCCCAGACCCACACGTCATTCGCCATGCTGCGATTCTCGAACTCGACTCGAATGCCAATGGTATTGATATCCGCGCTGTGTGATTCCCGACCGAACTGGAACCGCCCAAGGATTTCCGCATCTTCGATTTTCACTTCAACCGGCCCCGGCTTCTCTGACCTGGCCTCGTAAGCCTTGGCGACGACCAACTCCCCACGCGAGTGACGCGGAAAGGTCCGCTTGTCAGAATAGCCAAAATCCGCCGGGCTCCAGCTCCCGTCTTCACTGTCGAGCTTCATCAAAGAGATACGCGCGACCAGATCGCCAGCGGCGGCCTGATGCCCGAACACGGAAAGGCTGATCGCTTCACCGTGAGCCAAGCGGGCTTCCGGGAGCGTAAAGAACTGCCAGATCTTCTTGCCCGGTTTGATCACCACCAGATTGCCGGTTGAAAACTTGGGGCGAATCTCTGGCGCGACATGAGCCTCACGAACGACTTTTACATCACCCCAAGAATCGGTATTCCAGAACGCCGCGTTGGGGGAGGAGTAACCAACGCGCCCGCCGTTCCGGTGAGTGTCAAATACGTGAAATTCGAAGTCTGAGTTTTGCAGCAGATTCAGCGCCGCCCGCGATTCGGCTGCTTCGGTCGACGTAATGGAAGTCAGGCAGACAGCGGCGGCCGTCAGAATCGTGGCGATCTTCATGAGTCAGGGTTTTGTTTTCTTATTGAGCGCCTCCACCACTTCCGCGGGAGGCCGCCAACCGTAGGTCCTCGGTTGGTCGCTGGTGTAAATGCAGCTGAGCACAAAGAGGTCGGCAATCGCGGTTTTCTCCGGCGGAATATTGACCCGTAAATGCGTGTAGCCATCGCCGAGCCAGGTCTGATAGCCGTCGGTCGTGCTCTGCGGAAGCGAATGGCCGTTCAGGCGGACGTCGAGTAATTCCGGGGCGGCGTAGGAGATGCGAATGGTCATCGCGAGGCCGTGTTGGATGCCTGCGTCAAGGGCCGGGGATTTCGCGACATACAGGCTCTGTTCGGGGCCGGCGTTCATGTATTTGGCCAAGGCTTCGGAATTGAACGACGGAAAGGCCGCCAGATTCTTGGCGAACTGCACCTTCGGAATCTTCACGAGGGTCAACGCTTTCGGGACCATGGCGGCCCGGCCTTTCGGCGTAATCCCGCAGGCGATCATGATCCGATGGTCGGTCTCCGAATAGAGTACACCCAGACTCAGATTGCCCTGCCGTTGCCAGAGTTCGGCCCGGCTTCGGCGACGTTCGGCAGCGTTCGTTCCGTAGGCGGCCAGATAGTGACCGGCGATCGTCTTCATCCGATCCACGGAGTAACCACGATGCGGTTGCAATGACGGCGTCGTGTTGCCGAGTCGCAGCAAACCCTTCAGGCGGGCAACCCCACCCTGTTCCCAGCCGTTTTCCGTGAGGACCGGCAGGGTGTGATACTTCATGTAGGGATACATGCCGGGATAGAAAAACACGCGGCCCATCCAGAGCTTGTCGGCGTGCGAATTCAGGTTGGGTCCCCAAAGCATTCGTTGGGCGTCAGCCTCCCAGCGATCACTGGGGAATCCTTCCTCGATGGCGGCGGCGATCATGGCATTGCTGACCCGGGCGTCCCAAGGGCGCAGCGCGTGATTCGAACCCGCCGAGCCGACCGATTCCACAACGAGTTGACCGTTGTAGTGCAGGGATACCCCGTGAATGTCGGCGTGAACTTCCGGCTGAAATTCATCGACGATTTCAAGGAACGCGCTCAGCTCCGGAGACTTCTCCGGATCACGCAATTTCATGGTCGGGATATCAAACATGAGCCCCCGGCGACCGTCATAGATCGGCAGGCCCGCGGCGTTCCCATGGGTTTCGCTGGGAAAGAACCCATGCGGATTCATGATCGGCATCAGCAGGATTCGCTGCTTCCTGAGAATCTCCCGCGCTTCCGCATCATCGCTCAGCAGCCATTCGATGAGTCGGAGAATGGTCGTCGTTCCCGTTCGTTCGGGACCGGCGTGAAGGCCGGTGATGAGCACGCGCTGTTTGTCGTCGTCGGCAACCGTCTGATCGGTCAGATCAATGAGATAGACCGGATAGCCGTCGCCACTGCGGGCCCTTTCGGAGAGGGCGAATAATTTGGAATGCTTCTTCTGCCAGTAGTGAAGGGTGGCGTCATATTCCTCAAAGGTGAATCGATTGGCCTTCGTCTTCCACGGCTTGGGCATTCGCTCGAGCGCCGCAGCGATGTCGCCGCTTTGGGCAAAGAGTGCCGGCAGAAGAGTGATCAGAAAGATTGCCGTCAGAATAATGCGGGGTTTCATTGTCATTGGCTCACGTAGATTGCGTAGATCTTGGCGTCACCAGAATCGGGAAGCGTGACTCGCAGCGCAAAGGATTTCCCGGCGGGAATCGGCTTCTTGAGCGCGACTTCGACCCGGGTTCCCGAGGTGGTGACTTTGGCGGACGCACCCGTAACCGGGCGGGCGAATTCGTCAACGAGTTGAACCGTGAGCGGGGTGTTCGGGGAAAGGCCTTCGGCGTTCACGAAAACTTTGGCGGGTGCGGTTGATTCGAAGTGCGCGGTTTCGAAATCGGCCGCCGAGTCCGCAATCTTTCGCGAGAGATATCCGAAGCCGTCGCGCCGCAGAGTGGCGAGGCCGATTTCCATGTCCTTCAGTTTTCCGCCGGTGTCCCAGTGGGAATACCAGATCAGGGTCCGATCGCCTTCATTGACGAAGGCGTGTCCCTGCAACAGGGCGATGTCGTCCCATTCGCCCGTTTCACCGCGGGCGATGACTTTGTGGTCAGGAATCGGTTCGCGAAAATGGATGCCGTTGTTGCTCACGACAAGGCCGAGATCGACTCTCACGCCTTGGTTCCAATACTTCCCGTCCTTCGGTTTCTCCGGCGCGTCCTGCCACAGACCGTTCAACCCCACAATGACATTCCCGCGATGCCACAGACCGGCTCCCATGTGGCCTTGCTGACCTTTGACGGGCGTCGACGTGAGCTGCCCCGGTCGCGCCAAAGCCAGCGCTTTCACATCGGACCAGTGATCGAAATCCGGCGAACGGTAGGTGCGCGTGGCGCGTCCGACGTGGCTCCCATCCATACGCCACATCCACGGCGAAATGAGCTGGCCCGGCGCGTAGTAGAAGTTGCCGAACTTATAGATGCCAGAGACTTCGAAACGTTCGTCGCCCGCGTTCATCGGACGGTCACCGACGACATTCCAACTCAAACCATCGGAACTGGTGGCGGCGATGAAAGCGCCCCAACGCCGCTCGTCGGGGCCGATCTTGCTGCGACCGCCCCGCACGTCTTTGAACTCGGGATGGGCGATATAGACGCACTTGTAGCGGCGCGTCGGATCGGGGTCGTCGGGTTCGTGAAGAACACTCAGAAAGTCATTTACCTTGGCCAACGAGGGGACCTCCGACTCGATCAGGCAGATGTTGTTCTGCTTGTTTCCATTGAACTCGACCAACCCAAGCTGCGGCTTCGTCCAAGTGACGCCGTCATCGCTCTCGGCGTAACACATCGGCCGCCACCAACCGGGCGCCTGACCCGATTTGAGATCGGTCTCGAACATGCCGAGGTACCACATCCGGAACTTGTCACCGTGTTTCATGACCGTGCCGTAGAGGATGGCGTGCCCATGATCGGGCGCGCCTTTGGGACCGCGACGGAGCACCGGATTGGCCGGATGCTTCGTGGCGGTGACGGGCGTGACGTAGAGATTGTTGCGCCACGGAATCGCGTGATCATCGAAGGAAAAGAAGACCGCCTCATCCGTCTCAGGACCGCCATCGACGGAGACTCCGGCAACTGCTGAAGCGGAAAGGGACACCAAGACGGCGAAATAGAGATAAGAGAGGGATTGTTTCATAAGCTTCATTTGTCCGCTGCATTGTTAGTCGTCGTTCGTCGGCAACTGATTCGTAGGTTGAGCTGACTACCGCACGTTGTACTCCGCAATCCATTCGCGGAGCCGCGCTTCAAGATTTCGCCTGACCCGGCCAAGATCATCGTTACCGTACTGATTCTTCGACTCTCCGGGATCTGCCGACAAGTTGAAGAGTTCGTGCCCTCGGTGCGGCAATGGTTTGCCAGCCGCATCGAAGTGGAACACCAGTTTCCAATCATCAGTTCGGATCATCCGCATGTGATCCTCTTTGAGGTACGTCATGTCGTATGTGTCGAACCACGCATCCCGCCACGGGGTGCCGCGTTCGCGCTTGAGGATCGGCAGCATGCTTCTTCCATCGAGTTGCAAACGTGCTCTGGCCCCGGTGATCTCAATCAACGTGGGAAGCACATCAATCGTCGCTACCATCGCGTCGCTGACCGAACCCGCTTTGATCACTCCGGGCCACCTCGCGATAAAGGGCACGAGTACTGAATGGTCAAACATGTTTGGCTTCCGATCTTTCGTGCCGAGGATCAGTGCGTTGCCCTTTCCTAGCAATCCGTGTTGGCCGACATTGAAGCCGTTGTCGCCGATGAAAAAGACCAGCGTATCCTTTGTCAAACCGAGCGAGTCGAGCGCGGCAAGCACGCGTCCGATGTTTCGATCGGCGCAGGTGATGTTCGCATAATACGAACGCATCAGTTCGCGAAGTTCGTTCTCCCCCATGGACGCTTTGGGATACTTGCCGAGATCGGGAACGCTGAGTTTCTTCCCCTCATAATGCGCGCGGTCCTCGTCGGGCACCGCTTCCCAGGGCAGGTGTGGCAGGTAAATACTCAGATAGAGAAAGAAGGGTTGGTCGCCACGCTTCTCAATGAAGTTGATCGCGCGGTCGGCCAGGATATCCGTGTGCTGCTTCTCGTAGCGGAATCGCGGCACCTCTTTGCCATCCACCAGAAACGGGATCTTCCAGACTTTTCCAATCTCCTTGCCCGGTGGGATGTAGCGAAAGCCCTCGGCGACATCGAACCCGAATCTCTGCGGGTAATACTTCTCGCCGTACCCAAGATGCCACTTGCCGATCAGTCCGGTGCGATACCCGGCCTGCTTAAGCACGCTGGCGATCGTCGGCGTCCCCGGCGGAAGCCCATTCCCGGAAACCACCGGATTGCCATGCGGGATGAAATCCGGAATCCCGACCCGATGGCTGTAGAGGCCGGTCAATAGCATGGCCCGTGACGGCGAGCAGACTGCCTTGGTAAAACCCCGCGTAAATCGCATTCCATCTGCCGCGAGCCGATCCATGTGAGGTGTGTGGACCTCCTTGTTCCCGTGACTGCCGAGCGCCCACTGCGCGTGATCGTCGGTGTAAATCAGAACGACATTCGGTCTCGACGCACCCGCATACACGACCGATGTGCAGACAATAATGAGAAACCAGACGAGCAAGGGACTGGGCAGAGGTAATCGCGGATGGTTCAGATTCATGGCATCGCAATTCAAGCTGCGTTCAGATGAAGTATCAGGGATTTCATAGGCGTGATCGGATGGCACATGAAGCCGTGACACCTATGGGGTCTTGGAGGCTTTGACGAGGTAGTTCACCAAGGCGTCGATCTGTGCCTCTGTGAGGATGGAGCCAATGGGCGGCATAAGATTCTCGGCATAGCCGTCAACCAGAAGTGCATTGGGGTCCATGATGGACTGGCGAAGGTAGTCGGCAGTGGCTGCCACCGTACGGATTTTGCCGCTGGCGGGATCCCTCACTTTGGATTGCGATCCGGACAGACCTTGCAGGCTCGGCCCCACCAATTTCGTCCCGTCCAGGCTGTGGCAGGCGGTGCAGTAGCTTTGGAACAGAACCTGTCCGGGATCTCCTTTCGTATAGCGGAAAAACGATTTGGCTTCCAGCAGGGCGGCGGGCGGTGCCGGTTTCACCTCACCCGGTGCGTGGGCGGGAATGCGATTGACGGTATACCACAGTTCGCCCGCCCAGAGCGGCTGTTCGTCTTCGGAAGAAAACGAGTTTGAAAGGCGCACGTGAATGACTTCACCGCGGACTATTTCAGCCAACTCCAGGAAAACCCGGTGGCGATCAGCCGACACAGTGGCCGAACGCACTCCGGCGCGACGGTGCCGAACTTTTTGCCCTCCGTAGGTCTGGGTCGCCTGATAGCCCCACTGCGTCACGTGATAGGCGGCGGGATGCCAACCGATGCCCTTCGCCAGCGGTTGGGTGAATTCAATTTCGAGTCCATTGGAACGGAGACGCGCGGCGAGCGGTTCAAAGACATCTTTGCCGGTGTAGCGGAGACGGGTGAGACCGCTCACGCGATGAATCGCTTCCTGATCACCTCCCCGGGCAATGCCTCCCGCATAGAGTTCTCCTCGCGGAGTAAGCGCGAACCGATGAAAGCGGTGCCGAAAGCCCTGTGAAAAATGGAAGGCAGCGCCCTGGGTGACGCCGTCCACCCGCTCCAGAAAGGCACGCTGCAACCCACCAAAACTCTCATCGCCAATGAGCACCTGACCGGCATACGGCCCCCAAGTGGAGGGGATCACAAAGGGCTCAGTCGGCGAGAGGGCAATCTCACCATGCGGCAGCCACACGGCCGGTGCCGTCGCTTCCGGAACATCCAGAGGATGCCACGGTGCGGTGCTGCGGAACTGGTAAAATCCATCCTGTTCTACCTGAATGAGCTTGTTGGCCGGCAACCACTCACCCTGATTGTCAGTGACGAGGATACCACCATCGGCGGCCATCCCGATTCCGTCCGGGGTGCGCAACCCACCGGCGACAATCTCGGTTGCTCCGGTATCAATATGAACCTTGATGACGCTTCCCCGTCGGGGTGCCTGGAAGTTGTCAATGCCGCGCCGCGCCATTCCCACGCTGGCACAGAAATAGAGGTGATCCTCCTTCACCACAGCACCGAATAGGTATTCGTGGTAATCCATCGAGCTGGGCCAGTTGTGAGAAACACAGCGGTACGTTTCGAACAGGCCGTCGCCATCTTCGTCCAGCAGTTCCGTGACGTCGTTCTTCTCCGTGACAAAAATGCGCCCGGCCGACACGGCCAACCCCATCGGCTCGGAGAGGCCGCGCGCGATCCGCCGATACGGCGGTGGCCCCGATTCGGGAATCGCAGTGAGATCGAGCGAGTAGAGATCGCCATCCCAGGTCGTGAAAATCAGTTCGTTCGGCCCCCTCATTTTCATCCCGCTGATGCGCAAGGTCAGCGCCTCGTCGCGGAGATCCAAAGCCGCAAGCGCCGGGTGCAATGCCAACAGTTTGCTGCCAAATCCGGGGGTGGCAGCCGGGGCGGCAGGCGCCGTCGGGGTTGGCACTCGCGACAGGTTCCCCGGCGTGGCGCTCTCAACGATCAGTTTCCGAAAACGCAGGGGGTGTTGGTATTTCGTGCCCGAGGGAGGCACCAACAATACCAGGATTGGCACACCTGCCCGCATGCGAAAAACGCCCAACTCGGCACGCGAAAATGCCTTCCCTTCAGTAGGCATTACGTTCCAGAACCGATCCTGGCCATCGAACGAAAGTTGATAGGCCTGATTCAATGGCGAGGCACAGGAATATTCGATGCTTACGCGAACATCCTCTTCCTGCTTCGCCTGGAGATACCAACCGATGATCGCACCTCGTCCCCGGGTAATCTCCAGGACATCGTCCTGATACCCGTTGGGTCCTTTGGAGAAGATCTGGGTCGCCGGGAGATCGAGGGCATTCGGAGCCTCCGCAGAGAATCCATCAACGGCGGTCAGCCCGACGAGGAGAGAAAAAACAAAATTCGCGATCCGTTGGTTCATGGTAGGGAGAGTCGATGCCAAGCCGAGCCGGTCAGCGTTTTCACGGGTTTGCCGGCCGGGCCGGTCAGAACCCATGCGTCGCGGTAGGCCGGAGACAACACCAGTGCCCCACCCGCTTTCAGAGAATCAACGCGCAATTCACGATACGCCCGGCCCGAATCGTTCGCGGGAGCGGTTGGGATGCGTTCAGTCAGTCTGACCGTCCGATCGGAATGGCCCAGTTCCCAGCGGAGTTCGAAGTATCCCTTGAGCTGGGTGCACCCGAGATAGCGAACCGTGAGGGGAACCGCTTTCCCCGCGGCTCTCAGTTGCCAAACTTCGTCCGTCTTATTCTCGAACCAGGCCGTCCCTGCCGAGCGGGCCTTGAAGCCTTTGACGACCAATCCAGACTTCCCTTTGGGTGCCTGCCAGACCTTGGACACCACCGCCTTTTCCAATTCGTATCCGAGCCAGACATCGGCCCCTTGGCGGATCGAAAGCGATCGCGGAATTCCATCAAGACTGAGACGACTGATCTTCGCGGGATCGAACGGCAGCGCCCTTCCATCCTCGTCGGCCCGGCCGGTCATCACCCCAGCTGCTGGCAGAAGTAGGAGGGCACCGAAGATCGGGCATAACAGTTTCTTCACACAGAGATTCATAATCGATGTCGGGCAAGCAAGGTCGGACAAACGGATTGATGGGAAACGTTCTAAGGCCGAGGTGGTTCGGGTAGCAAGGATTCATCGACGCCGATGCTGTCAGGTGCGGTGCCTGCATCCGCCCAACGTGAGTCGGTCTCGCTGCCGATGAGCTTTTGGAATCCGGCAAAGGTCTTGCGGGTGAAGCTGGTCTGGGCCACGCGCAGGCTTCTGAAATCGTAGACATTGCCGCTCCCTTGCCAGATCGCATTCGGAAAAATCAACGCGTCCGGTTTCGCGTCGCCACCCCGGAAGACGCAGTTCTGAAAATCGACCCCGCCGCTGGGAGTGAGCATGACATTGATGCCTTCGAAGGTGCAGTGATCGGCAAAGAGAAATCCGCCGCGGCTGATCCGAAGTTCCTGCGGCGAATCTGCGACGCGACGGATAAGGACGTTCCTCAACCTGACCTCGCAACGTTGGCCATCCGTGAGCTGATTGCCATCGACCCAGAAGCTTCGCGCGGCGCTGCTTTCGATCACGGCATTCTCGATCGAGTGCTTCAGCCCGATGAAGTAGAGGTCAAAGCCGTCGCAGTCCCTGATGAAAACGTTTCGGTAGTGCGTCTGGCTGGTGCCGGTGTCGCAGAGTCCGGTGGCGTTTCGGATACTGACAAAGCCATCAATCTGACAATCGACATCTTCGTGCGCACTGAATCCGTCATCACCGCATTCGATCGCCGCGATGTTTTCGAAGATCAGGTGCCGCTGCGCGCCGTGAATGTTGAAGCCGTCGTTGTAGACGTGCGTTCCGGTGATATTGCGGACGGTGAGCCACGAGCCGGCAATGCTTTCGACGATGGCGTTGCTCCGAGCAGGATAACGAATGTTGGCACCGTCGAGATCCTGACCAGACGTGAGCTTCAGGTAAAAGGCATCCTCGGCCTTCACATAGGTCCACTCTCCAGGCAGGAGATCGGCCGGTGCCTTCAGCGCTTCGCTCGGACCTTTTGAGCAACGGCCCATGCGCTGCATCTTCCCGTTCCAGAGCAGGAACCAGCGGGCCACGAGGGCGTCGTCGGTCCGTTTGTACAGATTGCTTCGCCGATAAAGATCGGGCGCGACCTGTTCCCATTTCGCACTCGTCACCGGCTCGCTGCCGTCGAGCACCGCGCCGTGACCGTCGAGGGTGATTGGTTTTCCCGGCAGCCCATGTTTATGGGTGAGGTCGGCACTCTCGTAATAGACGCCCGGTGCGAGATGGATGGTGTCGCCCGGCTGCGCGAGCTTGATGGCGCGGGCGATGGTCTTGACCGGTTGGTTGCGGCCATCGTTGGAATCCTTTCCGGTGGCCGGATCCACCCGCAGGTCGGATGAGCGGGTCGTCAGGTTCCCCGGACGCCGGGCCATCGCCGCTTCGTTCTGTTCAGGAGTCACTTCGCTGAAGGTCTTCATCCGCTGGGTCAGATCGACAACGCGCCAGGCCAGTTCTGCGAGACGGGGATTGTCCGAATGATCGCGCATCTCCCGCAGCGCATCCGCGCCTTCGTCACCGAACTCGAGAATCGCGTTGCCGACCACCCGCCAGCCCCATTCGGCATCGGCGAGGCCGGAGTCGGTGTGACGTCGAAAGGCCGCGAGCAGCGATTCAAGAATCCGGGGACGCAACGCCTTTAGTTCGCGCTCATTTCGCGAGACCACTCGTCCGAGCGAAACCGCTGCGCGATTGGCGACGACGACGTCTCTATGATTCAAGGTCTCGATCAGAATGCCGGTGGACTTCGGACTCTTGCGAATATTGCCAAGCGCTTCCGCGGCGGCGAAGCGCGGAAAACGTTTCGTGTCCTTCAGGCCAGCCTGAAACGTCGGCAGCATCACCTTAGTCGCGTTTGGCATTAGCGACCGCATCGCGGCCTCGCGGACGCGAGCGTTGGGTGCGGTCAGAGCGGCGGTGGATAACTCTGCGACGGGCGAAGGTTGCAGGCGGCGCAGCGCGATGATGGCGCATTCGCGAAGCATGTGATTGCCGTGCTGCTCCACCGCTTCGAACAGCACCTTCGCGGAACCGGCTCCATGATTGTGCGATAAGGCCAGGGCGGCCACACAGCGGACGCCGTTCTCGGGATCGGTCAGGCCTTTTTCGATCACGGGCACCGCCGCAGGATCTTTCGATTTTCCGAGAGCCTGCAAGGCGAGGCGTCGCTCGATCAAATGGGGCGACCCGGCCAGCGGCATCAGCGTTTCGATACCAACCTTCAGCCCTCCATCGACGATCTGCTGCAATGCCCTAAGCCGCCGTGGAAGCTCACTCGAACTCAATGCGTCCGCTGTCTGTTCAGGAATGAATCCGCGCGCGAGGTGCTGCACGTCATCACTGACCGCGAGAATCGTCGGCAGGCCTTTTTCCTGAAACGGCTTCCAGCCGGCGCGAAACGGGCCGGAGGTGATCACACTCACCGAGGTTTCCGTTCCCCGCGCCAGAAACTGAAGATCTTCCAGCGCCTTGAACTGCGACTGCCCGCTGTTGTTACCGTAGATCAGCAGTTCATCGACGAGCCCTTCCCGAACCCAGGTATCCACATCCATATGCTGACTCCCGGCGGTGATCATGAGTTCCGGCACATTCCAAGACTGTGGCAGCCGCGGCGAATCCGAGTTCACCACCATCCCCAGTTTGATCTTATGTTTTGTGAGTTCTGTTCTCAACTCGCGTAGGAAGGACGTGACGTAACTGCCTCGCAACCGGAGCCAATCTTCCCGTGAAGCCCCGCGACGGAAAGGTTCGGTTCGGATGTCGATCCGGTGCTGGCGCTGGAATTCTTCGACGATCGGATCGCTGTAGCCGAACTCGTCCTCGAATCGCAGCGAGTAGTTTTCCACATAAGTCAGCAAAGCGACGCCGTCGTAACCCGCCTTCAACGTCTGCCGCACGGTCAGATCAACCAGCGCTTTGCGCGCCTCTGGATACGCCAACTCGATCGGGCCGCCTTGGCGACGCGCCCCGTGCTTGTCCACCGGCGCCCATTCGGGATGCTCCAGTTTGAGCTTCGATTCGAACGTGAACGGGTAGTCGCCGAATCCGGGTGTGTCCGCGGGGCCGCCCCAGTCCCAGAGCGACCCCATCCCCCAGATTTCCATGCCGCGCGCATGAGCTGCGTTCACCGCGAGCGTGTCCGGGCTTACCGTTTCGTACAACTCCTCGAGCCATTTCCAGAAGGAGTAGTACCGGGGATTCTCCGGCCGCGCATGCATCGTCTCAAGCCAGCTGGATGCCTCCAATCCCCGCCAGTAAATCCGCCGGGCATGCTGCACATCACGGAAGAGATCAAAGGTCGCCTCAATGCTCGCCGGCGAATCAATTGGCAACGAAGAGCCGAGGAAATGATTATCGCCCGTGCTTACGTAGACATCGACGATCGGCTCTTTCGCACCAAGCGGCGAAGTGAGCAGTATCAGAAGCCCGGCCGCAGCGAGTCGTCTCCCGGAGCGAATGAAAGTGTTTCGAATCATGAGTCATGATGATTCTGTAATAATGATTCTGTTTCAATCCGCTTCGCCCGCTATTTCGCGCGTCGCGGAGGACTCCAAATGCGGCCCCATGACAAAGTATCTCCGGTGCGCACAGTCGCCCCTGAGAAATCCCATCTGGCTTGGGACACTATCTCATCGGTTTGGGACACTTGTAAACTTCAGGTTGATGCCATTCTGGCGATGAACAAACCTCGTCGAGAATAAGACGGCCTGATCTATTTAAGGAGGTCGCATCCAGTGCATACAGAATTGGCTTGTCGTTTTCGGGGGGGGGGCTTTATACGAGTACATTGCATTGATCCCACAATGACCAAATCTGTAATTAATTCTATGGGACGTCGGATGTGCGCGTTTTCCGCAGCCGTTCTGGCGTCGTTAATTCTTTCCCATCAGGCCGAAGCGCAAGCGCTGGACTCCTTCGGCGGTTACACAATAGTCGTCACGATTACCAATGCGACGGCTCCGTTTGCGACGAGCGGGGAGTATCGGTTTCTGCCTTCCGGGGCGGACAATTCGTACGCGGTGGTGAGGATCAGCGGCGATACGGAGGGCGGCGTGGGTACGTATACCTACTCCAAGCAGTCGGCGACCACGGCCACGCTGAGCTTCGTTGATTCGGGAATCGGGGCCGGGGCGGACAACCAACTGGTTTTCAGTTCTCCGCGGCAGGGGATCTTCTCGCTGTCCCTGCCCAGTGTGCCGGGAGCCATCCAACAGGGATACTTCGTTGCGCGCCGAGGGATTTCACCTGCGAATATCGCCGGTACTATTGTGACGACTACGATCACCGAAGGAACGGGGCAGTTTGCCAATTCGGGTTCGACCCGCTTTCAGCCCAGGGCGGACAACACTTATACCAACGAGGCACTTTTCGGAAACGTCGTATCCAGTTCGGGTACCTCGACATACACCAAGAATTCCGATTCGGGAGCCGAGTTCAGCATGAATGATTCGGAAACCGGGCCATCCACCGCGTTCAAGTTGTTCTTCGATTCCGCTGTTTCCGGCAGTTTCCTGATCTTCAGCACGACCAATGCGTCCGAGGCTCAGACCGGCACTTTTACTTTTGAGTATCCGCAACTGCACGCCGGCGATCCCGGCAGCCAGGTGTTGGAGCCGACCTTCATCAAATCGGGGGCAGGCGGACCGCTCGTTGATGTGACGAAGGGCAACGGCGTCTACGTGGCCGTGGGCGGAGGCGGGACGGTTTTGCGCTCGCTGGACGGTGTGACCTGGCAGCGGCAATTCAGCGGTGAGGGGCATTTCCACGCGGTCGTGTATGCGCAGAACATGTTCGTGGCGGTGGGAGTATCCTCTACTGCGTCTGGCAGTGTTGGCTTCGTGACGACTTCGCGCAACGGCATCCACTGGGATCGGCGATACGCATTACCGGGAGATTTTATCAACGACATTGCCTTTGGCCATGGACAGTTTGTCGCTGCGGGAACGGGCGGGTTGTTCGGGGAAGCCACTGTCTACACCTCTCCCAATGGGGTGGAATGGACTCGCCAATCCCTCGGTGGGATGGGGGCGGTGGTCAATTCCATTGCCACCGGTCCCAATGGCTTTGTCGCCGTCGGACAAGACGGGAGCAGTTCCGCGTGGGTCTCTGCTGATGGCAGCGCTTGGACACAACAGTCCATCACGGCTCCGGGTTTGTTGCTCGGGCTGGTCTACGCGCATGGTCAGTTTGTGGCCGTCGGCGGAGATTTCTTTTCCAGTGGAGCGATCGTGACCTCACCAGACGGTCAAACCTGGACGCAACGGAGTACGACGGCTGGTCATCTCAACGCCGTGGCGGGTGGCCCGAACGGATTCCTGGCGGTGGGTTCAGGTGGCAGCGTGATCACTTCTGCCGACGGCGCAAGCTGGACGTCCCATGTCAAACCCTTCACCGATCCGCTCTATGGCGTGGCTCACATCGGTGGCAGTTTTGTCGTCGTGGGTGAATCGCATAGTAGCGGGTCGGGCGTGCCTTCCATCTATACGACCGCCAACGGCAGTTTTTGGAATGTGGTAATGGATGGCATGAATCTTCCGGTGTTCGACGTGGCCGAAGGCAACGGGGCGCTGGTGGCCGTGGGGGAAGCCGGATTGGTGATGCGACAGACATCCGGCAGCGGATGGCAACGGGTTTTGCCGGGTGTGTTTGCTTCGTGGATTGAAGTGGTTTATGGGGCGGGATTATTTGTCGCGGTGGGAACGGATTATTCGGTGTCAACCAATGTCACCCGGATCATGACGTCGACCGACGGACTGAACTGGGTGCAGCGACAGGTGTTCTCCAACGACCGGGGCTATTCGATCGTGCATGCCAACGGCCGCTTCGTGGTAGTGGGCGAAGGGGCAGAAGGAGGCGGTCCGTTCTCCGCGACCTCCACGGACGGCATCAATTGGACGCGCAACCAGATCAATTCCAACGCGGGTGAAGGGGCGAACGCGGTGGCCTTCGGGAACGGTCAATTCGTCGCGGTGGGTTCCACTTTTCAGCCGGCAGCGGGATTCATCTATACCTCCACGGATGGCCAATCCTGGCAGCGTAACGCCCTTGCGAACACCCCGCCACTTTTCGGAATCACTCATGGCAATGGCACCTTTGCCGCCGTCGGCGGAGATTTCTTTTCCAGTGGAGCGATCGTGACCTCACCAGACGGTCAAACCTGGACGCAACGCGTGAGCCAGACCGGAGCGGTTTTGTTCCGCGTGGCCTACGGCAACAACCGATTTGTCACCGTTGGTCAGGGTGGCACTGTCTGGTCCTCCGCCAATGGGTCCACTTGGACGCAGTCGACCTCGCCGGTTCCCGACGATCTCTGGCACGTCCGCTGGTTGGCCGGTAGGAACGATTTTGTGGTGGTGGGAGGATTATTTCCCAATGGCGCACAAGGGGCCGCCACCTCGGTGATTCTATCGACCACGACAGCCGCGGATTGGCAGGTGCTGAAGGGCTCCTGTGTCCGACCCATTTACGATGTCGCTCTGGGCAGCGGCATTTACGTGGCCGTGGGTGAAGACGGCGTGCTGACTTCCGGTGATCGAGTGAATTGGACCCGGCGGGTCGCCGGGAATGGAGACCCGCTCTACGAAGTCGAATATGCCAATGGACAGTTTGTTGCCGTGGGAACCGGGCCCGCTGGCGGTCAGATATTGACCTCTGGGAACGGGGTGAATTGGCAGATACGCTATATGAGCACCAACAAGGTTGTGAATGGCATAGCCTACGGAAACGGGCGCTTTGTCGTCCCCGGTTGGACTCTGGACACGGGCAACGGCGCCTCGCTGGTGTCCACCGACGGGGTCACGTGGACCGAGCACGCGACACCGGAGGATCCGCCGGTCTGGATGGGTTCCGTGACGTTCGGCAATGGCGTGTTCGCCGCCACGGCCCAGGAAACATTCATTGGCCAACCCGGATCTTCCCGAGACGCCTACGTGATGACCTCCACCGACGGCCAGACCTGGACACCCAACCTGACACCCAGTCCGGATCCGATCTGGGGTATCGACTACAGCAACGGTCGTTTCGTGGCCGTGGGAGGCAGTGCGTTCAACGATCGCGGTCACGGTTCATCCGCTCGCGGCGTGATTCTCACGTCGAGCGACGGGAGCAATTGGACGCTCCGACTCGCCAGCACGAATGCCGTCGAGCTAACGCAAGTCACCGGTGGCGCCGGCATCTTTGTGGCCACCGACATCGCTGGTGGGGTGTATCGCTCAGGGGACGGTGACAGCTGGGAGTTTCTGGGCTTGGCCACCGGTGGCTCGAGCCTCTGGCGTGTGCGCTATCTGAATACCCGATTTCTGGCTGTCGGAGCCGGCGGCACCATTCTCGAGGGCGTGCCGGCGACGCTCCGTCCCGCGCCGCCGCTGCTCAAGATCACCCGGGAAGGCGGCAACGTCGTCATCCGCTGGGACGGTGCCGCCACCGGATTTAATCTCGATGGTCGCGGGCAATTTGATGCCGCGGCGTGGAACTCTGAGGCCGTCACCTTCCAAGCCGAGGGCAATCAGTTGAAAGCAATAATCAGCCCGACCGGGAATCGTCGGTTTTTCCGCTTGCGATTACCATAGCGGCGTCCTTTGGGGCCCTGAAGTGTGGCGGAATGCAGTGCCGTAATCTACGGCCAAAGCCCGTCGCTACCCCAACGACTCAAGGTTCTTGAGGATGGATTCTTTTTTGGCTTCCCAACTGACCTTGCGGTCTTTGTGTTTCAGGAGAACTGCGGCCGAACGCTTCTGGACGGAGCCAGAAGCGCCGAGTTTGTAACAGATCAACAGGGAAATACTCCTAGCTTCATGGTGGAGATGACATCACTTAACTCCGCGGGTCATTCATTCCGGTGCAAGTGAGGAGTTGTATAACTACGGGCCCTTTCAGTTCGCTCTACGGCATCGTTTCCAAATTTGCCATATGGCAAATTTCCGTTGAGGGCGCAGGGGCTGATGATTTGGACAAACCGAGCGGCGAAGCCATTGCGCTGGTCAAAGGTATTACAACTGAGCACGGTCTGGGTAAGTTCAACAAGTTCATGGTCTACGTAGCTCAAGTAGCCACGAGTCGAAGGGAGCAATTCCAATGGACGCACTTTGTGGTGCTCATGGGGGCGTCGACGCTGACGCTTGAGATGCCGAAGCGCTAACCGAGTTAGCCAAGATCACTTGGACGACTGACTCCCACGCTGGAACTGGACATTGAATCGGCCTGGCTGGTCCGCCAGCCGGAATTCCGAATTCTACAACGAGCGACTTTGTAGAGATTCGAGCGGCCAAAAGTCGGTCAAAAGAGAGGGTATTCGACCTGATTTGAGATAATTCGGGATGATTCGACTTTATCCCAATCCGGATGAGAAGATTCGCCCCAGCACCAGTCTGATGCCTCACCCAACGCTAGGGCTGGTTTCACCCGTGGAGGGCCTGACGGTGATCTTTGTCCGTAAGTTCACGGTTGTAGATCTCGCCGGGCTCGATCGGCGCAGGGGCTTCCTTGGCATGAGCCACGCCCGTCCGACGACTTTATTTTCAGCCAGCCCCTTTTGAGCAAAATCTCCCCACGCATGACGTGCACAATGAAGATCTTCTTTCCGCGCACCCGATAGCATACCCGATAGCATACCCGATAGCATACCCGACAGGGTGGTTCGACGATCTGTCGGTACGATCTGTCGGTACGATCTGTCGGTACGATTTGTCCGGACGTAACTCCGTCGGGACTGATCCGCTTTCGGGATGGTCGAGCAATTGCTCCACCTGCCGGAAAATTTTGGCGACCAACCGTTTTGCCGCCTCCTCGTCATCCAGTGCGAGGTAATCCGCAATGGCGTCCAGATCCGCCGATGCGGGCTCGGTCCATATCAACTGAGCCATCGTTTCATCCGCTTCTTGGCCGCCGCATGAGTGACAACCCGATCCTCATCGATCGCCCGTTCGCCCCTCGCGATTCCCTCCAGCAAGCGCATCCGCCGTTGCATGGCCTCAGCGGACCGCGACCAGCTACGAGCTTTTACGCAAATATCTCCGTGACGGCGGTGCCGTGAACATCCGTCAACCGATAATCGCGACCAGCGTGACGAAAGGTGAGTTTGGTATGTTCCAACCCCAGCGCGTACAGCAAAGTCGCGTGGAGGTCGTGAACGTGCATCTTGTTCTCCTGGGCGTAGTAGCCGTATTCGTCCGTCGATCCATACGCTGTGCCGCCCTTCACGCCGGCACCCGCGAACCACATTGTGAAGCCGTGCGGATTATGATCGCGACCGTTGGTTCCCTGGGCGGTTGGAGTGCGCCCGAATTCACCACCCCACATCACCAGCGTATCTTCGAGCAAGCCGCGTGACTTGAGGTCCTGTAGGAATCCCGCGATCGGCTTGTCCACTTCGGCCGCGTTCTTCGTGTGGCCGTGATAAAGATTTCCGTGCTGATCCCACTGCACGTAACTGTCACTGTGCGTCACCTGCACAAAGCGAACATCGCGTTCCAGAAATCTCCGCGCCATGAGACATTGCCGGCCAAAATCCTCCGTCACCGGATTGTCAATGCCATACAGATTCTTCGTCGCTTTGGACTCTCCGGAAATATCCTGTGCATCCGGCATCGCGGTCTGCATGCGATAGGCGAGTTCGAATGAATTCATGCGGCCGAGCAATGCGCGATTTGCGCCGCTGGCCTGAAAATGATCCCGATTCATTGCCGCGATCAGATCGAGTTGACGTCGTTGCGAGCCGCTGTCGATCCGTTCGTTCCGGATGTTCTTAACCGTCGCCTGGGTGGCCGCCAGACTGGCATTTCCAATCGGGGTCCCTTGACAATGCGCCGGTAGGAACTGCGCGCCCCAATTCGTCACTCCTCCGTGGGCAAGGGTGGGACAGATGGTAAGGAACGCGGGAAGGTTCTCGTTCTCCGTCCCCAATCCATAGACCACCCAGGCACCCATGCTTGGCCGAATAAAATTATCACTCCCGGTATTCAGTTTGAGCAGCGCCCCTCCATGTGACGGGTTGGTACCGTGAACGGAACGGAGCACACACAGCTCGTCGGCGCAGCGGGCGACATTGGGAAACAGACTGCTGATAGGCAGCCCTCCCTGACCATGCTGTTGAAATTCCCACGGCGACTTCAACAGATTCCCCTGTTGGGCGAAGGTGACTTTGGGCAGATCGAATGGGGGCGGCTTCCCGTGATCTCGATCCAAGGCAGGTTTGGGATCGAAGGTATCAACATGGGACGGCCCACCTTTCATGAAGAGAAACACCACCCGCTTGGCCCGGGGTTTCAGCATCGGTTTCTGCGACGTCAACGGATTCTGTCCAGCCGCTGCTCCATTCGATGGCTGAGCGCCCATCAGGGCGGATAGGGCCACGCCACCAAACCCGACTGCGCTCCGTTGGAGCATCAGCCTGCGATTCATCAGATCGTTAAATTCGGACATCGGAAATCAGTTCAGATAAATGAATTCGTTGGAGGCCAACAGACTTTGACAAAACAGGGACCACGCCTTTTTGCGGGCCGCATCGTTGGCGGCTTTGTCGACCGTGACGGCGTCAGTGAAGGACAGTTGGCCGGAGGATTCGGAAATGAAATGGAGCGATCGATCACGTTCCCCTTTCGTGGAATTGCGCGCAAAGACCCGTTGATAGGCCGCTTCGATCCTGGCAGCATCATCATCGGCCTCAAGTTCCAACACCTGCTCCGCGAGCGCCGCGGCGGCGTTCATCACAAGGGATGAATTCATGAGCAACAGCGCCTGGGGCGCAACGGTTGTGGTGTTGCGGTTCCCCGTCGGAGTCGATGGATCAGGATAGTCAAACTGCTGGAAGATCTCGCACAGGTGATTTCGCACCACCGGAAGGTAAGCCGCCCGGCGGAGTCGCCGCTCGTAACCGGTGTGATCCTTCGACGTGTGGTTGAAGACAAATTGTTTATTGCGTAGGGGAATCGTCTTCCCCCCCATCGAGTCATCCAACAACCCGGACACCGCAAGAATGCTGTCGCGAATCTGTTCGGCCTCCAGTCGCTGATTTTCAAAATGCCACCACAGCTGATTTCCAGGATCGATATCGGCGGCAGCCTGGGCAGCCGGGTGAATGCTCGCCATCTGATAGACCGAAGAGTTCATGATCAGGCGGTGCAGTTCTTTGACGCTCCAGCCCGCGCGCATGAATTGATAGGCCAACCAATCGAGCAGTTCCGGATGCTCCGGCCGATCTCCACGCACTCCAAAATTCTCGGTGGTGCCGGCCAGACCACGGCCGAAATGCCAGCGCCATACCCGGTTTACGAAGACCCGGGCCGTGAGTGGATTGCGACTGTCCGCGATCCATTCAGCCAGCTGAAGCCGCCCGCTTTGGCCATCCGGCAGAATCGGGCGGGAGGAGGACCACCGCAGCACCGATGGAAATTCACGCTTCACCGGTTCACCGAGATTGTTGTGATCACCGCGGATGTGAATGGGGAGCGATTCCAGAATCTCCCCATCGCAGACGCCCATTGCCGCCGACTTGTCTGGGGCACCGCTCTCCAACAACCGCGCGGCCTGTTGCAGTTCCCCGAGTTCCGCCAACGTCTCCGGATCGAAGGCAAATTCCGGATTCGGGGGAACGGCGAGAAATCCCGACAGATCATAAAGCGCGGCGCGCGCCGGTTCCAACCGAGGATCATCCAGAATCTTGTTCTTGGGATCCTTCTTCATGGCGATCTTAAATGCCTTCGTCGCCTGCTTGAAAAGCGGACGATAGTAACGCGCAATCGCATTGGTATCACCGGTAAAGGTATGCCAGGAACCGAAGAAGGAATCATTGCGGTGATACTCGAGGTGGAGCCGACAGTGATGAAGGATTCGCGGATGTAGACCAAACGGTTTCGCGATCCGTTTCACCTTCGCCAATGAAGCGCTGGACTCAAACAAGGCGGAGGCGATGAGATACTCGGCAGCCTTCAAACGCGCCTCTCCCCGGGCCTTCAACGTTGCGGCTGTTAAGTAGGAACTAGCGGCCCTCTTTTTCGCAGCCAGCTGTTTGTCGATCTCGGCGAGTTCCTTCAGTTCCGTTTCGGAGGCGAACGAATGTTCATACCAATACTTGATCGTACTGCCGGTGATCTTGGTAATCGTATGGGTACTCTTGAAGATGGCCGCCAGACCGTAGTAGTCCCGCTGTGAAATCGGATCGAACTTGTGGTCGTGACACCGGGCGCAGCCAAGCGTCATTCCGAGGAAGGCTTTGCCAACCGTGTCGATCTGCTCATCGACGATATCCATCATCAGTTTGTCCAGATCCTTCTCCGCCAGAACTTTTGCACCCAGCGCCAGAAAGCCGGTGGCCGTCTTGGTTTCCTGATTCGCCGTGGGAAGAAGATCTCCCGCAAGCTGTTCGATCACAAACCGGTCGAATGGTTTGTCGTCGTTAAAGCTGTCGATGACGTAATCCCGGTAGCGCCACGCGTTTCCGAACGCGAGGTTCTCATCGAGCCCGTTGGAATCCGCATAGCGCGCCACATCCAACCAGTGTCGGCCCCAACGGACTCCGTAGTGCTTCGATGCCAACAGACGCTCGATCACTTTGCCAAACGCGTTCGTGGATGAATCGTCGAGAAAACCCTGCACCTCTGCGCTGGTGGGCGGGAGACCGATTAGATCGTACGTCGCCCGACGAATCAGGGTTCGCCGATCACTGCGGGGGGCGGGGGCCAAACCCACTTTGCTCAACCGCGCGCCGATGAACGAGTCAATCGGCGAGGCGACCGACCGGGCGTTCCCCAGGTCGGGAATGACGGAATCAATGACCGGCTTGAACGCCCAGAATTGACGCCCTTCCTCGATCGTCATGCCCGTGGCCTGAGCAATTTCAGGTAGGTCATCACTTCTTGGATCAGGCGCACCGAGCTTTACCCATTGTTCCAAAGCTGAGATCTGACCGGCTGAAAGACGATTTCGCGGCGGCATCTGGAAATCCTGATCGTGATAACGCACCGCCCGAATCAGCCGACTCTCTTCAGGTCTCCCCGGGACGATGACACGCCCGCTATCCCCTCCCCGCTCCCATCCCAACCGCGAGTCCAGTCGCAGGCCGCCCTTCAGGTTCTTGCTCGTCTGCGAGTGGCACTCATAACAATGTTCGACCAGGAGCGGCCGAATCTGTTTCTCGAAGAGTTCCAAACCCGCCGATTGGGCCGTGGCCGAATTTGGAAAGGGCGCCAATAACCCGGCCACGAGAATGGCTGTTCGGGCGAGCATGTACCAAAGGTTCGTCATGAAGTTGATGGAAACGGAATCATGCCCTCAGTTATGCGAGAGGCAATCCGGGAATTGGCCAGGTCCGATTCGTGTAACAGCGAGCGTGAGCAAGCAGACCACCGACGCGCGCAATCTGCGCGCTCACGCTCGCGCCTACATCGCTCAGAATTCACGTTTGATCTTTCGGACGGAATACTGCTGAATTGCATCAACATGAACAGCACCCGCCGAGAGTTCCTGACTGCTTCGTCCGCAGCCATCGCCGGTGTCGCCACCGGTTGCACAACAATGACATCCCCGGAAGAGCGAGCTGCTCAGTGGAGTCACTGGCATTCTCCGGGTCAGATCTACGATCTCGGATGGATTGACGCCCACGTCCATGTGTGGACTCCGGACACGTTGGCGTATCCACTCGCCGAAGGTTACACCAAGCAGCGGATGGCCCCGCCGAGCTACACGCCTGAGGAGCTGTTCGCCCAATGCCGCCCGCAGGGGGTATCGCGCATCGTGCTCATTCAGATGAGTTTCTACAAATACGACAACTCCTACATGCTCGCCATGATGCGCCAACACCCGGGCGTGTTCGGAGGGGTGGCCATCATCGACGAAAACTCACCCGATGTGCGCAACCAGATGCAATCGCTGGCAGCCCGGGGAGTCCGCGGATTCCGGCTCTACACCAACAAGGAGAACTCGGCTGGTTGGGCGACCTCTGCGGGCATGAAGGAGATGTGGAAGACCGGAGCCGAATTGGGAATGGCCATGTGCTGCCTCGCGAATCCGGATGCGCTGCCCAATGTAGCGAAGATGTGCACCGCGTTTCCAGACACGCCCGTGGTCATCGATCACTTCGCGCGTATCGGTGTCAGTGGTTCCGTGAATCAGCCAGACCTCGACCAATTGCTCGCGTTGTCAAAATTCAAGAACACCTACGTGAAAACCTCCGCGTTCTATGCCTTGGGCAAGAAGGCCGCGCCCTACACCGATCTGGGCCCCATGATCCGGCAACTCAGGGATGCCTTCAGCGCAAAGCGGTTGATGTGGGCAACTGACTGTCCCTTCCAGTCAGAGAAGGGCCACACCTACGGCGCGTCGATTGAACTGATTCGTGATCGTCTGGATTTCCTCACTGAAGCCGACCGTCAATGGATGCTTCGAAAAACTGCGGAATCGGTATTCTTTGCGTAGGGCGCTGAAGTCTCCCAATTCACTTCCACAACACCCTATTCCCAACTACCTAACCGGTTTCGCAGAGCATCCAAGCGTTTGGTCAGCGATTCGCGGTTCGTTTTGTAGTAGATCGCACCGAACACGAGCCCGGCCCCGATCAGTAGGACGAGGCTGCCAATCGTCGTCATCCGGGATGTGCGTTCCATACCCACCATCACCTTGAAGACAATCGAGGCGAGATCGATCAGCAGGCCGGCCATTCCCATGGTCAGATAGAGACGAATCCGGAAGAAACTCCCGAACAGCATCGCTACCAGACAGAAACCGATCAGGGTGAGATTGAAGATGATCTCGTGGCTATCATCGATCAGCGCGTAGTAGCCGGCGCTTCCGATCATCGCGATCAGGGTCAACAGGCGAACCCGGGTTCGGGTTGCCGAGTCAATGTGACGTCCGAACATCTGTAGCAACACGAGGACGCCGATCCCGACCGGGAGCACATAGGCATGGACGTAACGGACCTCCAGCTTGCCCCAGAAACTGATCAGGACGAACGCCACAAATCCGAAGATGGCGATGACGCTGTAGGGTGACTCACGATTATCGCGGCCAAGAAAGGCGAACTTCAGACTATATAGACCAACGACCAGAAGAGCGGCGTCCGTGCCGAGGTTGTGGAGCTTCACCCAGGTGCAGGCTACGACCGGAAGCAGAATCATCGTGCCGAACATGGAGGTCCGGTTCCGTTTAGGATGAGTGTCGAAAACCGGTTTGAGACCCGCGATGCAGAAGGATACCGCCAACATCGCCCAGACATCGTGTTCGTAGTTCCAGAATCCGGTGGTCAGCATCAGGTGACGCCGGATGGTGATGAAGAACAACGCCGTCGAGATCAGCATCAGATAGGATGGGAGTGTTGATTCAGAGCGACGACTGGCATCGTACCAGGCGATGGCCAATCCGGCTTGGAGTGTAAGCAGGGCCGCCAGTTCGAATCCGGTGAAGGCCACGCCATAGTGCAGCAACTGAATGCCAAGACCGGCCGCCATGGAAATCGCACTACCGACATTGCAGATCAAATGTCCCGAGCTGCCCAGCCAGTGACAGGTCTGATCCCACAGACGAAACCGGGTCCGTTCCCGACCCAGATAGCCGGACATTTGGCGTAGTTGAAACCAACGGGCGAATGCCCCGGTCGCAAAGAGTGCCAGGATACTCAACAACGTCGCAATGGTCTGATCTCCGCCGCTCGTATCGACGAGGCCGAAGAAAACAAGCCACCCGGGGGCAGCTAGCAGCAGTCCGGCAAACGCTCGCTCTTCCCACGATCTGGGTTCACGTCCGGTTTGCGGGTTGAGCGCCGCCAGAACAGTGCCGATGGCAACCGCCCACCAACCGACTGACGAACCGGGACCATGATATAGGACGTGAAGTCCGATCGCTGCACCACAGCCGACGGCGAAATACCCCATGGCGTTCAGGGAAAGCCAGCGGGCCCGGAATTGATGCAGTGCCAGGCCCGCGATCCAGAGAGCGATCAGAATCCAGATCACCTGCTCACGCGGCAGGTAACTCTCCACCAGGAAGCCGGCATGAAGTGCCATCAGAAGCTCAGCCCCGGCGATCGCACAGAAAACTGCGGACTGGCGGGCAACACCTTGCGCTATGAGTATCGTTGCCAAGCCCATCAGCAGCGGGGCGATCATCAACGGATGGGCGTTGAAATCGAACAGCGCCGGCAGGACGGCCCCGTGGATTGCGAACGACAGTACCAGGCCCCAAGATTTTCGAACTGCGAACCAGTTCGGATCGTCGAGCTGCGCGAGGCGTTGAACAAAGGTCCGCAGCGGTGAACGGCTGACACTGACCGCGATCCAGAAATGCCCCAGGCCAATCGCGGTCCAGGCGGCAGCCAGGTGGTGGGTGAATGGGCTCAATCCAGGTATCCACGTGAGCAGAAAGTAGCTGCCGATCATCAACGCCAGTCCGCCATAGAAGGCCAACCAACTGTTGCCACCCAAGCCATGCAATCGCAACAGCAGGAACGAGAGCACAACGACGAGCGGGGCGTTGTCGTGGTAATGCTGAAGGTCGATCGGACTGCCCGGGAACAACAGCATCTGAAAAGCGCTCTTGAACGTGTAGAGGGCCAGAATCATGAAACCCATCACCGCGGCCGAGTTCCGGTAACCGACCGCATCGGGAAGACCGGAGCGCAACCCGAGTTCAGCCCGTATATGGAAGTAGACGGCGGGCAGAGCCAAGGCAAACAGGGCCACGGCGGGATCACGCAGAACGGGGATCAGCAGGGCCGTGCACCAGATGGCGATGGTCACGCCGAAGTGGTACAGACCCTGGGTTACAGTTACATACCTGTGCTCTCCAGGGCCTGGTGACAGAGACGCCCAACGGAAATACCAGCCGGTCATCAGTGCCACGGCACCGGAGAAAAAGAATCTCCAGCAGGGCCAGCCAACCGAAGGAAAGAATCGAGAGGCCGAACACCATTGTGTTTCCGTGCAGGGTGTGCTTCTCCAGATCGACGAATCCGAGATAGGGCAGCGCCACGGCCAACACAACCATCGCGGTGTGACTCCAGGTAAGGCGATTCTCCCGAAGACCCGCGTAGAGAAAATGCCCGGCGATTAGCGTCAACGCGATCGCATTGGGGAAAGTTGCCGTGTGGTAGTGCCACTGGGCGAGCACGGCCACCACCACGGTCAGGAGCATGACGATCATCTGCATCCCCGCGCAGGCATCCGCCAAGGAGTCCCGCTGGCGCGCTCGGGCGCAGATGCGGGCCAGTCCCAATGAGAGTCCGATGGCCACCCCGACTCCCGCCATCCACTCACGCGGGAATCCTTCGACCGTGGCGAACGCTGCCCCGCCAAGAACCAACAGGGTGAGTCCGATCCAATGATGGATCGCCCCTTTGCGAGTCGAGGATTGATACATCCAGACCCCACCACCGAGGAGGAACGAGAAGATCCGGAGAATGGGTTCCGTCGCACTGAGCAGGATGCCCAGAAAGATGAGAGCGAATCCCAGGAACGACTCTGTCCGGTAGGTTTTGTTCCGGTCGAACAGTTCGATATTGCGCCGCTCGACGAACAGCACCAGCCAACCGGCCATGATCGTCATGATGCTGTAGCAACTGGGGGACGGCCGCTGTTCCGCCATGCCATGAGCCCACGCGAAAGCCTGAAAAAACGTGAGCGCAATCGTTCCACCAAAAAACCACGGAATCGTTTTCTCCGCTGCGTTCTCGGCGGTGACGCAGGTTCGCGCGAACCTGACAGTGGCCACGCAGATCGCGACAAAGCCAAGGTAGAAACCGAATGCGATGTTCAGCGCTCCGGCCGCTTCGCCCGAGTTGAAAACAACGGCATTCAGCGGTTCAACAATCACGAGCGCGTTGACAAACAAGATGGTTCCCCCTGCCAGCCAGCGCAATTCCGGTGCGACCGCCGAACACCACCTCAACAATCCCCAACCAAAAAGGATGAGATACACAGTGGCCATCAGCAGCGCCATAAAGGCCGGGTGTGGCACGGTGTCATCGCGCGCCAAGAGGGATACCACCATGAAATTCAGGGGTAACAGTCCGACCGCGGCACCGCGGAGTGTCGCTGCCATGGTCCCGAACCCGTCCCCCTTCCGTTCAATCCATTTTGCGATACCGGCCAGGGCCCAGGTGAATCCCCCCAAGAGGCCGGGCATGATCGTGTAGCGAATCCACCAGGCCTTGTCCCAGGTGTAGTAGGCCAGGAGCGAGGCACCCACGATGACCATCGCGATACCTGCGAAAACGTACCAGTTTTCATTGAGCACGGGCTGAACGTGCACATCCCAGAATGATGGCCGGGGCGGTTCCTCTGATGCGGGTTCAGCAACGATTGGCTGGGTGACCTGATCAGGTGATGCCGCGATTTTGGGAAGCGGTGGTGGCCCTGTTTGCGTGGTGGCATTCGCGCGCTTGAGCGCGCCGAGAAGTTCGCGATCGGTCACCCTCTCCACCGAATCGGGATCGATGGAGTTCCATTCGTCTGGCGAAAGTTCCTCGGCCCAACGATCGATGAATTCAGCTTTATCCGGGGCAACGGCACCGAGGGAGCGGAGCGCGCTTTCGCATCGGGAGTCTCGATCAGAAACGCCCTCATACCACATGAGCACGATCGAAGCAGCGTGTTCGGCTGCGTATTCGCGAAAGCCATTGGACTCAGAAGCTCCCAGTCGGGCCTGCATCATCAGCCACTCGGACCAGGATTCCCAACCCCCTTTGCTGCGGGCACCAAAACGAAGGGTCAAAATCAGCTCCGCCCGTTCCTGTTCTCTGGGAGAATCACCGAGTTTGCAAATCAACGGGACGGCACTGACGTCGGGCCAATCCAACACAGCGTCGAACAGTTGTCGCCTTTGCCGGTCGCTGGCGGATTCAATGAACGATTCGACTTCACTCAGCGCAACGTCATAATCTCCGAATTGAATCTCCATCGGGCCATCGGCCGTGATTGCGTCTCGGGTCCGTTTCCGGGCGTTGGAGACCGAATTCTGCAGGGCCTCGTTTAGCGGTGAATCGGTCGCCAGCAGATCATCGGGCAGTTGTGAAAAGAGGTCTCCGACGAATCGACCGAGTTGCGGGCGCAATCTTGAGGCAACGGACTCATACTTCTCCCGCACCAGTTTACCGATCACTGGCAGGGCGATCTCCTGCTGATCCAGAAATCGTAACTCGGCAAGCAATTGGATGGCCTCATGGGCCAATGGTTGCAGCCCCGATCCAATGTTCCATGCGGTGGTGACGTTGGTCGGCATGTCCCCCAAGAGCAGCCCCGATTGGTTGGTCGCCGGTTCGTCCA
>JBLFYM010000010.1:0-79039 GCA_047608975.1 Limisphaerales bacterium | reverse complement strand
TCAGCAGTAATGCCGTGCTGACTGTGAATCAACCGGTAAGCATCGTCGCCCATCCGCAGACCCAGTTCGGCATCGAGACTTTCGGAGTGCAGTTTAATGTCACTCCCTTTGGATCGACCCCATTCGCGTATCAGTGGTTCAAGGGCAACGCGGCGATCAGCGGTGGAACGAACAATCCACTGACCTTGACCAACCTGTCAGCGGCCGCCAACGGAAACTACCATGTGGTGGTCACCAACGCATTTGGCAGCGCCTCCAGTTTCGCCGCCACGCTCACGACCTTTCCCACCAGCGTACTTCCCAGCATCACTGCGCAGCCGCAGAGCGTATCGACCAATGTCGGACGCGTCGCATCCTTTGCGGTGCAGACCGCCGGCCAAGCTCCGCTTGGATTTAGCTGGTTCAAGGATGGCACGAACATCGCCGGCGCCCATTCTTCACAGTACTTCGATTTCGATGTGCAGCTTGGTGATATTGGCGGCTACCAGGTCGTCGTTTCCAACATCTTTGGAGTTGTCACCAGCGCGGTCGCGAATCTGAACGTAGTCGTACCCCAGGTGCCGAATATTCTCACTGAGCCCAATGACATCACGGTGGTTGCGGGTACCAATGTGACAATGTCGTTCACCCACGGCGGCACGTCCCCGTTTCTATACCAGTGGGTGAAGAACGGTTTCGTGATCGGTGGCCAAACGAGTCCCACGCTAGTTCTGAATAATGTGACGGCGAGCGACGCCGGGGACTACCAAGGCAAGGTTTCGAACGACGCGGGTTCGCGGGACACGCGTTTGATTCGGTTGACCGTCTGGACAGTGCCCACCCTCACCCAGGCACCGGTGCCGGTGATTGCGCGCAATACTGGATCGGCGACCCTTTCCGCCGCCGCCTCCGGTATTCCGGATCCGCAGTTTCAATGGTTTAAGGATGGGGTACAGCTCACCAACATTGTCGGTTATGTCGGTGCCCAGTCCGAGAATCTCTCGACGGTTGGCACCGCCGCAGAGCACGTCGGGAGTTACTTTGTTCGCGTGTTTAATTCCGCCGGATCCGTTGACAGCGCACCGGTAACGCTGAGCGTGCTATTCCCGCCAACGATAACTACCCCTCAGTTCTCCGGGGGGATGTTCTCGTTCAGTGTATCGGAATCGGCCGGAACACTCTTCAGTCCCGGTAACGTGCCACCGTTCCAGGTGCAATATTCCAGCAACCTGCCGAACTGGCTTGCACTGACGAATCCATTGATCTTCACCAATGGCCAGTTCCGGTTCCAGGATACTCTGCCAGCACAGACCGGTAGTCGGCTGTATCGGATCATTGAGCCGTAGAAACTGCTCTTGCTGGCTGATGCGCAGCCGAACGCGGGCACTATCCGGCGATTGATCCGAGGTACTGTCACTCACGTGGATCGACAGCAGCTGGTCGGCCTTGATTCAGGATTCGGCGCGATGTTCGGGGAGGCAAACGTTCCAACGAATCGCTGCCAAGCGGGACACCACCACGATCACAATACCAACGAGCAGGGCGATATCGCCGCGGCCGAACGCGTGTTGAACTGCGAAGCAACCCCAACAGCCGGCGAAAGCGCAGGTCGCGTAGAGCGGGGTGGCCTTGAACAGACGGGGGACTTCATTGCAGATCACATCGCTGATCGCACCACCCGCAGTCCCGGTCACGACACCCATCAGCGACGCAATGAACAATGAAGTGCCTGCTTCCAAAGCGTGATTTGCCCCGACAATTGCAAAGAGGCCCAAACCAAGCGCGTCCGGCAATTGCAGCCATCGTTCCACCGGGACTTCTCTTGCCGGGATCAGAATGCTGCCCAACGCGAGACAGAATACCGTGACCGCGTAGTGATCGTTGGCGATCCAGAAGAGCGGGTGCCGGTCGAGAAACAGATCCCGCAGTGTCCCTCCGGCGAACGCCGTGATGAAGGCGACGGTGAACACGCCGATGAAATCCAGACGATTCTTCCGGGCCAACAGGATCCCGAACAGGCCGAATGAAATCACGGCCCCAAACTCGATGAGATGCAGCATGCTAAGGTTTGAGTTTGCTAAAGGCCCAACTCGGTTTTGACTGCACCAAATTGTTCCAGGGCGAATTCGAGATCAGCTTGCGAATGCGCGGCGGAAATCTGGGTGCGGATGCGGGCCTTCCCTTTCGGAACCACGGGGAAGGAGAATCCGATCACATAAACGCCCCGTTCAAGCATGGCTTCTGCGAACCTCTGAGCCAGCGCGGCGTCTCCCAGCATGATTGGCACGATCGCATGCCGGCCTGGCAGAATATCGAAACCAAGCCGCTCCATGCCTTCGCGGAAAGAGCGCGTGTTGGCTTCGAGCCGATCACGTAGCTCAGTCGAACCGGTGAGGAGTTCGATCGCCTTGATGGAGCCCGCGACAATTGTCGGAGCCAGAGTATTGGAAAACAGATAGGGGCGGGATCGCTGACGAAGAAAATCGATGATCTCCTTTCGTCCGCTCGTGTAGCCTCCGCTGGCACCGCCCAATGCCTTGCCCAGAGTTCCGGTCAGGATGTCCACGCGCTCGATCACGTCATGGTGCTCGTGCGTCCCTCTTCCCGTCTTGCCCATGAATCCCACTGAGTGGGAATCATCGACCATGACCAGCGCGTCGTATTTGTCCGCGAGGTCGCAGATCGCGCCGAGCTCGGCGATGTGGCCGTCCATTGAGAAAACTCCGTCGGTGGCGATCAGGCGGATATTGGCGTTCTGAGCTTCCTGCAGTTTTGCCTCCAGATCAGCCATGTCGTTGTTGCGGTAGCGAAAACGCTGCGCTTTGCAGAGCCGAACGCCATCAATGATGCTCGCGTGATTCAGTTCATCGGAAATGACCGCGTCATCCTTTGATAGCAGGGTTTCGAACAGACCGCCGTTGGCGTCGAAACAGGACGAATAGAGAATCGTGTCTTCCATCCCCAGGAATTTGCTGAGCTTGTCTTCAAGCTGTTTGTGCGGCTTCTGGGTGCCACAGATGAACCGCACAGAAGCCAGTCCATAGCCCCACGCATCAAGTCCCTCATGAGCGGCCCGAATGATGTCCGGGTGTTGGGCCAACCCGAGATAGTTGTTGGCACACATGTTCAATACCGGTGCGCCTTCAGCCACTGAAATGTGCGCTCCCTGTGCCGTCGAGATGACGCGTTCCCCCTTGAACAGACCGGCCTCCCGGATTTCGTCGAGCTGCGTGCTGAGGTGTTGCTTGAGTTTTCCGTACATGATGTTCAGTTCCAGTTGAGGACGACCTTGCCAGATTGACCGGACTTCATCACTTCGAAGCCCTTTTCAAATTCGCTGTAGTGGTAGCGATGGGTGATCACCGGGGTCAGATCCAGACCGCCTTGAAGCATTACCGTCATCTTGTACCAGGTGTCATACATCTCGCGTCCGTAGATGCCCTTGATGGTCAGCATGTTGAAGATCACGGTATTCCAATCGATCGCCATTTCCTTCTCCGGAATTCCCAAGAGCGCAACTTTCCCGCCGTGGGCCATGTTCGAGAGCATCTCACGGAATGCATCCGGATTGCCGGACATCTCAAGTCCGACGTCAAAACCTTCCTGCATGCCAAGTTCTTGTTGGACATCCGCCAACGGTTTTTCCATCGGATTCACCGCCAGGGTCACGCCCATCTTGCGGGCCAGATCCAGCCGGTAGGGATTCACATCGGTGATGACGACGTAGCGCGCGCCGGCATAGCGGGCGATCGCCGCGCCCATGATTCCGATCGGACCCGCACCGGTCACCAACACGTCTTCGCCGAGAATTGGGAACGAGAGTGCCGTGTGAACCGCGTTGCCGAAGGGATCAAAGATCGAGGCGATATCCGGATCGATTCCCTCCGAATGAACCCACACGTTCGTCTGCGGCAGTACGATGTATTCGGCGAAGGCACCCGGACGATTGACCCCGATGCCCTTGGTATCCGCGCAAAGATGACGACGACCGGCGAGACAGTTCCGGCAGTGACCACAGACGACATGTCCTTCGCCACTGACGATCTGGCCCGGGAAGAAGTCACTGACGTTCGAGCCGGCGGCGACGATTTCGCCGACAAATTCGTGACCGACCACCAGAGGAACCGGTACCGCACCCTGAGCCCAGCGGTCCCATTTGTAGATATGCAGATCCGTGCCGCAGATCCCGGTCTTGTGAATGCGGATCTTCACATCGTTGATCCCGAGTTCGGGCTCGGGCACATCCTCGAGCCAGAGCCCGGGTTCAGATTTGCTTTTGACCAGCGCTTTCATTTTTGGAGGGCCGATTCACCGGTTGCTTTCCAAAGCAATTCCGGTAAAATGGAACCACGTGCAAGATAATGGAACATGAATTCCACTATGCAAGAAATAGATTCAATAAACCGAACATCATGGCAGCCAAAAAGAAGAAGACAGTGCGGGCGGTGGAATCCGATGAGGCAATCAGCGTGCGCTTCGGCACCCGGGTGAAGGAACTTCGGGCAGCTCACGACTGGTCACTCGAGCAACTGGCGGGCGCGTCGGGAGTGAGCCGATCCATGCTGAGCCAGATCGAGCGCAATAACGCGAACCCGACGATTGCGGTGGCTTTCCGGATCGCGCAGGCCTTGGGGATGACGCTCGCGGACCTGGTCGAGGATCCATCCGCGACTTCCTCCATCCGGGTCGTGCGTTCGGATGACCGGATGTATCACTATCGCTCAGATAAGGACTGCAGCATCAGAACGCTCTCGCCCTTGGATTTGGAGAAGGACGTCGAGTTTTACGAACTGAGACTCAAGGAGGGCGGGAGCCTTCGGAGCGCCGCCCACTTCGAGGGAACGCGGGAGTTTCTCACCGTGCAACGCGGCAAAGTCCGCGTCGAATCCGGCAATGATACGGAAGAACTGAACCGCGGTGACTCCGGCAACTACCGGGCTGATCAACCCCATGCCATTGTGAACTTGGGTCGCGGCGAAGCCGTTGCCCTGCTCGTGGTGGTCTATCGCTAGCCCGGGATGTCTCGTTGAGGCGAAAAATAGTATTGCCAGTTGCCCCATTTTGAGGCGTCGTCCATGAGTTCCCGGGATCGTGTTCCAACCGCGCAGTTTCGGGGTCGTGAATCAGTCTTGAACCGTTATCCATACATCTAATGAAACGCATCCCCGCATCCCTTGTCGCCGCGATTGTCGCCGTCACATTCATCGCTCCGGCCCAGGCCGCGAAACTGCAATCCGTTGGACCGATCACGTTTGACGACAAAGGCGTTCTCTACGTATCCGATCCCAAGGGTGCCACCATTCACGCCTACCAGGTTGACGACGCGAAGGCGAAGAAAGCCGACAAGGCCGTGAAGGTCGAAAAGATAGGCAGCAAGATCGCCTCGCTTATAGGTGCCAACGCCGACGACATTCTCATCGTTGATCTGGCCGTGAATCCCGTGTCCAAGAACGCCTACCTGGCCGTATCTCGCGGTCGCGGCACCGATGCCACGCCGGCCATCATCCGCGTGGCGGGTGGAAAACTGAGTGTGGTCGCCACCAAGAATTCACAGTCTGCGGCCAAATTACCGAACGCTCCGGCGGACAAGTCAGTCCGCGGTCGTCGTGGTCCTTATAACGCCCGTCTGGAGTCCATTACCGATATTGCCTACGTCGACGGTCGTCTACTCGTGGCTGGTCTGTCCAATGAGGAATTCGCCTCCACCCTGCGTTCGATCAAGATTCCTTTCGGCAAGGTGGATCGTGGCTCAAGCGTCGAGATTTTTCACGGTGCCCACGGTCGGTTTGAAACCCGCTCCCCCGTTCGCACCTTCGTCCCCTTCAAGGTTGGTGACACCCCAAGCGTGCTTGCTGCCTATACCTGCACACCTTTGGTTCAGTTCCCCATCGCCGACATCAAGCCCATGGGCAAGGTCAAGGGGAAGACCATCGCTGAACTTGGTAACCGCAATCGTCCGCTCGACATGATTGTCTATCAACAGGGCGGCAAGGATTACGTGCTCATCGCGAACAGCGCGCGCGGCATCATGAAAGTCGATACCGGCAACATGGCCGCCATCGACTCCATCACGAAAAAAGTCTCAGGAACTGCCGGCGTCACCTACAAGACGATTGAGCAGTGGCAAGGAATTGATCAGCTCGACAAATACAGCGCCAAGCTCGCCCTCGTCGTCCGTAGCGATGACAACGGTGCCACGCTGCAAACGATTCCGCTTCCGTGACGCAGACACTTGCCAATGCCAAGGTGGCCGGCCTCGTGCTGGCCGCCTTTTTCTTTGCCGCAGTTCAAAGCGCCGCCGCCATCCGACTGGTCAGGAACGCTGAACAAATCACGGCGGTCGAATTCATCTGGCCGCCGGGTGTTAAGATCGTGAAGCGAAGCGAGTTCGCGAAGACCTGTCGCGTAAGTGTCGTTTCGAAGGAAGCCGCCGCCCTGCCTGCCATCGCCGGGTCCTACACCTTGAACGGGCGCACCGTTCGCTACGAACCCGGCTTCCCTTTTCGTACCGGGGTGAACTACCTCGCTCAATTCATCGGCGGCCCAAAGAGTGTCAGTCTCCCGTTTGGTATGACCGTCCTCAAAACATCGCCGGGCAATGTCGCGGCGATCTTTCCTAGCGCCCCGGTTTTGCCCGAGAACCTGCTGAAGTTCTACGTACACTTCAGCAAACCCATGCGGCGTGGCAACATCTACCAATACATCAGTTTGCTGGGCGACAACAACGTGCCCGTGGACCTCCCCTTTCTTGAGATCAATGAGGAACTTTGGACGGCCGATCTGAAACGCCTGACCTTGTTCATCGATCCGGGCCGCATCAAGCGCGGCGTCAAACCGCTCGAGGACATCGGTCCCGCAATTGAATTTGGCCATCGTTACACGCTCCTCATTCGGCGCGAGTGGCAGGACCACACTGGCCAGCCCCTCAAATCAGACTTTCGAAAAACCTTCACGGTGACCGTTTCCGATCGTCTTCCGATCAAGCCCGATACTTGGGAAATCCGATCCCCAAAACCCGGCACCTCCGAGCCGCTTCAGGTCAAGTTCGGTGAGCCGCTCGATAACGCCCTGGCGCAAAGAGTGATCTGGCTCGTGAACGCTCAGGGGGAGGAAGTCGACGGCAGTCTCGAACTCACGGACCACGAAAGCGCTTGGCGGTTCACCCCCAAGGCCGCGTGGTCACCCGGAAAATACACATTGAAGGCCGAACATATTCTCGAGGATCTTGCCGGTAACAACATCGGCAAACCCTTTGAAGTTGATGTTTTCGACCGCGTTGATGGAAAGATCCCCCGAAAGGTGACCGCTCTGCCGTTCGAGATCTGAGAACGTTTTCAGCAAGGCAAGCTGACCTTCAGTCTGAACGTCAGTTCCGTCGTCCAACGCTGCTTCCGAAAGTTCCTCCCCGACGAATTCTTCCCTGATCATCCAGACGCCACATCTGGATGAGCTGGCCAAGAGTCACACTAAAACATTCGTTCCCCATTTTGATGAACCGCTTCGAGACGGTAGGGATTGGCCAGGTCCGAGTTGCCGAAAATCAATACAACCGGAAGATCGTGAATCGCTCGTTCCAGATTGGCCAATGTTCGGTCAAAGCGAGTTTCCAATTTATCATCAGGCACATCGTGACCGCCCTGCATCACTCGCATCGAAACCCGTTGCTTGGATGTCTCTGGTGAATCAATTCGAATGAAAATCAAAACGACAGGCAGGCCTTTTTTTGCAGCTGCCTCGAGCTCTGCCACCTTGGCTCCGTGAGGGTCGGAAAACACGGTCTCAAAGATGAAGCTTTCCCCTTGCGCGATGAGATCGCCGCGAATGGCGGCAGCTACATCAGCCCCTTCGTAGGCTCCAAGGACCAACTCCGCCGCGATGTCGTCAGCATTCACATATCGCAAAGCCACGTTGGCCAGGTGGGCATGGTAGAAAGTGGATTTACCCGCCCCATTCGATCCGGCAACGGCTACGACGATCGGGCGTTTATCCAACAGCGATTCCCAATCCATGGTGCTGGACTCAAGCTGCCTTGACGAATTTTCGATTTACGAATCGTCCCCGAGTCCTGCTGCCGTCCTCATTAATTTTCACCAACATGCCCGGTTCGTCAGGGCATTGTTCGAAATGGGGATAGGCTTGCGTCTCAAGGTAGGTGTGGACCTTTTGTCGCCCTTTGGCCGAATCGACCGAAGCAATGATCTCGGAAAATAGTTGGGCTGAACCAGCTTGCTGTAAGGCGAGAGTCCGGTCTCCCCTCAAAATTGGCTCGAGCGCCTTACCTAGGCGGGCCCAGAATTCAACCTGACCAGCGATGGAACGCTCAGCGATTTTCCCAACCGTCCTCGCTTCGAGGACGAGTTCATCACTGAGTTTGACCGGTTGGCTCATATTCAAAGGTAGCATTTTGCTACCGGCTGTCAAATTGACCGAGAAAAGCAGACTTCTCAATGCAAAGGTGGCCAGCCTCCAGTGGATCGTCAGCTGTCCCCGGTAGGCGCTCACGGGGCCGGGCGCGTCTACCGTGTGGACTTCAACGGATCTTAACTGTTTTCTCGTCGGTCTGAGGCAACGTCTCGTGAGTGAACCGTGTTCAAGGTCCGGGAGCGAACGCGGCTTCGAGGATGTAGAACGCGCTGGTCGGGGCGTTTTTATCCGTGACATCACGGATGTCATTGTTGTGCGAGGCGCTCATGCCGGGCCCGGTTATCACACCCGAGGGGCCAGCACCGGCATTCATCATTGCCCGCCCTGTAAAGCCCGATAGAATAGGCCGCTCAGTTGGCGAGTCGGATCAGGGCTCACACTGTAACCGTTGATCAGACCGTTTTTGTAATGTCACGCTTTCTCCAACTCACCATCGGCGCGCTTTTTCTGGGCGTGATTGTCCCCATCGCGTCGCTCGCTGAAACCACCCTCAACCCCACCGATCTGCTCCTACAACAGGAACTCCGTCAGGAACAGATCAAGGACACCACCGGTCGCGTCGGCGCCCAGCTGGACATCATCATCGACGAATACGAACGCAACGGCCTCTCCGGCGACGACGTATCCGTGCTCAAGGCGATTCGCAGCGTGCTCGGAGAACTCACCCAGGAAGAGATCCGCAAGGTCATCACGCTCCTCCAATCCGCCCGGAACACGACTGATCCGAGCAAATCCAGCGAGAACACCCTGAACGCCTATGCCGGCCAGAAGAGCATCATCGTGCAGCTCCGTCATCTGCTTCTCGAATATGAGCGTCAACAGATCCTGCGTGAAATCGCGCGGCGTTTTCGGGCGCTGGCTCGCCGCCAAGGCGTGAACATGAGCGAGACGGTGGCCCTGTACAAGGCAACCCTCGGCCGCGATGCCCGCCGCAGCAAAGAGTCTCACCGAATCTCCCTGCAATTGCAGGCCACTGAACAATCCACGATTCACGCCGAGACCTCGATCCTCCTGAAAAAGCTCTACGAGGTCGTCGGCAAGATGGACGGTCTACCTGCCGAGAAACCCCGCGCCGCCGTGGCCCGGGCGAAAGAGAGCGAACTGGGAACCATCGTCGCCAACGCCACCGAGGACCTGAAAGAATCCCGCCTGACCAGCGCCGCCGGTAACGAACAACGGGCGCGCGATATCTTCGTCGAGCTTTCCCGTCTCCTACGTCCCGATCGCGACGCGATGACCACCCTCAAGGAAGCCCTCAAGGAACTCCAGAAAACCATGGTCAAGCAGGAGGTCCTCGTTGAGGAAACGAAACAGCTGGCCGCTACCAAGAAGGACGAAGACCTGCGTGATGAGGTTGAGAAACGGCAGATGCAGGTCGTCGATGAAACGGCCATGATCAGCGAAGACATCGCCGAGCTCGCCCCGATCGCCGCCAGCGAATTGAAAGAATCCATCGATCACCTTCAGGAAGCCCGATCCAAAATCAGCGCGAACGTCAGCTCGCGAGATCGGAATGCGGCCGGCGAAGCGCCCGCTGTCGCCAAGCAGAAGGAAGCCTTGGAAAAGATGGAGGCAGCCAAGGTGGCCCTCGTGAAAAAGATCGCTGAAGCCGAGGAAGCCAGTGAGGACTCGGACGACAAGATTTCCAAACTGAAAAAACTGTTGGCCGAGGTTCAGGAACTTTCCCAGAAGCAGGAAGATGCCAAAGCTGCGGCCAATCTCGTGAGCGACGCCAAAAGCGATCAACTCCCCAAACACGCCGCCCATCAGCAAACCCTCAAGGCTCTCACTCAGGACGCGCACGCCAAGGCGATCCCGCTCGCCAAGAATGCCGCCGAGTCACTTGCCGAGGCTTCAAAGCAGATGAGCAAGGCAGCGGACACCCTGGCCAAGAAACTCACCGCGCCGCGAGCGCAGCAGGCTGCGGCCGATGCTCTCAAACGCGCCGAATCCGAACTTGCGCAAGAAGTTGCCACGCTGGAGAAAGCCGAAGAGCAGATGGCCAAGCTCGATGCCCTGAGCAAGAAAGTCAGCGAGCTGATTCAGGATCAGCAGAAAGTTCAGCTCCAGACCGCCAAGGCCGCCCAGATACCCGATGCCGAAGGCAAACGACAGGCTCTCGCTCAAGCGGCACCACAGGGAAAACTGGCCGGTCAGACCGAAGCCGCCGCTCAGGAGGCTGCGCAGACCGCACCTCAGGCCGCCCGCAATCTGGCCACGGCGAGCAACGACATGGGCAACGCCAAAAAAGAACTTCAGAAGCCGGACGCTGCCGTCGCCCGCAAGGAGCAGGGTCGCGCACTGGAGAATCTGCTGACCGCCAAACAGAACATTGATCAGAAGCAGGAAGAGCTGGCCAAGGCACTCGGGAAACCCGAGGAAAACAAACCGGATCTTCTGGCTCAAGCTTCCGAACAGGTTTCCGCAGCACAACTCCTGGTGAACAAAGCGGTGAGTGATTTGGAACGTCCCGCCTCGCTCAGCGATCTCGTCAAGGCCGAGCAGGAGAAGCTCGCTGGTCTGGTGGCAGAGAAGGCAAAAGCAAAACCTGAATCCGCCGCGCTGATGGCAGCGAAAGCCGCAACCAAGAAGGCCGCGGAAAAGCTGGAATCAAAAGATGTGATCGCTGCGATCGGCGAAATGGCCAAGGCTCAGAAACATCTGCAGGCAGCCGCCAAGTCAGAATCCGCAACCCCGGCCTCGCCCGCCGGGAATGCTACACCCGGACAGGCCGAGCCCTCAACCAATGGCAAACCCGCCGCGAACTCCCCACCCGCCGCCGCTTCACCTGCCAAGGACGGCCAATCTCCCGCCGCTGCAGCGGATGCGCAGAAACCCAGCGCCGCCCAACTTGCGAAGGAACAGGGAGACCTCGCCGCGATTGCCACCCAGCTCGCCAAGACCGAACCGCAAACGGCAGCCGAGCCGCTCGATGCGGCCAACGAGATGATCTCTCCCCTCACCAGCGGTGCCATCAGCATGTTGCCGATGGATGCGCAACTTTCTCTCCGCGCAGCGCAACAGGCCCTCACCGAAGCCTCGGCCAAAGCCAGCTCGGGCGACGCCAGCCCCGCGCAGGCCAGCGCTCAATCTGCCCAAGACTCGCTGAACAAAGCCGCTGCCGCACTCGCCCTCGCTCAGAAAGGTCTGGGGAACAACAGCGAACAGCAGATGGCCCAAGGCGAAGGCGGCAAAGGTGAGAGCGAACAAAAGGGCAAGGGCGACGCCAAGGGCCCGGGCAAGAGCAAGCCGAAGTCAGACAGCAAGGAAGGCGAGGGCAACGGCGACAAAGGGAATTTTAATGGCAAAGGCGGAGCCGACGGTCGCCTCCGCAAGGTCGCCGACCGCAATACTTTCATCGGCTTGCCGGCCCGCGAACGCAACGCGATCCTGCAATCTCTGGGCGAGAGTTACCCGGAAGAATTTGGACCGCTTGTTGAGCAGTACCTCAAGAACCTTTCCGATCAGGCCAGCCGCAGTTCCCGCTGAACCAATTCCACTCGACCACGACCCACGATCTACGCATTGCGAACTCAGATGAACGCACCCCCGCGCTTCCGCAGCGAACTTTCGACCACCATGATGAAGTGCTTCTGCGCCACGATCGCGCTCCTGATGATCGCGCAGCCAACGCCAACCCCGGCTGCCCCCGTCGATCAGAACTCCGTGACCGTCGACAAGAAGACCGAGCGGATCGTAGCCGGCGCGTTGAAGTATCTCGCCTCCCGGCAGATGCCGAACGGGTCATGGAGCGCCTCCGATGATCGCAAGAAATACACCACCGCCATGACCGGTTACGTCCTCATGGCATTCCAGGCTGCCGGTCACCTTCCGGGCGAGGGAGAATACGGCAAGAACGTCACGGACGGCATGAACTATCTGTTGGAATTGATTTCACCGGAGGGGCTCTACGGCAGCGGTCGGGACGGCCAATACATGTATTCCCACGGCATTGCCACGATCGCGCTCGCCGAGCTCTACGGACAATCCCGCTCGCCCGTGATTCGCAGCAAGGTGCAGCGCGTCGTGCGCCTGATCGTCAGTGCGCAGGCCGATCAGGATCAGCACCACGGCGGTTGGCGTTATCGCCCGATTGCCAAGGACGCCGATATTTCCGTGACCGTTCTCCAACTCGTCGCCATTCGCGCGGCGAAGAACGCCGGCTTGGAAGTCCCTCAGAAAACCATCGACGACGCCGTTGCCTATGTGAAGCGCTGCTACAAACCGGGCGAAGGTGGGTTCTGCTACCAGCCCAATCGCGAGGCAGGATTCGCCCGGACGGCGGCGGCCATCTATTCACTGCAGGTCTGTGGCTTGTATGAAGATCCGATGGTGGCGGCCGGTTCCAAGTTTCTCTTCGAGACCCAACGCGAGGATCATGAGTGGTTCACCTACGGCAACTTTTACGCCGCCCCCGCCCACTACATGATCGGCGGACAGATCTGGAAGAAATGGTACGACGACGTGAAGAAGATCCTGCTCAGCCAGGTCGTCGAAGAAAAGGGCATGGCCTATTGGGAAGCCCGTGGCCGAGGCGGGGTGGGAACCAATTTCACCACGGCGGTCTACACCATGATTCTTTCCATGCCCTACAACTACATCCCGCTTTACCAGCGGTAGAAATCCAATGAAAAGGCTGTTCTCTTCCCACCGCCCGCCTGGCAATCGCGGCCGTGGTCGCGGCCGAGCTGCAGGCGGGAATCGTCACGCGCACCAACGGCACCCAGATCGAAGGCGAGCTCGCGTTCATTGCCGGCCAGGGGCTGTTGCTGACCGATGCCAAGGGTAACTCGGAACTCGTCGTACCCAGTGCGAACCGTTCAGTTGAGATTCAGGCGCAAGACCCGATCTGGTCGGAATCGTTTCGGGAGCAATTCAAGTCCGGCTCCGGTTTGCTGGGGACCTATTTTGAACGCACCAACCTCGATGGACCGAATCGCACCCGCGTGGACCAGGACGTCTATTTCAATTGGAAGACAGGCAGTCCTTTCAAAGGCTGGCGTGACGAGCATTTCAGCGTCCGTTGGACCGGAACATTTGAGGTTCCCCACACCGGTGACCACCGCTTCTTCACCGAATCCGACGACGGCGTTCGCCTCACGATCAACGGCAAGCAGTTGATCAACAACTGGTCGGAACACGCTGTGACCGAGGATAAAACGAAGGTCCAACTCGAAGCCGGCAAACGCCACGAGATCCAGATCGAATACTACGAGTCCACCGGCGATTCCATCGTTCAGGTGCAATGGGAGGGCCCGGAGCACAAACGGCAGAACCTCGGCACGCTGGAACTATTTCCGCCGCCTGGTGCCCTGTCCGGATACAACGCGCCGAGTCTGTCACAGACGGGTCTCCGGGTCGGCGTGGTTCTCCGCGACGGAACCTTTCTTGCTGCCCGGGTCCATCGTGCGAACGACACCGCGGTGGTTTTGGAGAAGCCGTTCAGTGACGTGACCATTTCCACGGTGAACGTTGCCCGGATCGTCTTTCGCGATATTCCCCTTCACACCGCCGTGAAGGTTCGCCCTCAGCGACCCGGTGCGTTGATGGTCGGTGGCGATTTCGTGGATGGCGAATTCAAGAGCCTGGAGCGCGGCAACCTGAAACTCAGTTCACTGCTTTTCGGATATCAGACCCTGGACACCAAATACGAAACCATGGCGCTCCAACTCCGCGTTCCCGCCCCGGACACCGCGAGCTATCGCATCCAGCTGTTGGATGGCTCCCTACTGCTGGGGACCGAGCTGACCGTCGGTGAAGACTCGGTGAGCGTTTCCGGATCGATCCTTAAAAACTTCGAGGTTCCCCTGACGCAGGTCCACCGAATCGCGATGGGTAGCGCCCCGGAACTCTTTCCCAGCGGAGTCAATCTTGGACCTGATTCGATTCACGCCGAGAAGCTGATAACCACTCCAAGCGCCAGTACGGATCGGCGACAGACCGACAACCTGCGCAAACTCGCCCAGCGGGAAAAAGACAAACGAAGCCGGGACAAAGGTTCGGTCGAATCGAAGATGCGCGCCGAGGACGCGGCCTTGAAGCTCGCCAAAGCGAAACTCGCCGACTACCGCAGCCAGCTTGAAGCGGCGGAAGAGAAATACGCCGCAGCCGGTCTGACCTACACCGAATCCCTCGCCCGGTACGAGGTCTTGTTCAAGGGCTACAACGAAACCAATTCCCTAAGCCGACGCCTCTCCCAAGACTACAGCCGCGCCAGGTCCGCCGTTTCCAAGGCCGCCAGCAATGCCCGACGCGCCACCGGCACCATGCGCGATCTTCAGACTCAGATGCGTCGCTACACGACGAAGGCGCACGAGAAAACACTCAAAGCGTTGAAGGCCAAGCTGGTCAAAGTTGAACAGGACGTGAAAGCCACCGCCGAGGCCGTCAAGAAACACAACGCCGAACAAAAAGAGGTTACCAACAAACGCAACCAGACGACCGCTTCGGTCTCCAAGCTCAAGCGCGATCTCTCCCGCCGCAAATCCGATCGCGACCGGCGGAAGCGCGACATGGATTCAGCGCGCAAAAAGCGCGACTATCTCAAATCGCAGGTGACCAGCCATACCCGCACTGAAGCCGCCGCGATGGCCAAAGTCGTGGCCCGCAAAGAAACCGAACTTCGGTAATTCCCCTCCCGTTTCGCTTCATGCGTTCATTCCTCTGTCTGCTGCTCTTGATCACCTCCGCGATCAGCGCAGAGATCCCGCCTGAAAAACTGGATACCCTGATCGGCGCGCTCACCCGCCTCGGACCGGAGAAGGTAAATGCCAACCCGCGTCTTCAGGCAGCATTGACCCAGGTATTGGACGCCACCCGGGGCACGGGACGCTTTGTCGAACTGGTGAAGGTGTTCCGGTTGAGGGACCGCAACGCCGACCTGCTCGAACTCGCCATCGCTGCCCCCAACAGCAACCCGGGCGTGGATGCCATCCGGGTCATGCTGGAGAACAAGGGTGAGAAACTCATTCAGAATGCACTACGCAAACGAACTGTCCCGGAAGGCACTCGTCTGCTTGAGGCAGTGGGGAACACCTTGAGCGGAGCCACCGTACTTTTGTTGACCGAAGTATTGGATGACACCGACCGACCGCCTCCACTCCGCAAAGCAGCAGTCCGAGCGCTCGCAAAATTTAAACAGGGAGCAGGCCGATTGATCCAACGGGCAAAGGCGGGAACACTGGACGAAGTCGTAAAACTTTCCACGGCGATGGAACTGAACACCGTGCGCTGGGAATCGATTCGGAACGAGGTAGCCAAACTGTTGCCATTGCCGAAAGGACGCGCCGGCAAGGCCTTCCCTCCCATCGCGGAATTGTCGCGTCGCAAAGGCGACGCGGTTCGCGGCAAATCCGTCTTCAATCGTGAAACCGTCATGTGCAACCGTTGCCATCAGGTGAACGGCGAGGGCATTGATTTCGGCCCGGCCCTTTCGGAGGTCGGCTCCAAACTTACACGCGAAGCCCTCTACGAATCCATTCTCGCCCCCAACGCCGGAATCCTCATGGGCTATGAATCCTGGACCGTGGAAACAAAATCGGGTGACGAATACTACGGCCTGCTGGTAAGCGAAACGAAGGAACTAGTATCAATCAAAACCGTCGGAGGAATCGTCAATCAGGTGAAGCGCGCCGAGATCCTCACTCAACGGAAATCCAAACTCTCGACCATGCCCAACGGCCTACAGCAAATGATGTCCGAACAGGATCTCGTCGATCTCGTCGAATACCTCGCCAGACTCCGCGCAAAGTAGCTGGCCGGCACCGAACCACGATCGCGAACGATCTGGGAGAGGTCATGTGTTCACCCATAGTTTGATCTGGCTCACGCCGGATTCCACCAAATCGGGTAGCAGCGGACGTGAGTCCGCTGGTCGGCGTTCTACCGCGGCAAACGATCCGGCATGTCCGCGATGACGTAGGCCATGACTGCCATGTAGGCGGTGCAATCCTGAAGCTCCTTCACGGACAGTTTGTCGATGGTATCCGCGGCGGTGTGGTGAAACCAAAAATAGCGGCCGCGATCCACTTCGAGATGCATGGCGGGAACGCCACCGGACAGGAGCTGCATCACGTCCGCGCCCCGGCAGCCCCAGGCCAGTTTGGCCTTCCGGATTGGGAGCAACAGATCGCCGATCTCACGCAGATAGGGCATCGCCTTTTCACTGCCGGTGAATCCGAAACCGGTCGGCTTAAAAGCGCCGGCATCCGATTCGATTCCGATCAGATGGTTCTTCAAATCTGCGGCATTTGTCTTTCGGTAAGTCTTCGCGCCAGCCATGCCGTTCTCCTCGTTCGTCCAGAGCACGACGCGAATTGTGCGCTTTGGTCGCAGGCCGTTTTTCATCAAGAGACGTGCTGCCTCCCACGCGGCGAGACAGCCACCGCCGTCGTCCATGGCACCGGTGCCCACGTCCCATGAGTCAAAGTGTCCACTCACCAGCACGATCTCGTCCGGCTTCTCGGTACCGATGAGATCGGCGACGATGTTCCGGGAGGGAGCGTCCGGCAGTTGATGGGCGGACATCTTCAAGGTCACAATTGGTTTCTGCCCGCGATCCTGCATGCGGTGCAGCATCGTGGAGTCCTCAATCGTGATCGCAGCATGGGGAATCTTCTTCACTCCATCCTGGTAACGCATGGAGCCGGTGTGGGGTGTCTGCATCGAATATGGGCCAACCGAACGAATGAGGCTCGCGACCGCGCCTACCTTGGCTGCTTCCGTCGCACCGTTGAGACGGATCATCACCGTCGCGCGATACTCGGTGAACGGAACGTCGAACAGCACGATCTTCCCTTTGGCCTTGGCGGCGTTTGCCTTCAGATCAGCGAAGCTTGAAACCACAAACACCGGCGCGGTGATCCCGCCCTTCGGAGTGGCGATGCTGCCACCGAGTCCCAGCATCGGAAGATTTCGCTTCCGCGGTTCGAGCATCGTGGCGGACTCCTTCCCGCGCACCCAGCGTGGCACCATCACCTTCTCACCATGTACGTTTTCAAACCCGTCCTTTTTAAATTCTTTCAGCGCCCAATCAATCGCATCTTCAAGACTCTGCGTACCACTGAACCGCGGCCCAAATGTGTCGCAGAGTTCCGCCAGTCGCCGGAACGCAAACTCCTCCGAACGCGCCAGCTCAATGATGCGCTTCGCCTTACCTTCATAGGCGGTCGGAACCAGATCGGCAGCGGACAATAAAGTGGCTGGGGAAAGCACGACGAGGAACGCAGCCAGAGTGAGGATCAAACGCATGCTTTTTGATAGCAATGCTGGGCGTTGCTGGCAATCCATGTTCGGCGGTGTTGTTCCGATTGGGCGTGAATCGGTTGGAGATCACACTTCAGCGTGCCGGGTCTGAAGGGCTCGAAGGTGCGACCCACCGCGAAAGCGACCGATGCCACGCAGAAGGGCGAGCCAAGGCGCTTCGAGCTACATCGATCTGTAACGCCATCGCGGTCGTGGTCAGCGTTGGCTTTGGATCTTCGTTGGTTTGCTGAGGCCGTGGCGATTCGGGCGATACATTTCCTCGATGCGGGCGGGTGGGGCGTGGGATGAGCCGGAGGCGCGGACCTGGGCGAGGTAGCGGATGCGGTGTTCGCCGCGAGGCAGGTAGTTCTTGAAGAAGATGGCGCGGTCGCTGCGCAGTTCGTGATGATCGCTGGTCCAGGTCTCGGCGAGATGTTTTCCGTTGGCACCGCGGGAACGGAAGGCGGGTTGGACGGCGGCGAATGCGGCGGGCAGGGCGTCGTCGATGGCGACGTAGCTGGCGTCCTGATCGACCTTGAAGTTCAGGGTGATCAGCACGGTGTCGCCGATCTCCAGATCGGTTGCGGGAACTGCTTCACCCAAGGCATTGACCTCTTCGTAAGATCGGCTCAATCGGAATCCGCGCTCACGCATCGATTCATGCAGTTTCTCCAACTGCGACCTGATGCTGACGTGGGCAAAGAGGCGGACCTTGGAATCCGACTCGAAGTTGAGTTGTAACGCCAGGCCCTGTTTCTTCGCGGCCAATGGAAATTCAATCGCGCCGTCCTGTTTGGGGAGTTCGAAGTGTTCGGTTTGGTTCCCCCGACTGAGTGAGCCGCTGATTGCCTGGTCTTCCAAATCAATGGTGGCGTCGGCGAAGGCCATGAGTACCCACGCGTTGCCCTGGGTGTTCAGCCAATGCCCGTTCTGGCGCGTGGACAGGAGTTTGTCTTCGAGTTGCCTTACCTTTCTGGCATCGCCGAGTTTTCGCCAAGCCATGAGTTTCAACGCGGTGGAGCGCGCCGGGGATCCGAAGTAGTTCCAGATATGTTTGTCTTCCTCGCCCTTTGTCTCCAGCAGCTTGCGGGCGAGATCCTGCCAATGTCTGGCGGTGTAGGAATTCAGAATGGACAAGGCCAGCAAGGCGCGGCTCGCGGGGCCGATCTTGTCCGCTCGGTCCGCGATGCGGGTGTAGTAGCTCGTCTCACCCTTGCCGCTCAAAGCCAGGGTGTGGAGGGCCAAGGCGAGATGGCTGCCCACTTCAGCGGTGCTGCGCTTATTAAGCAGGAGTCCGTTGCGGATTTCCCGACGGAGGTAATTTAGAATCCGCTCCAAGGCCTTCGGAGGCACATCAAATCCCGCGTTGCGGGCTCGCAATAACATCAGTCCGCCATAAGCGCTGGTCCAGATGCCAGGCCTGTCCGAGCCTGGCCAATAGCTCAATCCGCCGGAGGTGGTCTGCATGGAAAGCAGCCGATTGATTCCTTTGTCGACGGCGGTCCTGGCCTCGACTCGCGAACGGCCGGTCATCGCCAGAAGTGCCGCGTCACCGTGAAGCAGCATCCACGGCACCATGCTCGAGGCGGTCTGTTCGAGGCAGCCGTAGGGATAGCGCATCAGGTAGTCCGTTGCTTCCCACGCCTGCAGCAGGGGTGAGGTGGAGAGCCGAATGGTGACGGTGCCTCGTCCCATCAGGAGGGCGGGGTCTGCGGGTGCGAGCAGATTGGTTTGCGTATGCACCTGTCCCACGAAGATCTCGCGGATGAACGGCATGGGCTCCTCGACGGTGAATTTGCTGACGACGGAATCACCCACGCCTTGGTGATCACCTTCGAGGAACTGCGCCTCCCAAATCCATTCGGCTGCACCGCTCGCGATGAACTCCATCGGGAACTCGACGGTGCGCGTTTCGTTGGCGTTGAGCTTGATGGTCTGGCTGACTTCATCCGGTCCGCTGGTGCGCTTTTTGCCTTCGCGATACCATCCCACTTTCACGCGCGCGGTTGCCGGGGTGCGGCTGATGATCAGGGCTCGTGCCTGGATACGATCGCCGCGTCGCGCAAAGGCGGGTAGCACCGGTTTGATCATTAGCGGTTTGTTGATGCGAACACTGGTCTCGCCAGCACCAAAACGGTCCGTTCCAGCATGGACGATCGCGATGATGCGATAGCGCGTGAGGCTGTCAGGCGCGACGAAGTCGGCCTGAATCCTTCCTTCCTCATCAGTGATCACCGTGGGCAACCAGAGCGGACAGGGGACGAAGTTACTGCGGTGGCGGCCGCGCATCCGCCCCCCGCCACCGGCGATGAAGCCTTTGTTGTCATAGCGGAGATCGGCGGGGTTCTCCGGAAGCAGGGATGGCAAAGAGAGATGAGTCGCGACGGCGAGTGGCTGATCCTGATGAAAGAAGCTGAACGGATCCGGTGTCTGGTAACCGGTGAGACTCAGCACGCCTTCGTCCACGGCGTAGAGCGTGACTTCGGCACCGGAGACGGGAAGGTCGTTGCCATCGGTTACCTGTCCGGTGATTGCCACTGTGGAGCCAGGCCGATAGGAAGGTTTACCGGTCTGCAATCCCACCTTCAAACGGCGGCTCGTATCTTCGACCTTCAGTTCACAGTAACCGTAGCGATATTCCGGCGTGGGATATTCGCGGCGGCTGTCGGAGGCGCCGCGAACCATGGTCAGGGACGCGAATACATTCGGGGCGTCATTCGTGGTGATGTCGAATTCGATCGCGGGCGCGTTGCCGACGATGGACTGATAAAAACTCTGATGAACGGAGTTTCGTTCCTTCGAAATCAGGGCATGTCCGCCGATGGGTGTCTTTACCAGAATCCGCGCACGATCACCTGGCCGATAAGATTTACGGTCCGGAACAAGTTCGACCCGGGTCTCGTTCCGATAGTCCCAAACGCCCTTGTTGGTTCCGGCAACGTTGAAGTCGTAGGCGGCAAGCACTTCGCGTCCGGCACTGTCTTTCGCGCTCACTTCGAGGAGGAACTGCCCCGACTTCTCGAAGACCATCAATGAGCTTTCGGATTCCGGAACCTGCCATTTGATACCTTCCTGATAGGGGATCTGCGTCTGGACGTTGGTGTTGAGCAGTTCGGTCAGTTTGAACTCGTTGCGATAGGTTCGCGTGTTGCCCGTGCCTTGGACCCGGACGGTATGCCATTTCACAGAGTGAAGTTTCACGGTCACGTCTTGCCGGTTGGTGAGGGGTTGCGATTGTGAATTCATTGCCACAATTCGCGGGTGCAACCGGGAGCCAACGGGCAGGACATGGGCGGTCCGCTCCACACCGAGATAAAACTCCGAACTGTGTTCAACGAAGCGCGTCTCGGCGGAGACTGTCTGTTGGTTCTGATCGGTCAGGTTCGCCCTGATGTTCATCCGACGTGGATAAGGTGAGGCTTGGCGGTGGTTGAAAGTGGGCGCGATGACAAAGTTTGTGTCGGATGAGTAAACGCCTTGCCCGACCTGGTTGTGGGTTTGTGTGGTTGGTCGCAGCCGTTGATCACGCACGGCCGAACCGAAGACAAATGAGGGTAGGTCTCCGTGCCTGGGCAAAAACTCGTTGGCCGTGGCGGTCCACTGAACCTTGGCGTTCGAGAGCGCTTTGCCGAGGTAGTAGGCCGCGTTCAGATCCATGGACAGCGGGTCGCCGACATGCCCAACCTGAAGATTGATCAACTTGACCTCAAAGGCGTCCGGCTTGAATTCCTGGACATGGATGATTTTGGTCACCCCGGCCTGGCCCATATTCAACCGCAGTCGGTAACGACCGGGCCGATCCTCGGGCAGCGTCACCTGCCAATCCGCCGATCCGAGTTTGCTGACCGGCACAGTGCCACTGCGCCAGAGTTGATCGCGTGGGTCGAAGAGGTGGAATTTTGCCTCGCGCGAATACTTGTCCAACGGCCACGGACTGATCTTCGTTCCGACCAGTCTGCCAATCGCCTTGACGCGGATCTGTTCGCCGGGGCGATATGCGTTCCGATCACTGAAGACAGAAACACGGGGCGTCGCGTCGCGGCCGATGCCCCAGCTGATTGGAATGTTGAAGCCGTATCGCGACAGGGCGTTTTGACGCAACTCCTGGGCGTGCATGTCTGCTCCGTGCTGCGCGAGAAGCCAGCGGGCGGGCTTGGTTGAAGTTCCCAGTGAGCCAATCTCGTCGTTGGCAATTCGCGCGATTCCCTGCCGATCGCAGCGGGTCTTTTGGAGCAGCTGATTGTCATCATCCATGACGCTGACTTCGGCACCGGAAACGGGTTTGCCGCTGTGATGTGAAAATACAAACACCTCGATTCCTCCCGAATGCCGTTTCCAGATCATTCCGAGATCGGTGAACTGCAGCACGGACTGGGTTCGCTGCGTCGGGCCCCTTTGTGGTGACGCCGTGGCTTCCAGGAAGACGGGTCCCGGTTTTTCATTGAGCAATTCGTGCAGGTTCAGCCCGAGTTCGACCGCTTCATCCAAAAAGCCACCCGCCTTCAATCTGCGGCTTGCGATTTCAATGCCGGGGACGAGGTTAAAGGGCACCAGCTTCCCCTGGCTGGACCCGGTCCGGCGGCCATAGGTATCCCGATAGCCGCGCAAGGTGTGAATGAGCGTCTCGGGTGACATGCGTTTGGCACGGATGGCCACATGCGACGCGTTTACCGTGAGCATGCGGAAACGGCCTTGCCCGCGGTAAGACTGCGAGATGCTGCGAGCGGGAAATCGAGCGTGCGGAGTCAGCGGCTCAAACTTGAAGGTGCCGTGGTAGTTTGCGATCAGCTTCCGGGAACCCGGCGTGCGCAGGGACAGCTGATAGCGATCGACGCACGGTTTTGGCGGGAAATGTCGATCGACAGCAGAAGCGGCCGTAGCGAAGTCGCCGAATATACGGATCTGCCGCCAGGCCTGCTCGAGGTGCATATTTTCAACTGGAGGAACGACTTGGATCAGATTTTTGAGATTGTTCCCGGCCAGCTGCCAATCCAACGAATCGCTGAGTTGCAGCTCAATGTATTTGCCGCGATCCAGTGTGTTCACGGGTCGGCCATCGGTTACTTCGATCAGTCTGACTGTCCCGATCGTCACGGTGCGTTCGCGATTCAGGCGGAGGTGATTCGATTTGGCGGGCAGACCGGAGGCGAAGGTCAGCGTCCATTTGGGACCAGTGGGCAACGGCCGCTCGGGTTCGAGGTAAACCAGATGGGTTGCTGGGGTTTCGGCTGGCACCTGGCGGGAGGCGACGGTTGAGCGGCGGCGCGTTTGTTGAGCGCGGGAGAAGGTTTCTTTCCAAGTTCGGGTATCATTTCTCCTTGGGTTTGATTTCACTGCCCATCGCATCGGGGAATGGGGTTTGTAACGATTGGTTTGTGCCCGGACCTGTGCCGCAATCGAGATCTGGCCGTTGCTGAATTGGCATTTCTCTGAGAGGGCGGCGGGATTCACGGAGGCATTGAATTCGGCCAACACGATTGGCATCGGCGGCACCTTGTTGGTGGAACTGTAGTTCGCGCGGAGATCTGTGATTCCAAAGGCTGGCGTGTGGAGTTGCTTCTGAAGCCGTGCCTTGCTGGTGCGTCCGTCCGCGATCTGAAGGCCGGAGCTCAGGCGGAAATGATAGGCGGTATCCAAGAGCGTTGCCTCGCTCGGGGTGAACACACCGCTCCGCGGGCTCAGCCACGTGAAGCCTCCTTTCAACATCGGTTCGATCACCAGCGGCGAAGTCATCGCCTGACCACCGATCGCCGATGCCGGCACCATGTCGGTTTCGAAGCGCAGCTCGAACGTGCTGTCCGCCTGGAACTCCTGAGTGGAGAGTTTCAGTTCCACGCCGCGCGAGGGGTCGCGCCGCCCGTTACAGCTGACCAGAAGAGCCGCCACACACGTGAGTGCCAGCGACGACAATAACGATCGATTGATTCCCCGATTCTTCATGAGCCTGAGCCGAGTGTCGGTGGGAGAGGCTTACGAACAAGCCCGACTTATTCACTGGTCAACCGGGGATCGCCCCACGGGGGGGCGGCTAGGCGTGCCAGATCGGCGTGGTGTGCCCCATTGAATGAGGAAGGCAATGAAGGATTGCCAATTCGGTCCCCACTCGTTCACATCCCAGGCATGTTGAAACCGGCCCAACAAATTGCGCACGTTGTTGTGCTACTCACCCTGATTGCGTCACCGAGTTCCCAGGCGGAATGGCAAAAGCACATCATCCAACCTGCGAGTGGCGTCCGTGGGAACGTGAACGACGTGAACATCTCCGACTTCAATCGCGACGGAAAGTTGGACATGATCTGTTCCCACAGTGGAGCGGTCTGGTTGTATCCGGCCCTCGATGCCAGCAAGCGGGTGAAGGTTCACGAATTTAAGAAAGAGGTGAGCGGCCGTAAAATGCGCCCCGGCTGCATTCACGCATGCCTGTTGGATGTCGATGGCGACGGGGATCAGGACTACATCGGTTCGAACAACCTGGTGTTCTGGTTGGAGTGCCCGAGTAATCCGCTGAAGGGCGAATGGAAATACCGGAGCGTGGATGACAAGATCATGGGTACGCATTGTCTTATCACCGGTGATGTGGATCGCGATGGAACGTTGGACCTGATCGCGAATTCGGGCCGACCGGAAGGCACGACCCCGTTCCACGATTCGCTCACCTGGCTGCGGATTCCCCAGCGACCGCACACGTCCACCAATTGGATCCGCCACGTATTTGCTGATCGCGACGCTCCCGGTGCTTCGCACTACTCCGGATTTGGCGATGTGAACGGTGACGGTCGTCCGGACATCAGCTTCGCTGCCAAAGGTGGGGAGAAATTTCCCGGGGGTGAATGGTTCGCGTGGTGGGAGCAGCCGCAGAATCCGACCGAGTTCTGGAAGAAACATCTCCTGGCGGACAAGCAACCCGGCGCAACCAACATCAAACCGGTTGATCTGAACGGGGACGGATCAATGGATTTCTTCGCGACGCGGGGACATGGCAAAGGAGTTCTCTGGTTCAAAGGACCGAAGTTCGAACTGATCGACATCGACACAGAAATCGAATTTCCGCACAGCCTGGCGATTGCCGATATCGACGGGGATGGAGATCCCGATGCTGCCACCTGTGGCTATCAGGTGACCGGAGTGGCGGCTTGGTATGAGAACGATGGCCGGGGCAGATTCACCAAGCATGTGATCGGCAAAGATCAGGGAAGCTATGATCTGCGCCTGGTGGACATCGACCAGGACGGCGATTTGGACACCGTCATTGCGGGGCATTTCAGCAACAACGTTGTGTGGTATGAAAATCCGCGGCGTTAGTCCGAGTCGCGAAGTCTCGGGCGCGGAAACACCTCTGCAGACGGAGCGATCGCTGATCAACGATGGGCAATGCTGATAAATCACCCGGCGACCTAATTCGCGGCAGACCTTTCAGCAATCGGGAAGCAGCTCTGAAAATGTGCGTCTCCGACACTGGCCTGGGTGTATTTGCGACCTGCATGTACCATCAGAACTATCTGTATTTTGGCTGGTTGCGGATTTTGCTGAGCCACGGTTAGCCCAAGGAGACGCGTCTATTATACAGCTCTGCATTCGCGTCTTTTGGACTGCTTCTCATCATTTCACAAATCTACTTCCATTGGTTGGTCGATTACATTTCGTATGAGAATTACGAACGGTTCATTAAGACCGCCCTCTTGACTCTGGCTGGATGGGTATCTTGTTTGTGGATTTGGCGTGATTTAAGGATCATCGGATTGATCTCAGCGCGGACTCCGAATGAAGCAACGGATTGACTCGAAGAGTTCAGAGCTATGCTTTGTTACAAACCGTCACTGAGTCGCTGATCTCTCACCAGTTCGCGCCAACCAGCATGTGTGCGGCGCGCACACGATCGCGTTCGTTTACGCCCAGTGCCGCTGATCGATGTTGGGGAAGATCGGATTCTGGGCTTCCACGCCGGCGAGCCAGTTTTCGTCGATGCGGGTGTCGGTGAGCATTTCGTGTAGCGCGATGAACCGAAGCAGATGATCCTTCACGCGGCGCTTGGCGTACTCGGGACTCGTGCCGGTGCGGAGGATGAAGGGCCAATCCGAAGACTGTGCGAGCAGCAGTTCGCGGGCGGCCTGTTTGAGGGCCCGGGCCTGTAGGGGATTGGGGTTGGTGTGGGTGCGGGCGAGTTTGGTCATCCGTTCCTGGGCCGCCTGCAGGTGCGGATAGATCCACGCGTTCTTGTCGTTCAGCCAAAGTTTGAAATATCCCTCTTCTCCCCAGCTGGACGGACTGGGCGTCGCGATCTGGTTGGTCGGATGACGTTCGAGGTAGTCCCCGGGCGTGATCAGCTGGATGACGTCCTGATCGTAGTGTGCCTTGCGGACGAGGAAGTTGAGGAATTGCGGACCTTCATACCACCAATGACCGTAGAGTTCCGCGTCGTACGGAGTAACGAGCAGCGGGGGGCGATCGAGGATGGAGGCGAGGTGTTTCACCTGCGCGACGCGAGCATCCAGGAAATGCTGCGCATGCTCGGCGGCGGCGGCGGTGGCGAGTTCGCGATCGTAGAGTTTTTTTTCGGCGGTGTGCCCGGTGATCCGGTGGTATTTGATGCCGGTAAAACCTCGCACATCGGGTGCGGGGAGATGCGGCTTCACATATTCGAACTCAAGGTCATGCCCGATATCGCGGTAGAAATCACGATAGCGGGGATCGCCCGGATAACCTTCATCCCGGCTCCAGACCTGGCGCGCGGAATCCAGATCACGGGCAAAGGCGGCGATGCCGTTGCGGGTGTAGATCGGCGCGAACACGCCGTATTGCGGACGGGGTCGGGCCTGCAACAGTCCGTGCGTATCCATGATGAACCAGCGGAGGTTCGCTTCCTGAAGATGCTTTTCAAGGCCTTCGACATACGCGCATTCCGGCAGCCAGATGCCGCGGGGTTCCCGGCCGAAGCATTCGGTGTAATGGTCGCAGGCGGTGAGGATCTGGCCCCGGACCGAAGGTTCGTGCCCGAGCAGTGGCAGTAATCCGTGCGTCGCGGCACAGGTGATGATTTCCAGCTGCCCCTGTTCCTGAAATTTTCGAAACGCTACGACCAAATCCTGGCCATACGAGAACCAGGTGTTTCGGAGATTTGTCAGCTGCCAGTGATAGTACCAGGCCAGTTCTCGATAAGGACGGTCCCAATGCGTGCGGCTGATCTCTTTCTCTGCCAAGGAGATCAGTCCCTCAAGATACCGAACGTAGCGATCCTGCAACAGCGGATCCCGGAGCATGCTGCACAAGGTCGGGGTCAGTGTCAGCGTCATGCGCGTCTGCATGCCATCGCTGAGCCAGCCGTCCAGCTCGCGGATCAGCGGCAGGTAGCATTCGGTGATGGCCTGGAACAACCAGCTTTCCTCCAGAAAGCGGTCATGTTCGGGGTGCCGCACGTACGGCAGGTGTGCGTGAAGCACGATGGCGAGGTAACCTTGCACGGGGCCGAGTCAACTGGATTCAGCATGTCGGTTCAAGGGCGAAGGCAGAGGGACACCCCTGGTGGTTCGTTTGGGAATGATCTTGTTGGAAGCTGCGGTCGGCAGTTCAAGGAATCCGTTGGGCCAACTCGTTTCCGGCGAGTTTCGGCATGGACAGATCTGTGAGCACGAGATCGAAATTTTTCGATTTCGGTTCGAACTCCATGATCGCCGCCAGGGGATCGGTCCCGCCCAGCAAAAACACCACGAACAGAACAACGGATGCGCGCTGAGAGTGGTGTGGGCAAAGTTAAGCCCCCCCCCTTCAACCCTTCAACGACCTCATCACCCGTCCCATTTGAAGGGCGGTTTGCGCGGCTTCATTTCCGCGGTTGAAATCGGTATTGAGACAGCGGACGCGGGCCTGTTCGTGATCTTCGAATAACAGGACTTCATGGATCACCGGAACGCCGTAGAGCACCTGAGCCTGGGCCAACGCATCGCTTACAGCGTCCCCGATATGCTGCGCGTGGGTGGTGGCGCCGCGCATGATCACACCGAGGCAAATGATGCCGGACAAGACTGTGTCCGGGTTGTTCCGCCGCGCGAGTTCACCGACGACCACCGGAATCTCATAGGCACCGGGTACCCGAATCACCTGCACTTCCGCACCCGCATCCGTCAGTTCGCGTTTGGCCGCGCGCAGCATGCTGTTCACGTAGCGAGCGTTATACTTGGAGGCGACGATGGCGTAGCGGCCGCCGCTCTTCTTTGCGCGTGATTTCAGGTTCTGCTTCAGCACGACAGGTTTGGTGGTTCGAGAATGGAGAACGGCAACTTCAGATGAGATGCCCCATCTTCTCCTTCTTGGTCTTGAGATATTTCTTGTTGTGCGGATTGGGTTTCACCTTGATCGGCACCTGCTTGACGATCTCCAGGCCATAACCTTCCAGGCCCACCACCTTCTTCGGATTATTCGTGAGCAGTTTGATTTTCTTGATTCCCAGATCGACCAGGATTTGGGCTCCCAATCCGTATTCGCGCAGGTCCATCGGGTATCCCAGGCGGCGATTGGCTTCCACGGTATCCAGGCCTTCCTCCTGCAGTTTGTAGGCTTGGATCTTCGCCGGCAGACCGATCCCGCGACCTTCCTGCCGCATGTAGACAATCACTCCGGCACCGGCGTCGTCCACCTGCTTCATGGCCTGCTGAAGTTGCGGACCGCAGTCGCAACGTCGGGATCCGAATACATCGCCGGTCAGGCATTCGCTGTGCACGCGGACCAGCACCGGCGCGCGACCGTCCACCTTGCCCTTGACGAGCGCGATGTGGTTTTGCCCGTCGATCGTGGACCGGTAGAGGTGCAGATTAAACTCACCGTAGTCCGTCGGCATCTTGACCACTTCAATCCGTTCGATCAGCCGATCCCGATCCCGACGGAATTTGATCAATTCTTCGATCGAACAGATCTTCAGCTTGTGCTTGGTGGCGAATCGTTTCAGCGTCGGCAGACGGGCCATGGTGCCGTCGTCCTTCATGATCTCGCAGATCACGCCGGCCGGCCGACACTCCGCGAGCCGGGCCAGATCCACCGCAGCTTCCGTATGACCCGCTCGTTGAAGCACTCCGCCCGCCTTGGCCCGAAGCGGAAATACGTGTCCGGGCTGCACCAGATCCTCCGGAAACGATCGCGGCTCAGCGAGAACCTGAATCGTCTTGGCCCGATCCGCCGCGCTGATCCCGGTGGTGATTCCTTCCGCAGCATCCACGCTCACCTGGAAATCGGTCTTAAAGGTCTCGCGATTGTGGGTCACCATACGTTCGATGCCCAACTGCCGAAGTCGGTCGCCGGCGGTCGGAACGCAGATCAGTCCGCGCCCGTGCTTCGCCATGAAGTTTACCGATCGGGCAGTGACCTTTTCGGCCGCCATCACCAGGTCGCCCTCGTTCTCGCGATCGGCGTCATCGACGACAATTACCATGCGACCACGGCGAATGTCGGCGATTACCGATTCAATGGAATCGAATCCCTTGCTCATCTGGCGCGACGATAACCGGCAAGGGCGGGCGTACCACAGTCAATTTTTCCCGAACCCGAATTGGAGACAGGGAAATGGGGGACAAAGGAATTGTGGAGAACAATATTTTGGAATTTCCAGGTCTCCAACTAGGCGGTCGAAACCCCACAGTTTCCGCGGCCGGGGGCGTGAATTTGTAACTCGGGCACTATTGCGCTTGTGAATCGCGGCCCCGGTTTTCATCCTCCGCACGTGAAGTGCATCCCATATGGGCCTAACGCCTGGTTGCTGTATTTCTCTGACGAAGTCGGAGATGCAGCCTACGAGCGAGGGCGGGCGATCGCCCTCGAACTGGAATCAAATCCTCCCGAGGGTCTGCGGGAGTATGTGCTCGCCTATACCTCGGTGTTGCTGATTTTCGGCGAACCGAATGTCAAACATCACCATCGCCCGATCGAACAGGTGGTCGCTCAACTGGAGAAGGTCGCCAAACGCAAATTGAAGGCGGCCCCGATCAAGGAGATCCCGGTAAGGTATGACGGAGAGGATCTGGAACGGGTCGCAAGTCATACTGGTTTGTCGAAAGAGGAAGTGATGAGGCTTCACAGCGGCACGATTTACAAGGTTTACATGCTGGGATTCGCCCCCGGGTTTCCCTACTTGGGGGAGTTGGACGCGCGCCTGCACACGCCGCGTTTGGAAAGTCCGCGCCCAACTGTGCCGGCCGGTTCGGTGGCGATCGGTGGCGAACACACGGGCGTGTATTCGATACCGAACCCGGGGGGCTGGAATCTGATCGGCTCGACCGATGTGAAGCTCTTCGAGCCTGATCCGCCGGCGGAGGAAACAGAGTTCTATCTTCAGGCCGGCGACCGCGTGCGGTTCGTGGTGAACTGATGCGGGGAGGAATGGGTAAAAGGATGACAGATTCAGGCAACCCCAGTGTGCTCGAAGTGCTCGCCCCCGGCATGGGTGTGACGGTGCAGGATGGCGGCCGGATCGGCTGGCGAAAGTTTGGCGTTCCCATGGGCGGCGCGATGGACGATCACGCGGCCCGGGCGGCCAATGTACTGGTCGACAATCCCGCGGATGCGCCGGTGTTGGAGATGTTGATGCAGGGTCAACGTTTTCGCGTGCTTCAGCAATGCTGGCTCGCGGTGACCGGAGCGGATGCGAGTTCGACCATCCCGGTCTGGCATGCGGAGAAGATGATGGTGGGGAGTACCGTTGTATTCCCGGCGAACCGGAGTGGTGTCTGGATCTACCTCGCGATTGCGGGTGGGTTCGACAGCCCGGAGAAGTTCGGGAGTTCCAGCGCCTCCGTCCGGGCAGGAATCGGTGAGCCGATTCAGGCCGGCCAGATCTTACGTCGGTCCATTGATCGCCGCCTCGTGATGCCGGATTCCATCGGTGCCCGGGGTGCCTCCTGGGATGAACAGCATGACTATTTGAATCCACCTGCCTTGCGCGTCTGGCCGGGTCCGCAGTGGGACGCGATCGACGAGGTGGCCCGCGCCAGTTTCTTTGAGCAGGAATGGGTGGTCTCCTCGCAGAGCGATCGCGTGGGCTATCGGTTGACTGGCGAACCGATCGATTTGACCGGCTCGACCGCATCATCCGCGGGTGAATTGATCAGCGAGCCGGTCCGGATTGGGAGCATTCAGATTCCCCGGAACGGACAGCCAATCGTTACCTTCCGTGATGGCCCCACCGTTGGAGGGTACCCGAAATTGGGCATGATCGATCCACGCGATATTTCCTGGCTGGTCCAATGTCGGCCGAACCAGAAGGTGCGATTTCGGCCATTGGAGGCCTGAGATCCTGCCGGGTGTAATTAGGAGTGGGATGGTGCCGGAGGAGTCACCGAAGAGCGGTCAGAATTGCAAAAATTCCAAGCCTCGAAACTCAAGCTTCAATGAAAACCCAAGATGCAAAATCCAATCAAAATCGCCGGCTTACACCCGCCGCCGCGGATTGAAGCTTCGAGATTGGATATTATTGAAGCTTGGAGTTTCTTCTCGGAACCTCTGAACAACGCGTCTCTTGGACGCATTTACCCTCAGTCTCAACCGTTATATCTTGCACAACCGCAGATACTTGGGTGTGATAGCGTTCATGTTGCGTTTGTTTTCGAGCGCCCCCACAGCCGCCCGCAGAATACCGACCGCCGGAATTGCTTCAGCGGTGAAAGCACACTTTCAAAAACTCGATCTGAACTGCGATCTCGGTGAAGGCGAGAGCCCGTCCCGCCAGCGGGCACTCATGCGCGCCATCAGTTCGGCCAATATTGCCTGCGGCGGACATGCGGGCGATCTGCGTTCGATGGACCATTGCGTGCGCATGGCTCGCGAGGAAGGCGTCCACGTCGGCGCTCATCCGGGATATCCGGATCGTGAAAATTTCGGACGCATATCGCGTCAGATATCTCCGGCGGATTTCGAACTGCTGCTCATTCAGCAGATCAGCGGATTGGAACAGGTTGCCCGTTCCAACCGGATGAAGCTCAGTCACATCAAGCTCCACGGCGCGCTCTATCACGATGTGGAACGGGATTCGTCGTTGGCGATTGTCTATTTGGAAACCGTCACGCGCTTCTGGCCCAAGGCGAAGATCTTTGCCCTGGCCGGTGGCAACCTCGTCGAAGCGTCAGCCCGACATGATGCGCGCGTGTGGGAGGAAATCTTTGCGGACCGCGCCTATCGCCCGAACGGAACCTTGGTTGATAGGGAAGCCGACGGAGCCGTCCTTTCGGATCTCAAGGAAATCGTCAGCCGCGTTCAGTCGTACAATAAGACGGGTCGGATGAAGACGATTGCTGGGAGCACGGTCGGCATGAACGCCCGCACCATTTGCGTGCACAGCGATTCAGAAAACGCCCTGCGCGTTGCCCGGGCCTTGGCGGACGAGCTTGGTTGAGCCGTTGCCCGGCGTGGCGGAGGCTCATCCAAACGAGCGGCCGAGGAATGATTCTTCGACAAAACGAAAACGCTGCCACACCCGTGATTGCCCGGATATTACCGGTGTAATCATCCTCTCAGAGAAATTACCCGGTCTCCATTCCGGTGTCTGAGACACCGCACCTCATCCGTGCCATCCGAGTAATCCGCGGTTAATTGAATGAGCCCCGCCGGCTGCTTCAGAGTACCGAGCCCAGGATCCACGGCGCGAATTCTTCGTCGCCCACTCCCGCCAGTTCACTTTTTGTCTGCTCCCCGTTTGCCACGGAAACGATCTTGTCGAAGATGCGTTGTCCAACCTCTTCCACACTTTCCGTTCCGTCCAGAATCGTACCGGCGTTGAGGTCCATGTCTTCCTCCATCCAGTGGTAGAGCGGGGTGTTGGTGGCAATCTTGATGGACGGCGACGGCTTGCAGCCATAGACGCTGCCGCGCCCGGTCGTGAAGACCCCCACGTTGCAACCGCCAGCGACGAGACCGGTCATGCTCACCGGGTCGAAGCCCGGGGTGTCCATGAAACAGAAACCCGGCGTGTCAATCTGATCGGCATAGCGATAGACGGCCGACAACGGAGCGCGGCCGCCTTTCGCCACGGCCCCGAGGCTCTTTTCGTAGATCGTCGTCAACCCGCCCGTCTTGTTGCCGGTGCTGGGATTGTTGTTGATCGACACGCCGTGTTTCGCCGCGTGTTCCTCCCACCAATGTACGAATCCGATCAGTTTCTCACCGATCTCCCGGGTGATCGCGCGGCGCGTCAGCAGATGCTCCGCGCCATAGATCTCCGGCGTTTCCGCGAGAACCGTGGAGGCACCATGTCGAACCAGTTCATCCGAGGCAAAACCCAGCGCGGGGTTGGCGGTGATACCGCTGTTGCCGTCCGAACCGCCGCAGTTCATCGCCAGCGTCAGTTTTGAAAGTGGCTGCGGAGAACGTTCGATCGCGTTCACGCGGGGGAGCATCTCTTCCACTGCTGCCACCGCCGCGGTGATCGTTTTGCGAATGCCGCCCAACGATTGGATCTCCATCGAGATGGGCGCCAGACCGTCGCGATCGTTGGTCTCCAAGCCCTGGTTCCGGATCACCGACTGAACCTGGTTCACCTCGCAGCCGAGACCGATCAGCAGATAGCCGCCGACATTCGGGTGCCTCGCGATCCCTGCGAGCACCCGCTGCAACACGAAGGTCGGTTCGCCCGGATCATTGGCACAGCCGCTCGTGTGCTTGAAAGCGATCACGCCATCGATGTTGGGAAAACGCTCGCGGAACTCGCCATTGGCAAAATGCTCGGCGACATATTTCGAAACCGAGGCGGAGCAGTTCACACTGGAAATCACGGCCACGTAGTTGCGCGTTCCCACCCGTCCATCGCGGCGCAGAAAACCCTTGAACATCTGCTCCTGATCCGCCGCGTAAGCCGCCATGGGGCGGACGTCCTCACTGAACGCGTAGTCGCGGCCGAAGCTGCCCAGCTCAACATTGTGCGTGTGAACGTGATCACCCGCCGCGATGGCTTCCGAGGCGAAGCCGAAAGTCTGTCCATACTTCAGAACCGGCGCGCCTTTCTCCCGAGCGACCAGGGCGATCTTGTGCCCCGGGGGAATGGTCTGGTTGGCCTGCAACGGCGCGGGTCCGTTTTCCAGCCGCGTCCCGGCTATGATCGGTCGTTTGGAGACCGCCACCGAGTCGTCCGCATGCAGACGCAAGGCCACGTCTGAAAATTCTGCCACTCGGGTTCGCTTGTCTTTGTCCGGCACGGATTCCAACTAGCCGATTGGCTGCCTGAAGTCCCGCAATTAAATGCAATTCAGCGAGCGAGAAGGAACGAGGAGCGTTCCTTCTGCTCGTATTCGCGCTGGTCGCTGCCGGCGTCATCAGCCTTGCATCACCCGTTTGAAATCACTCCCGAGGTATCCATACTCCAGTATCCGCGATTGCCGCGGGCAATTCACATGTTAATGATCGGGGGATCTTACGTATGAACATCTCTCTCCGCCTCCTCGCCTCCCTCTCGCTTCTGCTCCTCGCCAACGCGCCGGCAGCCCAGGCGGCAAAACCCGTTTTCAGGGCGGGAGCCGCGCGTAGCAATATCACCCCGCCGTTGGGGCAGAACATTGTCGGAAGCTTTCACCCCTCCCCGGCCAACGACGTTCACGATGAGTTATGGGCGAAGTGTCTGGTCTTGGATGATGGCACGACCCGCGTGGCCTTTGTCGTGTGTGATGTGCTCGGCATTGTGCGCCCGGTCTACGAAGAAGCGGCCCGTCAGATCGAGGCCGCGACGGGTATGAAGCGATCCCAACTGATGATGTCGGCCACGCATACGCATTCCGCCGGGACGTTGTTGGGGAAGAGCCGCTATGATCTCACAGCGGAACTGGACGACTACCAGACCTTCGTTGCAAAACGAATTGCGGATGCCGTGAAAAGCGCCGTGAATAAACTTGTGCCAGCCCGCATCGGTCATGGTTCTGCTCAGGAGCCTGGCCAGGTCTTCAATCGCCGCTGGCATCTGGAACCCGGTGCAATGCCGACAAATCCCTTCGGCAGAAAAGACGATCGGGTGAAAATGAATCCTGGTCGTGGCAATCCCAAACTCGTCAAACCGGCGGGTCCGATTGATCCGGAGATCTCGTTTCTGGCTGTTCAATCAGCGGCCGGAAAACCCCTGGCCATTCTCGCCAACTATTCCCTCCACTATGTCGGGGGCGTGAAACGCGGGGCAATTTCGGCGGACTACTACGGCTATTTTGCACGGCGCATGCGTCAGCTCATGAACGCCAACGGGCAGGAACCCGCCTGCATTGTCATGCTCAGCAACGGTACCAGCGGCGATATCAACAACATCGACTTCACCAAACGCGTTCCGCGTATGGCCGCGTATGAGAAGATGAAGGAAGTGGCCAACGACGTTGCGGGAAAAACCTTCACCGCACTGAAGAAAGTAAGGTACCGCGACACCGCCACGCTCGGTTCCCGCTTCTCCGAAATTTCGGTCGCGGTAAGACAACCAGATGGCGAGTTGCTGGCTTCTGCGCGAAAGACCCAGGCGGCCGTCAAGAATCCCGCCAAGAAAAACATCTCCGAAATTTACGCGGATCGTACCCTGGCCATGGCCGGCCTCCCAAAAAGAATGCCGTTGCCGCTCCAGGTCTTTCGCGTCGGCGAAGTCGGCATCGCCGCGATTCCCAACGAAGTGTTGGTGGAGATCGGACTCGAACTGAAAGGAAAGAGTCCCTTCGCAAAATCGTTCACCCATTCGAACGCCGGTGGCTACTGCGGTTATCTGCCGTCGGCGAAGCAGTTCCGACTGGGCGGATACGAAACCTGGCTGGGCACCTGTTGGTTCGAGGAGCAGACTGCGGGGCAGGTTGTCGATCGGCTCCTCAAGATGTGGGGCGAACTCAAACCCTGACCTCCCGAACTCAGTAAAGGTTCGTTCAGCCCGGCTCCAGAATATTCCTATGGCGGCAGTGATCGGGGTGATTGGTGGGTAGCCTCAGTTCAGACCGCTCGCCTTCTTGGCGCGTTCCAGCACTCCGGTCGCGACTTCGCGCGCGCGTTCGGCACCTTCCTTCAGAACCTGCCGGACGTAGTCGAGGTTGTTGGCCAGTTCCTCCCGCTTGCGGCGCGGTTCTTTAAAGTGGTTCCAGTAGTTTTCGAAAAGCGTTTTCTTCAGGTCGCCATAACCGAATCCGCCAGCGCGCAGCTTGTCTTCGGTCTCTTTGGCAGTGTCAGCGGGAGCGACCAGGTTGAGGAGTTGAACGGCGACGTTCTCTTCGGCGTTGGGCTTGGGTTCTTCCATGCCACGGCTGTCCATCGGGATGGACATGATCTTTTTGCGGATGGTTTTTTCCGGGCCGAATATCTCAATCGTGTTCCCGTAACTCTTGCTCATCTTTTCACCATCCGTTCCCCGGACCAGAGCCACGTCATCGCGGATCTCGGGTTTTGGAATCACGAAGGTGTCCCCGTAGAGATTGTTGAATTTGACGGCGATGTCGCGGGTGACCTCGAGATGCTGTTTTTGATCCTTGCCGACCGGCACCAGATTGGAATCGAAGATCAGGATATCCGCCGCCATCAGCACCGGATAGGCGAAGAGGCCGTGATTGACGCGGTCTTCGTCGCCGTCGGCGAGCTTGGCCTTCTTGTCCTTGTAGCTGTGGCAGCGATTGAGGAATCCCATCGGGGTGATAGTACTCAGCAGCCAGGCGAGTTCGGTCACTTCCGGCACATCGGACTGGGTCCAGAAAACCGCGCGTTTCGGATCCAGCCCGCACGCGAGGAAATCCAGGGCGACATCGAGGCTGTTCTGGCGTCGCTCTTCGGGATTGAAGAGCGAGGTCATCGAATGATAGTTCGCGATGAAGTAATAGGCTTCGCCGCGGTCCTGCAGCTCGATCGCCGGCCGCATCATCCCGAAATAGTTTCCGATATGCAGTGTGCCGGAGGGTTGAATGCCCGATAAGATTCGCATCGGCGCGGACGGTAGCAAGGGCGGTCAGGCGGTTCAACCCCATCGCGCATTGCCCCGACATGTCGGTTTGGGTGGCTTGGTCTCGATTCGTTCCCATTTGTGTGGACTGAGTCTGAGAACCCGAATTTCATTTCCGAATCCACCGCGGACGTTTAAAAGTTCTGCGCGATACGACGAATCAGCCGTGGGAACTACGGCTGACGGCACCGGAACCTGATATGCGGGTCCAACCCGCCCCCGAAGCTACATGGCCGACGATTCACAACGCCCATTGTTCATTGAGGAACACGCCCGACTCCACCCGGTGGATCTGGCGGATCGGCTGCGGCGTGCCTCGGATTCCAAACGCGTCAAACTCCTCAACAATCTCCCGATCGAGATCGCCGCCGCGGCGCTCGCCGAACTCCACGAAGATCAGTTTGAGAAGGTCACCGAAGGCCTTTCTCAGGAACGGGTGGTGGAACTGGTGGGCGAACTTCCGCATGACGACGCCGCGGACATTCTGGGTGAGTTGGAGGAGGAGCGCCGGGAGCAAATGCTCGAGGCGCTGCCCGACGAAGTCAGCGTTCGGATCGAGGAACTGCTCCGCTATCCCGAAGATACCGCGGGCGGCATCATGAGCGATCGCTTCATCACCCTGACCCCGGAGGAACGGGTCAGCGAGTGCCAGGAGCGTCTCCGCCAGCAAGTCGATCGCAAGCGGGATGACATTTCGTATCTTTACGTCATCGACAACGCCAAACGCCTGGTCGGAGTCGTGCCCCTCCGGGAACTTGTTTTCGCCCTGCCGGAGTCCCGGGTCGAACAGGTCATGGTACGCGATGTGAAATTTCTGCAGGTGGACGACGATCAGGAGGCGGTTGCCCGCGAGTTTGAAGACTACGGATATCTGGGCCTGCCGGTTCTCGATCAGGCCGGGAAACTCGTCGGTGTTGTCAATGCTGGGGAGGCTTTGGAAATTGCCCAGGAAGAGGCCACTGAGGATATGCAACTCATGGTCGGTCTGTCCGGTGAAGAACGTTCATCCACCCCCTGGACCACGTCCCTCTCGCGGCGGCTTCCCTGGCTGTATGTCAATCTGGCCACGGCGTTCACGGCCTCCGTGGTGGTGGCTTACTTTATGCCGATGATCGCCGCTGTTCCCGCACTGGCGGTGTTTCTGGGCGTCATCGCCGGGCAGGGCGGGAACGCCGGGATGCAGACTTTGACGGTCATCGTTCGGGATATGGCATTGGGCGAGATCGAAGTCGGTGACGGTCGCCGCGCCCTGTTCAAGGAGGTTCTGCTGGGGCTGATCAATGGTGTCGCGATCGGGTTGGTGGTGGGACTCGTGGGCTGGATCTGGCTCGACAGTGCGCTGATCGGAATGGTGGTCGGCGTGGCCATGTTTCTTAATATGGCTGCTGCTGCTGCGTTCGGGGTGCTGATTCCGTTTGGTCTCAAGGCGTTGCGGATTGATCCCGCACTTGCTTCCAGCATACTGCTGACCACCGTCACAGACATTGCCGGATTCCTGCTGGTGCTCGGGCTGGCAGCGATCGCATTCGGAAGACTTTGAGGCCATGAAGAAACCTGCTGATATCTCCGTGCGACGGATGGAACTGAAGGACATTCCAAAAATCGTTGCGCTGGGTGAAAAACTTTTCACGGCGGAGAACTTGCCGCTGCTCTATCGCACCTGGGATGAGCCGGAGGTGCTGAACCTATATTCCGGGGACGCGGAATTCTGTCTGGTTGCCGTCTCGGGGCGGCAATTGGTGGGCTTCACTTTGGGCACGTTCATGGAGCGGCCGAACGGGGGCGGCTACGGCTGGTTGAACTGGATCGGCGTTGCGAGTCGGCATCGACGTCGCGGTACTGCCCGCAAACTGATCGATGCCTTGGCTGCCCAATTCCGCGCCGCCGGCGCGGATTTTCTATTGGTGGATACGGACGAATCCAACGAAGCGGCTGCCCGGCTGTTTGCGAACAGCAAATTTGGCGAGCAGACCCGTCACATCTATTTCGCGCGCCGCCTGTCAAAATAACGGATCACCAGATGGGAGTCCATTTTTCCAGGGGTGTCATGCGCTCCCACTCCGGTTCGAATCGGACTCCGAAACCGGGGCACTGCAGGGACTTGCAGTTCAGTTTGCCTTTCCGGATATCGAGGAAGAGTTCATCCCGCCGTTCCGTGTAGAGATCCGGATGGTGTCGGGTTGCCAGAACCTTTTCTCCGGCGCTGAGATGACCTTGGCCGAAGCTGTAGTGATGCCCGTTGCGTTCCGCGTGAGCAATGTTGAGCACGCCCAGGGCCGCGTAGTCCTGATGCAGTGGCACGAGTGGCATCAGCGAAAGATCCTCGCCCGATTGAAACGCGTTGCGGCCCGTCGTGTCCGTGAAGCGTCGACACAGGGCGTAGTTGATCAGGGACTTGATGAATCCTTTGCAGTTTTTGTGGGAGGAGCCGTCGTAGCCAATCTGGAAGGCATGATGAAAGGCGGTGGTGTTCCCGTCAGCTTCATCGATCACGAGCGGTTTCATTTTTGAGAGCCGCCTGATTGTCTGCGTGGTTCCGGCATCGTGTGTGACCGCGCGGGTCAGGGGCTGTTCGATAAAAGAGGTATGCTGAAACAGTCCGGGGATCTCTTTTGCGAAGCGTTCAACGAAGCGGGCGAATGCGTCGATGTCCTTGGAACTCTCGTTGCCATCCAGCGTCACCACTGGTTCGTCGGCCTTCACCACGGCCTGCCAGATCCGCTTGAGGCGATCGAGGTCCGCGTCCGGATCACCCCCGATCTTGACCTTGAAGTAGCGTAGCCCGTCCTGGCGGATGTACTCCTCCAAGGTCTCCGGCTCGCCGTCGTTGATGCGTTTTTCGCGAGGCTGATCGGCCGCGAGGATCGGATCCCCCAACCCGACGGTGTGGCGGACAAAGAACGAGGTGCGCGGCCGCGGGGGAAGAATCTTGCTCAGCTCCACCCCACGGAGTTCGGGCAGAACCTGACCCGGATCGAAATCCAGTTTGCCTTGGTGGAGAAAATCGAAGACGGACAGATTGTGCAACCGGCAGACGCCATCGATCATGGCGCGTTCGATCAGGGCGGAGACGTAGCTCGCCGTCAGGCTTTCGTGATCCGTTTCCCGCCCGATCCGCTGCACCTCGGAGTGACAAGTCAGCCATTGTCGGAACGGGCTTTTGAAGCGGGGTTCTGCGAGCCAGATCTTGCGCGCGGATTCCAAGAGGGCGAACAGCCGCTGCAGTTTTTGATCGCTGTCGTAATGCTTTCGCTTGTCCAACCAGCCAAATGATGGCCGGTCGCCGGACATGCCCCGAACCACGCGGCCGCGGTCATCGGACATCGTCATCCGACAGAGCAAAATCCCGCGGGGTCGACGCTTGGGTGGGGGCTGGTTTCCCTGCTGCTTCCCGATCAGAAATGCCATGCGGCCGGGTGGTGTCTCGCGAACAAAGACCTCGATGGATTCAATGCGGTAAGTCATGCTGGATGGTCATGGATCACAGCAGGAAAGCAATTCCCGACCCACTCCAGATCCGGCTGTTGCAATCCGCGGATCTCGTCCATGCGGATCGACTGCGCGCCCTTGCCGGTTGGAACCAGACCCGCGCCGACTGGGTCCGTTTCATGGAATATGAACCCTCCGGTTGCTTCCTCGCAGAGTGGGAGGGTCAGCCGGTGGGAACGGTCACCACGACTTCCTACGGATCGGATCTGGCCTGGATCGGCATGATGTTGGTGGATCCGGACTATCGCCGCCGTGGAATCGCCTCCGCCCTCATGCAACAAGCCATTGCCTATCTGGACAATGAAGGTGTGAAGTGCATCAAACTCGATGCGACGCCGGAAGGGATGATGGTCTACGAAAAGCTCGGGTTCACCGCCGAATGGGAACTGCATCGCTGGGAGGCAAATCCTACGGGGGACGCGAGCGTGGCGTTTGCGCGGGAGACGTTTCCGGATCAGATCGATTGGGATGCCCAGATCTTCGGCGCGAGGAGGCTCCGTTGGCTGGGACGACTGGCGGATCGGTCGGCCATCGTTTCGGTGGCGCACGATGAGGTCGGGAAAGTGACCGCCTTTGGGATGGCGCGCGAAGGAATGCGCGCAAATTACATCGGACCTATTGTGGCATCGGACGAGGCCGGGGGACTTCTGATTGCCGGGAAGATTCTCCGCCGGATCCGCGGCCGGTCTTTCTGGGATTTGCCGGACGCCAATACGTCCGCCGCCGAGCTGGCAAAAGACTCCGGGTTCCGACCCGTCCGTCATTTGATTCGGATGTGGCGGGGGAAAGCCAATGTGAGCAGTCAGCCGTTGCTGCAGTTCGGAATCACCGATCCAGCGGCTGGCTGAGAGGCGGGTAATCTCTCCTGTATCCCTCATTAGGGAAACACCGTATGCGAATCGATTCGGCTTGTGGTCCGCCAGTGCAGGCCGTCAAACAGATCGTAACTCAAGTGAATCTGGCTCTGAGGCAGAATTCTTAATCTTTGTCTCAATCTTCGGAGATTCGGACCAAGGTTAAGCCAAGGACGAAGAAACATAGGTCACATCAATTGCGGCGACCCACACCAGTAACGAACGCCAGCGGAACAGTTTGGCTCTCCAGAGCCGCGCTACCGGGCCGCCGCGCTCGTGAGAGTTTTTGGGAGAAGCATTTCAGGGTGGTGACAAAATAGTTGAGATTCCGTCTCAGGCGTTTCCGTTTGCGGCCGATATTAAACCCATGCCAGTCGCTGAACGTGAAGGTTCTGCCTTGCCCGCGGTTCCGGGCACAAAGGAGCGAAGCGGACTCAGCCACCCTCCCCGGGTGCTGCCCCGGGAAGATTTGGATTGGTTGCCGGTGGTCGTTCTCCGGCTGCACGCCGATGGTCGTATCGCTCAGCTGAATGCGGCTTCCTTGCCCATTACCGGCATCGTTCCCACCGATTTGATCAAGGATCCGGACGCGTTTTGGAAATGCGTTCCTGCTTCCGACCGGGAGGAACTCCGCGCACATCGGCTGAATACAGGGCGTGACCGAATGTCACAGTGTTTTCGAATCCGCAACCAGGTCGACGGGCGCATCTACCACATCCGGGAGCAGCTAACGGTTCTGCGTGCGCCCAACGGAGATATTGAGGGGTTTGACGGCTGCTGGATCGATGCCACCCGAGAGACGCACGCCGAGGCCCGGCTCCTGCGCAGCGCCATCTCCGCCGCGGGTGTGCGCATGTGCCGCGGCATGCTCCATGAACTGGCGAATCTGATTGCCGGCATGCAGGCCGTTGGTGCGCCCCCCGAGGGCTCCACCGCCATGCTGAATTCCGCCATGCAGGCGCGGGATGTCCTCCAAAACCTCGGCAGTGCCTTGCGCCGAGGTCGGGCCGAACCGGAGTTCTTTGATCCTTCGGCCGTGCTGGACGAGACGTTGCACCTGTTGGGCCGGACGGTTCCGGCGAAGGTGGAGGTGCGACTGGAGAAAGGCGTTGATCCACCACTTCTTTATGCCGCTCGAAATGGCTTTTCGGAAATGCTCGCGAATCTGCTTTTGAATGCCGTCTGGGCCATGCCTGAGGGCGGCGTGCTTCGCATTCAACTCAGTCAGGCCGAGAAGGTACCAAAATCCCTGACGTCACTGGACACCTTGAGTGACACCCAATCGGGCGTGCTTTATGTGCGGATCTCCGACACTGGTCGCGGCATGAGCCCCGGTGAGTTGGAACGTGTGTTCGACCCGTGGTTCACAACTCACGTGCACAATCTTGGAATCGGGTTGGGACTGGTGCAGGTCCGCGAGTTTGTGGAGTTCAGCGGCGGTGTGATCGAACTTGATTCCGATGAAGGCCGCGGCACTTCCGTTGAAATCTGGCTGTCGGCTGCGAGTCCACCGGAGCGATCTGCCGGCCCGGATGAGCAGTGGGCGCTGTTGATCAATTTCGACGGCGACACCGCCGACAGGTGGCGTCCCGCACTGGGTGAGCATTCCATTCGGATCGTCACCCCGGAATCCCGGGAGCTTGCTTTCCATCATCTCGAGACTCACGGCTTGGACTTCGCCGCCGTGGTTGTCGCCGCCGGTGGCATAAATTCAGACGCTCACATCGAATTGCTCCAACAGGTCCGGCAACGCTCTCGCGGCCTGCCGTTGGTGGCGATGCTGAACCTTGGCGAAATTTCCTCTCAAGATCTCTCCTGCTTTGCCGATTCAACTATAGCCGGATGCGCGGACGAGGCTGCAACCGCTGCACAGCTGAGAGGTATCCTTGACGCGAACCTACTGAACACTATCTATGGTTGATGCCGAAAATTTATCCGTCGATCCCGCCTGCCATCGCATTCTCGTGGTGGATGACAAGGAGATCGTTCGCATCGCGCTGTGCGATACGTTGAAACGCGAGGGCTACCAGATCGACACTGCATGCGACGCCCAGGAGGCGTTGGAATACATCGCCAGCGATCAGTATTCCGTGGTGATCAGCGACCAGGTGATGCCCGGAATGCAGGGACTCGAATTCCTCGGGCGGGTGAAGGAGATTCAGCCCGATGCGACCCGCATTTTGATCACCGCCGTGGTCAACCTGAACACCGTCATTGACGCCATCAACCACGGCGAGATTTACCGGTTTCTCGCCAAGCCATGGCTTCGTGAGGAGTTGCTGGCCACTGTTCGGAACTCCGCCAACCGCTATCAGCTCATCTGCCGGAACAAGATCCTGCAGGCGACCACGCTGGCGATGAACAAGAAGCTCAAGAGGCTCAATGTCGAACTCGCCGAGACGGTCACCACCATCGAGGAACAGAAAAATGCGCTGAGCAAGAATCTCGATTGCTCAGTTCAACTGTGCCTGACCACCATTGAAACCTTTTACCCGATCCTGGGCAGCCAGGCGCGCCGGGCCCGGGAAATCTGCCAGACGATGTGCGCCGATATGGACCTGACGGCCGAGGAGAAACGAACCCTTGAAATCGCCGCGCTGCTGCACGACATCGGATTGGTGGGTGTGCCCCGCAAACTCATCAAGCGCTGGCAGGAGAGTCCGGATACCATTGACCAGGCGCAACGGCGGCTCGTTGAACATCACTCGGTACTCGGGCAGGAGCTGACCAGTTTTGCCGCCGATCTGGAACTTGTGGGTGCCACCATTCGCGGCCACCACGAACGATTTGATGGCACCGGTTTTCCCGACGGTCTGGCCCGCGACAAGATCCCCCGGCTGGCCCGTTTGTTGGCGGTGGTGGTGCACTTCGTGGAAAGCGGCACCAACGACCTGGAAGCAATCGCGTCGGTCAAGCTCGGCAGCGGCACGCTCTTTGATCCGGAAGCCGTGCGCGCGTTCCAGCGTTCCCTGCCCAAGGCCCCGGTTTCCCGCAAGCAGCGTGAGGTCCTCTTGGTGGAATTACTGCCGGGCATGGTCATTGCCAACGGTATCTACACCGCCAACGGCGTATTGCTCATCCCCAACGGCCAGCTGCTGAGCCGGGCGTTCATCGACAAACTGCACAATCACGATTCCATCAGTCCGATTCGCCAATCCCTGATGATCTTCTGCTGAACCGTGAACGATTCTCCAGACACTGCCGTCAGCCGGATTGAAGAGCTCGACTCTTCAATCCCAGAGCTTTGGCGCAGCAGTTTCCAACGGGCGCCGGATGCCCAGTGGATCTGCCGCTCCGATGGCGCGCTGGTCGAATCCAATCAGACGGCCCGCAAGCTTTTCGACGGAGACTCGACAATCAAAGTGACCGAACTGCTCCCCACCCGCGATCCGCGGTTGGCGTCCTGGTTCAATGCGGAGGCGCGCCGGCCGCGATCACTGCTCCTCGCGGCGGCCCACGTAAAATCGCGGGCTGGAGCGACCATCACCGCGGACATCAGCATTCACCGGCTCACCGCCGATCATTGTCTGGTCTGTCTGCGCGACGTCAGCGACCGCCATCGTCTGGAGGCACACATGCGTCGCGTCATGGCGGCGCTGGAGTGCAGCGCCGATGCGGTGTTCATGACGGATGCCAACTTCCGGATCAATTTCGTCAATCCCGCCTTCCACAAGATCACCGGCTACACCATCGAGGATGTGCTGGGACAGACCGCGGATTTCTTCCGGGCCGATTCGGAAGCCGCGAAAATCGCCGAATGCCGCGCGGCGTTGGAAAGCGGAAAGGATTGGACGAGTGAACTCGTCAATCTGCACGCGGATGGAAGCTTCTATCCGGTGGCCGTATCCGCCACGCCCGTGCGGGAGCGCAACGGCGATCTCATCGGCTATGCCTCTTTCGAACGCGACATCACCGAGCAGCGCAAGATGCGAGAACAGCTGTTCCAATCGCAGAAGATGGAGACCGTCGGCACCCTCGCCGCCGGAGTCGCACATGATTTCAACAACCTGCTGCAGGTCATTCGCGGAAACACCAAGCTCGTGCTCGGCACTTCGGACCTGAGCGAGCCCGTGCGGCAGAAGCTGCGGCAGGTATCAGACGCCGCCGGCCGGGCGGCGGACATCACCCGTCAACTGCTTTCCTTCAGCCGCGCCTCCGATAACAAACGCGAGGTGATCGATCTGAACCAGCTCATTGAGGATGCCGGCCAGATGTCCAGCCATAAGCTGGAACGCGCGATCGACATCGATGTGCAGCCGGCGGAACTCCCTCTCTACGTGGATATGAATCCCACGCACGCGCATCAGATGCTGATGAACCTGTGCGTGAACGCGCTCTACGCGATGGGCAATTCCGGGCGTCTGCTGTTATGGGCCGGCTTGACCGAACTCACCGAGACGCAGGCCACGGAGGTTGGCGCGGAAGCGGGCGCGAGCTTCGCCCATTGCAAGGTGGCGGATACCGGCGGTGGTATTCCACCTGAATTGTTGCGCAAGATCTTTGATCCGTTTTTCACCACCAAACCGCCAGGCAAAGGCACCGGTCTCGGATTGTCGATCGTTCACAAGGCGATCAAGGAAGCCGGCGGTTTGCTCGAGGTGGATTCCCGTCATGGCGAGGGCACGACCTTCAACATGTATCTGCCGCTCGCCGATGGTTTGCCGCCGGAACCCGACGGGAATATCGAATTGTGCGAGGAACAGGGCCTGCCCGAACTGGAAATGGGCAGCGGTCACATTTTGCTCGTGGATGACGAGGAATACGTTCTCGATTTCACGCAGGACTGCCTGGAGGCCGCCGGCTACGAAGTGACCCCCGCCGCCTCGCCGGATGAGGCCATGGCCGCGCTTGAAAAAATGGCCGCTCCTCCCGATTTGCTGTTCACCGACTACAACATGGGCAAGGTGACCGGTCTGCAGTTGATCGCCCGGGTTGCGGAGGCCTACCCCAGTGTTCGCTTCGTGCTCGCCTCCGGATATCTGGAGGATTCTGAGCGTCTGTTGATTGAACAATACGACACCAGCATTCTGCAAAAACCGTTTGAATTGCAGGAAGCCACGCAGGCCGTTGCGGCGCAGATCAGGAAGGGGGGCGAACTTGACAATGCCGGCTGAGATCAATATTTCCACCGGCACTTCCGGCCGGGAAAACGCAAAGACTCACCGGAGTCAGGGTAATCTTATGGCAGCGATCACATCAGACGAAACGCCTTCCCCGAAGCTCCCCAGGCAGACCCGCAGCAAACCGCCGCCCGGAAGTGGAGGACGGAGCACCAAGAAATTGCATTCTTCACCCGGCCATCAGATCGAACAGGCCGGTGAAAAGCTGGTGGTGTCGTTCACGCCGCCGCTGCTTCCAGAGAGTTCGAAACAGATTGCCGGGGAGATTATTGATCACTGGCGCAAAGGCGGCCCCACGGGGGGGTGTGTTCTCGATCTGACCCATTTTGAGACCCTCGATTCCGAGTCGCTCGCCGGGCTGACGGATTTGGTTTGGAAAATCAAGGTTCCCGGACGACGGATCATCGCGTTGGTCGGCTCTGATCAAATGAGCGTGATTCTTCGGCACGCGCATCTCGACCGTCCGCTTGAGATCGTGCAGGTCGTCACCAAGCACTGGCAGTGTCATGATGCCAGTGACACCGCCCGGGTTGCCGACCTGATGAGTCGCCGTGCCGGTCCCTGAGCGGTTCGTCGCCGTCCACTTTCTACTTCAAAATCCGCCACACCCGGATCGCTTCCGTCGCCCCCCAGGCCTGGGCGTCGCAACCGCGTTGCGTGTGCGGTGCATCGCCGTCCAGCACCTCGGGAATCTGACCAACGCAGCCATCGCGAAGAATGTGCTCCATACTCGCCAGATAGGATTTCGCCGCGCGGATCGCCGCCGGTGAATGTTCCCAGGCTTCGAGCAGTGCCTCACAGAAAACCGGAAACGGCCAGGTCCAGGCCGTGCCGTTGTGGTAGGCGGGTTTACGACGGGTATCCTCGTCGCCTTCATACGTTCCCCAGTAAGGTTCATCGGGGTTGTTCAGAAGTTGCCCGTCCTTCTTCACCGGCAATGGCGGGGTGACTGGCAAAGGCGCGAGCGAGCGGATGGCTCCGGGAATCACCAGGTGGCGGCGAGCGGCGGTGACGGTTCGCCGGGCCTGTTCACCACGGACCAGACCCAGACTGATCGCCTTCAGACAATTCGAGCGTAGGGCCTGATCCGGGATGGCTTCGGAAGCCGGCTGATGTTCGCCGGCAATCAGGAGGTCCGCAAACCAGCCCTGCTCTTCCAACCAGAAAAGTTTGTTGAACGAGGCGTATGCCCGATCGGCATGTTCATTCCAGGCGATGCCGTGGGATTCGCCGCCCAGCTTTCCGAGCTGTCGAAGCAGTCGGATCCACAAAGCCTGAATCTCCACCGGATACCCTTCGCGCGGGGTTCCCGCCGGGAAGTTGGTATCCATCCAGGTGAAGTGGCTCGGGCTCCAGACCAACCCTGATTCGTGATCAACGTGGATCTTGTTGGGGGTTCCGCGCAGGTGATTTTCGCCGATGCTTTGCAGTACCTCCGCAATCGTGCGTCCCGCGTCGTCAATCTTCAGCGCGTACACTTCGTCGCCGATGATGGCGGCGAGATCCTCGCACACGACGCCAAACCAAAGTGGCGCATCTGAGGTGTCGCGGTTGCTCGCATTCGCTCCGTGAATGGTATTCGGCAAAGTTCCCTTCTCTTCAAATCGTGCGAAGACGATGAGAATATCCCGCACTTCATCAATCAGTCCCGCCGCCAGAAGCCCCCGCGCGCAAATCAGTGTGTCCCGACCCCAATCGAGAAACCAGGGGTAACCCGCAATTACGGTTTTGCCGTCATCACGCCGGACCAGAAAGCTCTTCGAAGCAGCGATCAGTGAATCCGCAAAGGCATCCTCAGAGGGAGGCGTTGCCGAGTTCCACAAGGCTTCGTCGACCTCGAACGGCCCACTTCGATCGGCGGAGATAGTGATCTCGGAATGGCCACCCGGAGCCAGTGGCAGCTCGAACCAGCCGGGACTGAATCCGTCGCCGCTGGCGGTCATGCCACGCGTCGCCTCGATCGCATGCGGCAGATTCTCCGACCACTCGGGTGCCGGATGGTAGCGGCCATGGGCGGTGCTCAGTTCGAGAGTTCTTCCTGCGGGCTGAAAACTGAAACCCGCGTCATCCGGCAGGGCACCGCAATGCGAATTGAAGTGTGCTTCCGAACCGCCGTTGCGTTTGGTCTCCCAATGAAAACTCCGATCCTCAATGTCGAACCGGGCGGTCAGCCGCACCTTGCAATCCGCGGGCAGTTCCCGGCCGAACCGCGGCGGACCTTCCGGCCGTTCAAAGCGCAGGAGCACGGTGTTTTCTTCGGGCACCATGGTGGCGATCAGGTGGATCTCAACACTACGTCCATCCCCCGCGCTCGCCACGAACTTCCAGCGCGCCGCAGTACCGGCGTTTAGTTCAACCAGGTTGTCGTAGTCCAGCGGCGTGATGAATCCGTCGGCATCCACCCAGAGGCGCAGGCGTTTCACGAAGATGTGCCGATCGACCGGAAGTGCAGCGTCAAGGTTTGCCCCGAGCACACAATCGTACTTTGATTTCACGCGACCGAGATCCACGCAGATACGAGACATCGCACCGCAACCGTTGGTGAGCAGCACGATGTCGTCACGCGCCGGCAGTTGGTCGGAGATTCCGAGCCCGGGCTCATCTGACTGAAACAGAAGCCCGGCGCTGATCTGTGGATCGATTTCGGTGTAACGCTCCAGCGCGAGGGTGGCTTTTGCCGTGATCCCTCGGATGGGCGGGAACCAGGCGAGGTGCCGGTCACCCAGTTGGACTGATTCCACGCGCGATGGAAATTCCTGTCCTTCAATCGTCAGCGTGCCGCGAAATGCAACTCTGTCGTCAATCAACAACCAATGATTGTCCGGCACGACGGTGATCCGTTTGCGATCCGGCAGCGCCCAATCGATCACGTTTGGAAATGCGGTGGCAGTCAGCGCCTTGAGGTCAGCGATGAGTTCACCGTGATATACTTCCGGTGCCAGTGCCGATGCCGCCGCCAGAAATGCCGCCGGATTTTCCGAGACCAGCTCACTCAGTTCCTGCCAGTCACAGCTGCCCACGTTTCGTGGACGTTGCACTGAAGTCAAAGCGCCCAGTGCTCGGGAGGCGAGCAGACGTTGATTGCGATACTGATCTCCAGATACGCCGGTGGGTTCGGCCGCCGCACCCAGGCAATGGCAGGCGGAGGCCGCAAGTTGGAAGGTGATGGTCTTCGCCGCACGTTGGATTTGTGGGAGTTCCTGTCCGAGCAGCTCAACCGGAGTCGCACCCAGTTCCTTCAGGTCGGCTGCGTTTAGAGAGACAGTCTGTACCTTTTTCGTATCGGTATTCGCCAACACGAGGACAGTGTCGGCACCGGCAGCCGAGTCGCGCCGAATCGCGTACACCACTGAATCGGATTCGCTGAGTCGGCTGATCTTCGCGCCGTCAAAGAATGCGGGATGATCCGAGATCAGGTCGTTCAACTGCTTGAGCTCGGTGACAATGTTTTCCTTCGCTCCCCAGTTCAATCCGCGCGCGGCGTGAACCTTGATCTTTTCGGGGGCGAGCCATTCGACCCCACAGGTAAAACCGAAGCCGCCATTCGGACTGGTCAATCCGCAGAGGCGATTGCGTAACAGTGACCAATCCTTCCCGCGCTCGGACAGGCGGTCATTGTCGTGAGTCTCGCTGTAGTGAACGAGCAGGCCCACGCGATCGGACTGCTTGTAGGAGTGCTCGAGATACCCGGCGACATTCGGTCCCTTGAATTCCTGAAACAGCTCCGAGTAGGCCCACTGCATGCCGCCCTCGGTGAGCAGCGTTTCGGTATCGACCCAACCGCCGCCGAGACCTTCGAGCAGAAAGAGCGCAGCGGGGAATTCCTGGCGAACACGCGCGATGATGTGTTGCCATGCGGGCGCCGGTACCTTGTAGCCGGCATCACAGCGAAAGCCATCCACACCGCGTCGGCACCACGTGAGAAACACTTCGGAAAGGTAATCCCAAAGGTCGGCATGTTTGTGGGCGAGTTCCACGAGATCGCCCCACTTCACGCCCCATGCACCGGGGCTTTCAAACTGGCCGTCAGCTTCGCGAATAAACCATTCCGGATGATCCTCGAAAATATCGGATCCCCAGCCGGTGTGATTGATCACCAGATCCAGAAAGATCTTTCCGCCCAGATGATGCGCTTCGTAGGTGAGCTCGCAGAACTGTTCCACGCCGGTGGATTTTTCATCGAAGTCGACCAACGCCGGATCGATGCCGGCCAGGTTCTGGGCCGCGTAAGGACTTCCGAAGCGACCCATCTTCGCCATCGTGGTCGGGGTCGGATTCACGGGCAGCAGATGTACGATCCGGCAGCCGAGGTCGTTGATGATGAAAGGCAGTTCCGCCTTGAGATCACGCAGGGTTCCCGATTGGGGAATCACCGTGAGGCCCCGCTTTTCCAGCTCCTGGAAACGGGCCTCTTCCTCTTCGTTGATCGTTTTCGCCAAGGTCTTGCCGGGACCGAACATCCGGGTGAAAGCGCAGTAGACGGTGTTGCCGGTGCGGTAATCCTCCGGGTGGATCGAGATCCCAATGTCATCTCCATCCGGCCAATGCTGGTGGCCTTCCGGGTCGACGACGTAGGGCTTGGCGCTGAAGTAGCCGACCTCGGTGAGCGGCAGGCTTATCACCCACCGTCCGTCTTCCCAGCGCATCGGTATGTCGCGCCACGAGGCTCCCGCCAGTGAGACCTTTTCGAAGTTCGCTTCCACGATCTCGCGACGTTGCGTCTCGGCGCGGCCGAGATTGGTCCGCAGCCGCGCCTCCCACTTCTGGTCGCGCCATGAAGCGGCTGCGGGCGAGCTCAATGAAAATTCAATGAAATCCCCAACAAAGCGCACGAAACGCTCTCCGGGTCCGGGTTGCATGGTCGGTTTTGTCACGCGCGACAGAGCATCGTGAGATGGCGGAGAAATGCCAAGTCTGAGGATTGAATTCGTGTTCAACCTGTGAAACGCCAGTTGGAATTGATCGCTATCGCTCTTTGCGGTCCATTGAGGTTCTGCAACATTTCCTCCCCCGGCTTCGATGGCGACTCGGCCGCGTTACTTTTTCCCCAATCGCCCCAGCGCCACGACTGAGCCGCCTTCCAACAGCAGCCCATGAGTCATGCAGTCGGGAAGATCCTCGGGATGATGGGTGACCATGAGGAGGTTGGTGTTCAGTTGGCAGATGTTCTCGAGCTGGCGATCGAGGCGGGTACGAATTCCGGTTTCCAAACCGTCGAAAGGTTCGTCCAGGATCAGGACTTCGGGTTCGTGAACCAGGGCGCGGGCGATGAGGATGCGGCGCATCTGGCCGTACGAAATCGAGGGCACGGAGCGGCGGGCAAATTCCTGGAGCTCAAACAGCTCGATGAGCTGATCCACCTTGCGCTTCTGTTTGCGGTTCAGTTTGTCGCAGAGGACATGGCCGCCAAAAAAGCCGGTCGCCACGGCATCCGCGCCGGTGATCTCCTCCTGGAAACGCATCTGAAAATCCATCGAGACGAAGCCGATTCGTTGGCGGATTTCCCACAGGGTATGTCGGCGTTCCTCGTTGAAGCGTTCGATGGTTCCCCCGATCGCCGGGTGGACCTCGCCTTGGAGCAGTTTCAGCAGGGTGCTTTTGCCGGCACCGTTGTGTCCGAGGATTGCCCAGTTCTGACCGCGTCGCATTTCCCAGTTGAGTCCCGTCAAGGTCGGCTTGCGGTCGAGATACACTTCTGCGTCGGTGAGGCGGAAGTGGAAGTGGAATGGTGCGTCCGGTTCTTTGACCGGTTTGTTGGTAATCAGTTTTCGGAAGTCGACCGGTTTGGATTTCTTCCTGGGGGAAGATTTGCAGACCCGAAGTTCGCGGGTGCGAACCGGTCTCCCGGCGTCCAGATCAAGCTGATGGGTGAGGGCGGGGAAATATTCGTCCTCGCGATGGGTGGCGGTGATGACCTGGGTTTCGCAGCGGGCAATCTGTTCCACCCAATCGAGCAGCAATCCGCGCGTGCGCATGTCGAGGCCGTCACAAACTTCATCGAGCAGAAGTATCTTGGGTCGGCCCACGAGGGCGCGGGCAACGAGTATCTTGCGCAGTTCGCCCTGGGAAAGGGTCTGCACATCGCGCTTCAGAAGTTCGGCGATGCCGAGACGTTTTGCCAGCGCCCGGGCAGTGGCCTGCTCTTTGCGGGTCACGTCTTCGTAGAGGTAGTCCGTGCCGTGGAATCCGGTGAGCACGACGTCCAGCGCCGGACGGCTCCACTCGATGCGGAGGTAGCGTTGCTGTTGCTCGGGGGAAACGATCGCAATCTCTTTGCGGGCACAGACCGGGCTCTGTGATTCCTTGCCGTTCCAACGGTAGATCCGACGGCCGCGATCGGGTGCCGGTGCGAGTTCGCCGCGGATGAGTTTGAGAAAGGAGGTCTTGCCGCAGCCGTTGGGTCCGGTGACCACCCAGTGCTCTCCCGGACGGAGTGACCAATTGATCCCCTGCAGGATGCCTGTTCCGTCAATGTTCACATCGACGTCTGCAAACTCGATCGAGGGGCGAGTCATCAAAACCTCGAGGTGCGGAAAGTCATGTCGTACCAGATGCCGTTGTAGTCGAACTGCAGCATCCCGTCCTCGATGTCGCAGAGGTATAACGAGACATCATTGCGGGCCTGGGTGGCGCGGCTGATATCCTCGAAGATTTCCTCATCCAGGGACAATAGCCCGTAACGATCCGTCCGGCATTTGGCCCGGGTCATCTTCGCCCGAAGTTCCTCGATCTCGGTTTCCGATTTCTTCACCGCCCAGATCTCGGCTTCATGGGCCTTGACCGCGAGCTTGTTCAGTTTGGTCGGAGTGCAGTCGGCGCACTCGATCCAGAGCGCGGGTTGCAGTTGGTAATCGAGTTGCACGATATCCGGCACGAAGCGGATGTAATCGTCATGCAGATCCACCTCCATCTGCAACCGGTCACGATAGAAGATGAGATAGGCGAAGAGGCGGATGAGCACGATTTCCAGCGTTTCCTCACTCCGTTGCACGATCAGGATCTTGCCGGGCAGATCGCGACGGTTGTCGTGGCTTTTGAAGTTGAAAACGAATTTGGAAACCATGCGGTGGATCGGGGGATCCCGATTGAACACCTGGAACGACGCTGAGGCCGTCCGGCTGAATCAATGCGGTTTGCGATTTGTGCAATATCGTTGGGATCGGCGGCGGGGGCGGGGGCGGGGGCGGGACTGGGGGCGAAGCGCCGGGGCTTCAGGGTTCGACGATCACCACGGTTTCGCGGGTGACCAACTTGAGAAGATGACTGGCGTCCCAGTTCGCGAGGCGGAAGCAGCCATGAGATTCGGTGCGACCGATCTTTTCCGGCTTCGGCGTTCCGTGAATGCCATACCCGGGCCGATCCAAGCCGATCCAGGCGGTGCCCACGGGATTGTTCGGACCCGGTTGAATGGTCAGCTTGTCCTTCAGCGTGCGGGCTTCAGGTGATTCCGGGAACATCGCCGGATCGAAGGTATAGTTCGGGTTGGCGGCAAAGTTGATGATTCTCAGTTTCCCTTCCGGACGTTTCTCCACCTTGGCCGCGATGCTGCAGGGGAAGTGGGCCAACAGATTTGTCGCCGCGCCAAACGCCTGAAGGTTGCGATCGGATAGCCAGATCCTGATGAACGCCGCCTTTTCGGTCGGCTCCGGATAGCTGAGGCGCGGCAACTTGATCTGCGTTCCCGGTTGGATCTTCTTCCAGTCCACGTCGGGATTGAGCCGGGTGATGAATCCGTGAAAGGCGTGACTCTTTTCGGCGATGAGTTCCAGCACATCCTCATACGTCATGGCTTCCTGGGCCGCCTTGCCCACCCAGGTCTTGGCGACGGGCCCGACGCGTCCGAGATCTTCCTGGGTGATGATGTAACTCGTGTACGGCTCAGCTGCCAACACCAGCCGGGATTTGGTGATCGCGTCGGCTGTGCCGGACGGTTCCAAGCCCTCAGAAATCTGAAAGGCCTTCAGTGCGGCGACCGTCTGCGGTCCGCTGAGACCATCCAGGATTCCGGGCGAAATGGCGCGCCGGGCCAATGCGATCTGTACCTCGAAGGTTTTCCAGGCCGAGCGCGGCGCGAAGCTGCCGGCGTGCGTGATCAGCGGGGAGAGCAGGGGAGGCTTGGCAGACGTTGGGGAGGCTCCAATCGGTTTCAACGACGGCACCTCAGGTTTCACCGGCGCGGCGGGAGCTTGGATCATCGGGATCGGGACCGGTTCGGTGCTGAAGTTGCGGGTGGTGAGCGGGGGAAGCTTGGCCGGCTCCGTCGGCGGAGCTTCCGGGCGTTTGGAAACCAAATTCTGGATAGCCTCGGGCAGCACAATCTTGCCCGCCACATAACCCCAGCCGATTCCGCTCAGCACCAGCAACAGGAGCAGGACCAGCCACGGGGTGCGACTGGGCTTCTTGGGCGAGCCCGCCTTTTCCGGTTTGTACCGGGTGTAGATTCTTTGTTTCTGCTTGGCCATCGAGGCGAGTTCTCCATTGAATTGAAAATAGGCCGCAAGAGCAACGGGATTTATCGAAACTCAACCGTTTCCGGGGTTCGGGCCGCTCCCGAGGGATCGAGTGCGGAACGCGGCGTGCAGAGTTTGATACCATTCCGCATTCCGGAATCCCCCATCCGAATCCCCGGAGCTTCCGTGGTTGAAATTCTTATCCGAGCATTCTGAGAATCCGCCGCACACTCACCTCCGGTTGCTGCTTCAATCGACACTCCCAGATCCGACACACACTCCAGCCGAGCGCCCGCAACTGCCGCGTCACCCTTCGATCCCGCGCCTGGTCCGCTGTGAGTAAAAATATTTCATCTTCGAAGAACCCACCGAGAGCTGACTCAATGCTTAGGCCCAATAATCTGGAGAGGGTGCGGAGGTCATAAAGCCGGATTTCATTCCATTGCCGCACGAAATGTGTTTCCCATCGAATCCGCCATACGCCCATTCCCACAAACGGTCACTGGCACGATGTACTCTTCCACTATGATGGCATCTTCGAATTCGCGTTCATTCCTCAAAAACTCTTCCAACTGGACTATTGCATGAGAAGCAATTTCACGATGCGCTGCTAATTCAGTTCTGTAGATGATGGCAAATCCGTTGCCATCGCTGACAACGGGAACAGGTCCTTGGAAGACGGTGTCGATGTAGATGCCGAAGCCGTCAGACAGAATGGATTCTCTTGTCATTTTTGCCTTTCCTACTTGGTCTGAATGCAGATCTTATTGGATGAATGATTGATAGTAAGTTCCGATTCGTTCGGCGTCGTTGGGGCAACTACACTCGCCTATTAGGAAGGGGTCATCGTGGATATCGCTTTTGCCTCGTAGATAGCGAGCTGTCCGCTTCCAATCCTCGACTTGGATCAATAGCTCATCAAGAAGTTGACCTAAATCAATCTCGTTAGTCGTGATTTGAAAATCGTTACTCACCGTCGGTAGTGGAGGTTAGATTCTCCTTCGTTCGCGGTGCTTCCCCAGGCAGGCTTTCGCAATGGCCGCAGGAAGACGTTGGAAAAAGGAGGAGTTGCTGGTGGTGCTGAATCTGTATCACAAGTTGAATTTCGGGCAGTTTCATCAGCGGCAGCCTTTGGTGATCGCGCTGGCCCAGAAGCTCGACCGGACGCCGAGTAGCGTTGCTATGAAGCTGTCGAACTTTGCCTCATTGGATCCGGCTCTCAAGTTACGCGGAATCAAGGGGCTCGAGGGCGCGAGCCAGTTGGATCGGACGACATGGCAAGAACTGAAGGAGTTGCCAGAAGAGTTCATTCCCGCATCTGAACAGGCCATCCGTGATTTGTTTGGGGCGGATGAAGACAGCGTGATTGAAGTGGTGCCCAGCGAAGGGATCAAACGCCGAAGCCGGTCGGTAAATCTTCCGACTGAAACGGTCGCGAATGTCAAACAGAGGCGCGGGCAGGAGTTTTTCCGGGAAGCGGTATTAAACAATTTCAGCGGATGTTGCGGAATTACGGGGCTATCGCTCAGAGAATTGCTTATCGCATCCCATATTCTTCCCTGGGGAAAGTATCCCGCCGAGAGACTCAATGTAAGCAATGGTCTTTGCCTGTCTCGCCTACATGACGCCGCGTTTGATAGGGGACTGATTGCTTTTGATGACGAATTGAAACTCATTCTGTCAAATCGCATTCGATCAGTGCTCTGCGAGAACACCGTCGCGGAAAACTTCGGAGCGTATGAAGGAGAAGCGCTTAACGTACCTGCTGATGCCATTCTACCTGACAGCGAGTTTCTTGCCCGACATCGGCGAGAGATCTTCTGTGATTCCTGATCGATAGGAATTCGATCTCTTTCGCAACTTTCAGTTTGGGATTCTGTTTCGAGTAACACGAACCCACTTCATCAGGGTGACCCGAAGTCGTCCACAGACGATCAGTCAAGTTCGACCAGTTTTGTCGTCTTCATCGATGTGAAGGGTGGTTCATTGTCTTGGTGTCCTATTTGGTGGTCCAGAAAACTAACGCACCTCACGGTTCAACATTGGTGTGTCCAAGATACCGTTCTTTGCCACTATTTTGAAACTCCACTCCATGCCCACTCCTCACTCCAGCCACTTGATCTTAATTTCACCTTCCAGACTCTGAAACTCCGCATCCCCGGTCACAAGTGTCGCCCTTTTTTCCTTCGTCAATGCTGCCGCAAAGGCGTCGGCAAGACTGATGCGATGTTTGGCTTTGAAGTCCGCCGCCAATTCCGACATCTGCCGGTCAGCTGGGAAGAACTCGATCGGCAACGACCGCAACATGTCTGCGGCCTTCTCCCAAGCGGCGTTGCCGTCCTTCCTAACCACCATGTATTTTGCCTCCGAATAGTTCACCTCACTCATCAGCAACGGTTTCCCACTCTGAGTCGCTTTCACCAGGAGCGTCTCCACGGTATCCGCACCGTCTTCGTCTCGAAAGTAAGCAATGAGGGCGTAACTATCAAGAACCAGTCCGGCCATGCGGCTTGTCCTCCAACTTGTGTTCCTCCGCCTTGTGCTGAGCCCATTCACGGGAAAGCGGCGTCGAGCCCTTCTTCAGCAATCCTCGCCCTTTTCTGATCAGCGCGGCAGTTACCGGCTTGATTAAGATGCCATTTGGAGTGGATTCCACAGTGGCCTTGGTCCCTTCCTCAATTTCAAAAAGCCGCCGCAATTTGCGGGGAATCACGATCTGCCCCTTGGTCGTAAACGTTATGGTTTCTACTGATTCTTTCACGGGCATGAACAATGGATACAATATCGGTTTAGTAAGTCAAAATATTTGTGTCTTACTTTATTGGTTTAATCTGACAACTGGATGTATTCATACCTTGAGTCGATGTTTTGAACTCTTTCGTCACTTTCCAAACCCGGCTTTACTACTTCGCGTTTTACGTGATCGAGAGATATGTGGGTCCGTCCTGCAAGTTCCCGGGGGTCTGGACGGCGGTGGCGTTCCTCATGCGTGGTCGAAAGGCTCGTGAATCAACCGCAAAGAATGCTGTGATTTTCAAGGGCTGAAGGTCGGTTCAATCTGGCATGGGAAAGACCACAAGCAGCAAAAGGGATCAGGAATTCAACTACGGAAGAGCCGGAATACGCGGAGCGGCAAGGCCGCAAACGAACGACGACAAGGGAATGAAGACAAAGGAATTTAAAAAAACATCTGCGCAGATTCCTCTGTCTCCATTCCTTTGTCCGAAAGCGAAGCTTGTTCGGAGAAGAAGATTTTCGGTGATAGGGGTAAGGCAGAACCGCCGAGCTCGTCGGTGTCGAATTCAGGAGCGACCGGCATCCAAATCTTCCGTCCTCCTATTCCGTGGACTCAGTGTCTTCGGTGGTTGGCAAATCCGGGCCTGTCTTCATTCGGCCAGGCGGGCGATCGCTGCGGACCAAGCCTTGTCTGGGAATTCATAGCGATTTTTGGAGCCGATGGCGCTGAAGGGGGTGTGATTCAGGCGGTCTTCGTCATCCTGCTCCGGATGCGCCCGCCGGAACGCTTCAGTCGACGGGAACTGGAGATTGTAAATCATTTCGTTCATGGAGCCGATGACCTTGCGGGGATTGCCCCGCGCGTAAACGATCGGGTCCGGCTGCCAATCCACCAGCGGCTTGCCAACGAGCAGCGCAAAACCCAACCGTGATCGGAAATCCTGCTCCAACCGGGCCCGCACCTGTTTGGGCGCGCGCGGAATCAGGAACGTAAAGAGCGTGGCCAGGTTTGTGACCATGAACAGGTTTCGTCCCGCCCAATCCTTGCACAGCTCCACGCGCCACTGGGCGGCAAAGTGCGGCGGATGATCTGACGCGGGTTCGAGTTGCCGACCGCGCAACGATTTGGCCGCGCGTTGGCTGAGAATCAGTTCAACCGGTGAAGGAGGCAGCGTCATCGTCATGGTCAAGGTCAAGGTCAAGGTTATGGTCGGTCAATCTGCGGTCTCCCCGCAAGCGTGATCAGTCCTCGAATGCGGTCGAAAGTATCTCGCGGGCAGGAGGATGGCACTGCCGATTCGCTATCACCCGGCAAAGCCGGGGCTTGAACTTGTGAGCCGCTCAAAGCGGCAGCTCGCCATATCTCCATTCGGGCCAGCCATGTCTTGATTGCCAACCAGCATGTGATCGGTTTTCCCTTTGGCCCAAGGGCGGACTCGCAAGCTCGCCCCTCCAGTGCTTCCGCTCGGCACGCCGTGCCGTTCGAGCGCACGATTTGGCGATCTTGCCAATCGGGCTATATAGGAACGGAGAGGAACAGCTTACCGCCACTTCCAACTGCATCCTTCTCTCCTCTGTCGCTTGACAATTTGCGGCGGCCCGAAACACTCCCGGCCCATGAATAGCATTCCGGCTGAATTCCCGAACGTCACGGCCTTGACCAAGGCAAATGTGTATTTCGACGGCAAGGTGGTGAGTCACACGATTCGATTCGCGGACGACTCGACGAAGACCTTGGGGTTGATCTTTCCTGGCCAGTTTCACTTCGGCACGGATGCTGCGGAGCGTATGGAGGTTGTGGCCGGTGAATGCCAGGTGAAGGTGGATGGTCAGGCTGGGGTCAAGACCTACGCCCAGGGCGAATCGTTCGATGTGCCGGCGAAGTCCGGTTTCGACATCGAGATCAAAACTGGGATCTGCGAATACCTCTGCACTTTCATCTCCTAGCAGTGGCTATTCAGTTGAATCACGAATGAACAGCAATAAACAGGAATGCATCCAATCTCTGAATCTGTGGGGAAACATTCTGCGATCGGGTTCCCAAACACTCCCTGGTTGCCGGCCGGCTTAGCCATCAAGAATCATGAAATCATTGTCTCTCATTCTCGGCGCATTTGTTATCGCGGCCGTGACCACCGTCGGCCAGTCGGCCGAGCCCACCAATGCGAAGGAAGCTGCGGAGAAGAAGGCGAAGGCCGCGGCTGCAATTGACGCGAAGTATCAGGTCTGGGTGAAGGCGCTTTCACCCGCCCACCAGGCCTGGGAGCAAGTTTTGCAGGGCGAACTCGGGGGCTTTTATCTGCCTATTCACAAGCGGCAAAAGGTGGCCGGGCAGGGGAATGCCTGGGACTTTGTCGTGGATGATCCGAAATTGCCGCGCGTGCTGCTGATCGGTGATTCGGTGTCCCGGGCGTATACGGAAACCGTCCGGCGCGAACTTGCCGGCAAGGCGAACGTCCATCGGGCGCCGGCGAATTGTGGTCCCACTGCGCGGGGCCTGCAGAAGATCGATATCTGGCTCGGTGATGGGAAGTGGGACTTTATCCACTTCAACTTTGGAATCCACGATCGCAACACGCCGCTCGCCGACTACCGCCGGCGATTGGAGGAGCTCATTGTTCGGATGAAGAAGACCGGCGCGCGGATTCTCTGGGCCAACACGACCCCGATTCCGGACGTGCCAAAGAAGCGTTTCACGGCCGCCTCGATTATCGAGCGAAACGAGGCCGCCGCGAAAGTGATGTCCAAACACGACATTTCGATCGATGACCTCTTCGCGGCGATCACTCCGCGGCTGGGCGAACTTCAGAATGTGGATGACTGCCACTTCAACGGTCCGGGGAATACTTTCCTCGGTCAGCAGGTGGCGAGGTTTCTGGCGAAGCAACTGGCGGGCGCGGCTGCGCGTTGAGTTGGCGGATTGACCAACTTTGGACCGGGTGTTTTTGGGAACCTCCAAGCGCCCAAATTCAATCTCCAAAGAAGCTCCAAAACCCAATCTTCAATCTTCAATCTGAAGCGACCACGAAATTCGAACGTGCCTGGCCAGATCGGGGCGACCAGAAGATTTAATCCCGGCTGACGTGCGTCTGACTGGAATTTGAGGCTTGGCTTTTGAGGCCCCGCTCCCCACTGGCCGGGTCGAATAACCCGCCTATTTCGAACCGTCTTTGAGACCGGCGAGGTATTCGATCACGTTGCGGAGTTCGCGCTTGGTGAGGATGTTGCCCATGGTGGGCATGACGGAGATGAGCGGGGTGCGTTCTTTCACGTCCCCGACCTTGATCTTCTGCGAGCTGCGGTCGGGCATGCGGAGTTCGATGTGAGTCTTGGTTTCCCCGCGGAATTGGCCGCCGATGACCTCGCCGTTCTTCAGGGTCACGTTCATCGTGCCGTAGCCCTTGGTGACGAGGGCGTTGGGATCGATCATGGAGTGGAGGATGTAGTCGCGCCCTTTGCTGCCGATGTTCTTCAGATTCGGTCCGATGATGCTGCCGCCCTTGGTCTTGTCCAGTTTGTGGCAACGCACGCACTGCGCGAAGATGTGGGTCTTGACCGTTTCCAAGCCGGCGACGGGATCGCCGCCTGCGAGGCATTCCTTGAAGTTGTCCGGGTACTTTTTCGGGTCCCGTGATTTCTCGTAGGCGGTGAGCTGGTTGGTGAGGTTCTGGCTGCTGGCCGCCTCGATCACATCCAGATGCAGCGCGGCGGGGAGTTCGCCCCGTCCAAGTTTGCCGGCATATTCGCCGACGACCTGCGAGGCACGGATGTCTTTCAGGGTTCCCAGCGTGGCGAGGGCCGCCTGCTTCTCCGGCAACGATTTCGAATTGGCGAGGGTCTTGGACAGATACTCGGCGGCGGCGCGGGCGTTCTTTTTGCCCAGCATCCGGGCACCTTCGCTGCGGAGGCCGGGGCTGTCGGAGCCGAGGGCGTAGCCGGCGGCGCTGTCGTTTTGCAAACCTTTCAGGGCCACCACGCGGAGGGAATCTGGCGCTTTGGTATTTCGTAGCAAGGCGAACAGCGCGGTCGGTTCCAAATCGATTTCATACTGCGTGGACAGGGCCACCGCGCGTTCGAGCAAGGCGTTGTCGGAACTCCGCATGAGGTTGGCAAGCGCGGGCGTGATGGCTTTGGCGATCGTCTTTTCCTCCCGGCCGTCCAGGTGGCGGCGGCGACCGTCGACGCGATCAAGCAGATCGGGGTTTGCCCAGGTTGCCAAGGCATCCAGCGCGTTGATGCGCATGGCGCTGTCGGCCTTGGTGTTCAGTGCGTATTGCGCAACGCGGGTGGCGTGTTCGGGTTTGCCGAGGCGGTAGTTCGCATTGATGGCACGACGGACAAATCGTTCTCCGGCCTTGGCGGAAGCGGCCTCCAGCGACAGCGCGAGTTTCGGCAGGGCGTCGTGGATTGAGAAGTCGTCGTGGATTGCGCGGGCGGCCTCGGTGGCGACGTAGGCACTCGTATCATCAAGATATTCGGCAACCGCGCCGCTGTTCTGGCGACGCAGGGCAACGACGGCGCAGGTGCGGACGAATTCGGATTTGTGGGTCTGCAAAGCGGCGAGCTGGGCCGCGCTCGCCGTGCCGGTGAATCCCGAGATGATCGCGTGACGCAGGTAGGTCTGCTGGGAGGTGAGTGTGGTGGCGATCTTCAACAGCGGTTTGAAGGCGGGCTTGACCGTCAGCTTGCCGGCGGCGATCGCGGCGTGGAATTGCACGCGCGGGTTGCGGCTCCTGAGGGCATTTACGATCAGCCGGGGATCAACGTCCTGCGTCTTCAGGTCGGCGAGCATCTTGATTCCCTGGAGCTGAAGTTCGGGATCCTTTTTCTTCGACATTTGCTCCAACAGATCTTTCGCCAAGGGATCGTCCTTTGTACGGGCCAGCTGGCCGAGTCCCCAGATGGCGTGAATCTTGGCGAGCGGCGAGCCGGTGGATACCACGCGGTCAAAGGTCTTGGTTTCGCCACGGCGCACCAGTTCGAACTGCGCGCCGAGCCGGACGCGCTGATCGATGTGAGCCATCAGATCGTCAAGCTGTTTCAGGGGAAGCTTGCGAAAGCCGGTGGAAAGAATTTGTTTCACCGCCACGCGCTCGGCGTCCTGGGCGTGTTCCGGGACGTCGATCTTCCAGACGGCACCTTTCTGATTCAATGGGTAACCGCCACCCCAATCGACGGAGTAGAGAGCGCCGTCGGGACCGAAGTTCAAGCCGGTCATTGCGATCCCGTTGCCGATGGGATGTGAATTGTACATCTCGAAGGACGCGCCCTTGGGCCGGACCTGGAAGGCCCACTGGGTGCCGCGTGGCGCTTCGGTCATAAAGAAGTAATTGCGATACGCGGGACTCAGGGCAGTGCCGGGGTTGTAGACAAATCCGCAGGGGCCGTCCTCGTAATTGCGGATCGGCGGAACGATGTAGGCGGGTTGATTTTCGTGCCACGGGATCCAGATCTTTTCGGCGGTCCACGGATTGAAGTCGCTGCCGCGATACTGATAGTTGTTCCGCCATCCGGCATCCATGCCTTCGACGATGTAGACGAACCGTTCGGACTCGTTGGCGCTATCAGAGTCATTGTCCACGCCGAACCAGTTTCCGTGTTCGTCGAAGGCCATTTCCTGGACGTTGCGCAGTCCGTGCGCGAATACCTCGAAATTTGATCCGTCCGGATCACAGCGCATGACGCCGCCCTGGTTCGGGTAGAGGAATTTCTTTCCTTCCTTGGAGACGACGCTGATTCCCTTGTCGCCGATGGACCAGTAGATCCGTCCGTCGGGTCCGACGCGCAACCCGTGCATGTCGTGTCCGCCGTAGGCGATGTGCAATCCAAAGCCATGGGCAATCACCTCGCGCTGGTCGGCCTTGCCGTTGCCGGTGGTGTCACGAAGCCGCCAGACATCCGGGGCGATGGTCGCGTAGACATCGCCATTGTGGCTCAGGACGCCGGCGGCGATGCCGGTGATTTCGGTCTGAAAGTTCTCCGCGTAAACCTGCATGTGATCGGCGAAGCCGTCGCCGTTGGTGTCTTCCAGCAGATGGATGCGTTCGGTGAGTTGGGTAAGATCTTTCCAATCGTGCGAGCCGTCCCCGTTGTGATCCTTCACGCGTTTCTTGTTCTGTTCAGAATTCTCCGGAGACAGGTGTTTCTTAAAGTGTGCGCGTTTGTCCTCGACTGAAGTGAATCCGAGGTCGTCGGGGATCCAATCGCGGTTGGAGCGGATATCCAGGTCGTTGGCCTTTCGCCGCTGCGTCTGGGTGGCGAACACGCGGCCCTGATTGTCGAGGCTGATGGCGACCGGATCAGGCACGGCGATATCGCCGCTCCATTTCACGAACTTGAGGGTTTTGGCCTGCGCGGCGAGTTTCGGATCCGCCTGCCCGGGCTGATCGGCCTTGGGCTGGGTGGTTTTGATGGAGGCAGAGCGGGTGACGCCATCGAGCTTAACCGCATGGATATTGGCCCAGTCGTTCTTGTTGTTGCCGAAGACATTGATCCGCAGGAAACGCATCTTCGCCTTTTTGAACTCGTAGTTGTCGACGCCGCTGCCCTTGCCGGGGCTCTGGAACTTTCCCAGCGATTTCCAATCCTTGCCAGTCAACGAGCCCTTGAGTTCGAAGTCGTAGTTCCGTTCACCGGCGATAAAGCCGATCCCGACCTGCGATACCTCCCGATCCTGGTTGAATTCCAGCTGCAGCCATTCGCCTTTGCCGTTGGCCGCCCATTTGGTTTTTTGACTTCCATCCAGCACGTTGGCGGGGGAGTGGCCAGATTGGGTCGAACTCGCGCTGACGGTGACAATTTCTGTGGAACCGCTGATCTTGGCTTTGGTCGGACCGGGCTGGGATTTCTTTTTCTTCTTCGCCGGCAGTTTCACGCTGACGAACTTCTGATCGACGACCTTGTCAATGGGCACGCCGTTGAGTCTGAAATCATCCCACAAACCGAGATCGTCGAACGAGCCCAGCCCGATCGCGCCCCAGGCGAAGGTCTTGTCGTGGGCGACCTTCTGCGGTTTCTCCATGTCGTCGAAGTAGATCTCGATGAGGCCGCTCTTCACTTTCCGAACCACCTTCACGTGATGGAATTGGTCGTTCACCCACGGAACGCCGATGTCCGGCGTCTCGGTGATCTTTGTGCGCGGGGCTTGGTTGACGATGAAGACCTGGCTGGAATGAGGGTCCGGGGTTTCGCCGAGGTGCACGTAGTAGAATTGGGATGGGTTTTGAAAGCCGAAGAAGATGCACATGTCGCGATGTCCGCGGGTGGTCTGCAACGTCCTCACCCGTGCAGTCAGGACGAAATCTCCGACCACCTTGTCCTTCAGCAGCGTGATGCTGTGCGGACTGCGAAAGGGCGGCTGGTAGCTGCTTTTGCCGTGCAGATGCAGCGCGTGGTTGCCGTCCTTGAGTTGGTCGACCGTCCACATCTTGGCGTCACTCGGGAGCCAGGCTCCGCCCCCCTTTTCGAAGTCGTCTGAATGGATGAGTGTCAGCGCCGCCCGGGCGGAGAACCCGGAGCAGATGAGTAGGACAATGGCGATGTAAACGAGGTGGTTCATAAAACGTGCAGAAGTTCCAAACAGCCGGAACGATTCAACTTTGGGCAGCATGTCGGGAAGCAGACAGGGTAGACTCTTTGGCTCCCGCACGATCCCGCCCCAGCCATCGTAATCCAAAAGGGTATCATGACCCAGCGCACCAGCTAGATCCGCCGCGAGGCATTTGACAGTCTCTTCTGCTACTGGCTCATCCAAGGTGGTAAACATTTCAGAATTTGTTGGCAGGGTGCCTCCCAGATGCGGCGAACCGGATCAGTTTGTTCCGCAACGCCCGCAGGCGCTGGGCACTCCCGAACAGGCGGAGAGATCGCCTTCGGCTTCTCCGCCAGCGGCAAAGACCGAGAGTTTCTTGCGGAGCAGGGTGCTGCCACAGTGAGGACATTCAGTCCCCTTCCAATCGGAGGAGCGGACCAGGATCTCGCTGTTTTTTGTGCAGGCGTCGCAATCGAATTCGTAGATAGGCATGTCAGTATCCAGTGAATGTTGTTGAGTTCTTCTTACTCCGGTTCTTCCAGCAAGCCCAGGCTCTCAAACGCCGCGATGCTCAGTTCGGGCGCCGTGTGATGCACGGTCTGCCAACCGCGCGGCTTGGCAGCGGCGATGTTTTCCGCTCGGTCGTCAATGTAGATGATCGCCGCGCCGCTACGTCCGGTCGCTTCCTCGACGCATTCGTAGAGCCGGGCATCCGGTTTCATTGACTTGTGTTCGTAGGAGAACACGTAGCCGTCGAACTTTGCGAAGAATGGGAATTTTCGGCGGACGTGATGGATCGCAATCTCGTTCGTGTTCGAGAAAATGAAGCAGGGGATGCCGACTGACTTCAGGCGCGCATGCAGACTCACCATGGCTGGAATCTCAGCGAAGATACCGGCGAACGCATCACGAAACTTTTCGAATGAAGAACGGTAACCCGTTTGGCGACACACCTCGGAGTAAAACTCGTCGGTGGTCGTCTTGCCTTCCTCGTAGTCAAGCAACAGTCGGGTCTGATCGATGAGCCTCAACAGTCCCTCGGCACTCACGTCACAATCATCCGCGAGCTGACGCGCAGTGATCATGTAATCAAAATCGAGCAACACCTTGCCCAGATCAAATACTGCGACTTCCGGTTTCATTCCATTTTACGGCGTCCGTCCAATGCGTGTTTCAAAGTCATTTCGTCGGCAAATTCCAGACCGCTCCCGGCCGGTAAACCGTGGGCGATCCGGCTTACGTTGACGGCCTTATCCGCGAACAATCCCGCCAGGTAGTGACTGGTGGCATCGCCTTCCACGTCTGTTCCAAGTGCCAGGATGATTTCCAAGATGCCCTCATCATCGATGCGGCGGCTGAGTTCGCCGATGCGCAGGTCTTCCGGTTCGACCCCGTTGATCGGTGAGATCTTGCCGCCGAGCACATGATACTTACCCTCGAAGGCTTTCGATTTCTCCACGTTCAGAATATCGGTCGGTTGTTCCACGACGCAGACCAGTTGGCCGTTTCGCTGGTCGTTTCGGCAGATGCCGCAGGGTTGGTGTTCGGTCAACGCACCACAGGTTTCGCAGAGGGAGACCTTCTCACGCGCGGTGACCATCGCCTGCGCCAGCAGGGAGACTTTGCCGGTCTCTTCCTGAACGAGGTGCAGGGCGATGCGCTCAGCGGACCGGGGCCCCACGCCGGGCAGGCGATTGAGGGCGGCGGTGAGTTCGATGACGGGATCGGGAAGAGAGGCCATCCGGCGGGTGTTCCCGCTACATCATTCCCGGGAGCGACAACCCTTGGGTGACCCGGGCCATTTCAGTGTCCGAGATCTCTTTGGCCTCTTTGATCGCGCCACTCACCGCAGTCAGGATCATGTCTTCCAGTAGTTCAACATCTTCCGGATCAACGGCTTCCGGAGAAATTTTGATCGATTTGAGGACCCCATCGCAGCTAGCCACAGCCTTGACCGCGCCACCACCACTGGTTTTCTCGACAGTTTTCTCGGCCAGGTCAGATTGGATCTTGGCCATCTGCTGTTCCATCTTCTTGGCCTGCTTCAACATTTTGCCCATGCTTGACATGCTGTCGATCGTAGGCGAAGCGCCCGGAAAGAACAACCCATCCGTAACCATACAGCAGGATTCGTGTGCCGTTGAAACTGGGGGTAAAAGCGGCGCAGGGATCATTGCTCCGAGGCGGGTCATCAGGTTCGCAAGCGGAAGCTCCAAACTCCCAAACCCAAACTCCAAATAGAACCCGAAATTCAATCAGCATCGCCCGCTTACACCCGCGCCGGTGATTCCTTGGAGGAACTGGAGCCCGCTGGCGCGGAACTCAGTCTTGGTTTCACAATCGTCTGAAGCACGATAACGGGCGGTGCACCTTCGCCTTGCGGTCCACGTATTTACTGGCACGATGAGGTTTGCATGCACCTCCGACTTTTGATTGCTCTGGTTGTTGTCTCTGTCGGCAGTGAGACAAATGGAGCCACCTCCGGCTTGGTGTCCGGCCGTGATGAGGTGCACGCTGCCATCCGGAAAAGTCTGCCGGTATTGGAAAAGAAAGGCGTCGCGTGGATGACCAAACGCAAGTGCGTGTCCTGTCATCAGATCACGTCGATGCTTTGGAGCCTGAATCTCGTTGCAGATTCGGTGATCGGTTTTGAGCGGACGAAGTTGGATCGGTGGACTGCCTGGAGCGCAGAAAAGATGACGGCGATTGTCGCGGACCCCAAACGCAGTCCGCCGGTGGACAATCTGACCAGGCTTCTCCTTGGCCGGTATCCGGTGAGCAAGGGAGGAAAGGACCTCTACGCGAAATTTCCGGAATGGCTGGCCGGCTCGCAAACCAATGGATTCTGGAAGGCCGCCGGTCAGCTCCCTGGGCAGAAACGCCCCTTTCGTGAAACCGACGAGGTGACAACGATGTGGACGATCCTGGCGCTCACTCCATTTGCTCGCCAGGACGCTGATCTGGCCGAGCAGCTGAAATTGGCACAGGCGTGGGTCGCCGAAGGGAAATCGGGCGTGACCACCGAGTGGTGGGTTGTCCGTGCGCTCACGGAAAGGGGCAAGGCAAGAAACCGACTGAAGCAGGACCTGATCAAGCGCCAGAATCCGGACGGCGGATGGAGTTGGGTGGAGGGCAAACCGAGTGATCCGCTCGGCACCGGGCTCGCGTTGTACGGATTGGCTCGTATGGGAGTTCAACCGACTCACAAGACCCTCCGTTCGGCCGCGGATTACCTGCTCGGATCTCAGCAGGATGACGGATCGTGGGAGACTCCCTCGACCAAGCGGGCGAACAAAGACGAACCCAACCCGATCTCGAACTATTGGGGAACAGCTTGGGCAGTCATCGGACTCGCGTCCGCCTGGGGCAGTTGATACCTGGTGCTCAATTCCCCAACGAGAGGAAGTTCTTCATGATCGTGCGGCCGCTCTCGGTGAGGATGCTCTCCGGGTGGAACTGCACGCCCCAGATCGGATGTTCCTTGTGCCGCATCCCCATGATTTCGCCCGCTTCGGTTTCGGCAGTGATCTCGAAACAATCGGGCAGGGTGTCGCGTTTCACGATGAGTGAGTGATAGCGGGTGGCGATGAAAGGATTCGGCATGTCCGCGAAGACCTCGCGGCCGTTGTGCTTGATCGGCGACGTCTTGCCATGCATCAGAACGTCGTTCACGACGACCTCGGCTCCGAAGCTGTGGCCGATGCATTGGTGCCCGAGGCAGACGCCAAAGAGCGGCAGCTTCGGGCCAAATTCCTTGATGATCTCGTTGGAAAGTCCGGCTTCGCGTGGGGAGCAGGGGCCGGGGGAAATCAGGATGCGCTCGGGATTCAGCTCCCGGATCTTCTCGATGCTGATCCGGTCATTCCGGTGGACCTGCATTTCCACATTCAGTTCGCCCAGGTACTGCACCAGGTTGTAAGTGAACGAATCGTAGTTATCGACGACCAAGATCATGCGCGGAAACAATTAACCCACCCGCGCCAGAAATCCAGATTTTGTTGAGCGGTCGGTGCCCGGAGCAGCCACAAAAATAGGCACACAGGAATTGTGAAGAAAGATCTGTCTCCATTCGTGTGTCTGAACCAAAAGTTTGTCGCCGATCGCAATCGTAAGATTTCCGGCTCTGTTTCTCGAGTGGAAGTCAGTCAGGAGTTACCGGGCTTTTTTTAGCACTCTCGAAACGGTTTCCATAACGCGTTCCTCGGCGACCGCTTTCAAGGGACGAAGCCAGCCGTAGTAGAACATCGAGTTACCGGATTCGTATCCTCCCTTTTCCAGCATGCGTTTCGATACGATGTAACACGGGGTGGCGTTGGCATAGGCGATGGGCCAGGTGTGGTCGCCATATTCCTTTTTGATCCGCAATTGATAGTCGATGCAGACTTCACCGCTGAGGAATATGAACGTCGGGCCGCCGGCGGGAAACTGCCATGACTGAGCGATGAAGGGGACGCCGGTGGGTGGTTGTTTTCCCTGTTCCAGCAGACGCAGCAATTTCAGGGCAACAAACGACCGCGCCACCTGGGAACGGTTCTTCCCTTCCGTTTCAGCCAGGGATTTCAGATTTTCCGGATCGGGTGAAGGAGCCAACGGCAGCACGGTTCGCTCGAGTTTTGTCACCGCCGGACCTTGGATCGGTTGCCATTCTCCGCGCCGGATGAGCCGGTCGATCTCATCGCAGATTTCACGGGCATGGCTCATCGCCGTGTCGACACCTCCGCAGAAGTCGGGACGCTGATCGCCTCCGCAACCGATGGTGGCAATGGCGACGATATCGCGGTGGCGTCGCTCCAATTCCTCCTGAGCGAGGCCGGCCCAATCCCCGTGCACGGCATTGGGAAACTTGCTTATCGCGGTCGCTCCGGTAATCGCGACATTGTGGCAGGCGTAGGAAAAGTGCAGGGCGCGCAACTGGCCGCTCGCCGCATCGCGAATCGCCATCACGGGCAAGGTGTGGTCGACCGGGGCATTCGGGTTCCAGGTGATCATGAGGCCCTTTTCCTCATCGCGAATCAACTGCCCCCCCGCCTCCATCCGCCGGTTCGCGGCGAACGTGACCCGCCCCCCGTTTGTCCAGGTGATCAGCGAGGGCTCGCGAGTGGCAATCGCCTGCCGAGCGACCTCAACGAGCCGGTCGCGAAGAAACTCCGTGTATTCATCGACCCGCTTTTGCCGGTCTCCGGGAAGGGGTCCGCCAAAAATATTGCCAAGCAGATCTTTAAGGTGCGGCGCCCAATGTGTGTGAGTCGCGCAAATCGCGATCCGATCCCGGGTCAAAAACGGAAAGACGGATTTCAGATCCACGGCGACGGACTCGGCGAGGGACGCCGGAATTCCGATGCCGTCGAAGCTGAGCAAGACCAACAGATGCTCGTCTCCACCGATCGCCAGGGCCCGGGCGAATAGCTGCTGACCGATTTCGCTGGATTCGCCCTGATCGCTCACATTGATCAATTGGACCGGTCCGGTCGGGCTGATATCGATCCGGGCCGCTCCGGCGGAAATCGGGTCGTTGGCCGACGCTGACAGAAGCAACCCGCCGGGCATGGCAACCAGGAGTAAGAAAGTAACAATTCGCGTTTTCATTGGGGGTGTTTCAGATAAGCGATCAGGTCGGCCAGCGACTGCACCGTAAAGGCTGCCTCGAGGCCATCGGGCATGAGTGATCTTCCGGAATTGGTCAAAGTTTTGATATCCGCTCTCGGAATGTCGCGCGAGCTGTTGTCGGCCATTCTTATGGTGATGCCGCTGTCGTTTTCGGCGACGACTCGGCCGGTGAGGACATCGCCGGATTTCGTTTCAGCCACATACTCCATGTATTCGGGAGCCACGTCGCGATTGGGATCGATGATGTTCGTGAGGATGCGTTCGCTTTCCCAGTCCGCCACCACCGCCAGGTTCGGGGCCAGATCGACGATGCCTTTTTCCCGAAGTTTGTGACAGGGCATGCAGGCAAGTTGATAGACTGCCTCTCCTTTGGCCGGGTCTCCGTCCAATGTGAGAGCGGCCCGATACTTCTCCAATACCTTCGCCCGGGAATCGGCTCCGGAGAATAGCTTCCGGGCGCGTTTGGCAATGTTCGGATTTTTGTGAGCGACCAGCATTTCACGTCGTGCGGCTCCCAATTGGTAAGGCTGGATCTTGCCGCTTTCGATCGCATCGAACAATGCCTCGAGCCGCTCTTCGCGAGCCAGCAGGAGTTGCAGGATTTGATTTCGCAGCTCGCCGGTATATCCATCCCAGCCGACGAGCAGCAGTTCGCCGGTTTCAGTTCGCCGCGATCCAATTCGTGAAAGCGTTGCGGCGGCGCTGGCTTGGACAGCGGCGGGCACGATGGGATTGAGAAGTTTTTTCAAATCCGCGCCGACTTCTTCGAACGAGGCGTTCTCCAGCAATTTGATGGCGTCTATCCGACGGGCTGCGCCAGCCTTGCCATCGGCGGATAGGATTCGAGCTTCGGCGATGAGGTTTTTCAGAAAGGCGGCGCTTTCCGGCGTCTTGGTGGCGACCTTGGCCAGCGAGGTTCTGGCGTTTCTGAATCCGTCAGCCAGACCGATGACGGCGCCCAATGTGATCGCGTCGGGTTTGTCGCCGCGGCCGGCAAGTTGACTGATCAAGGCGGAAACCCTCTGGTACTGGTTTTTCGCTCCGATGATGCGAGCCAACGGCCCAACGATTCCACCGGAATACGGCTCTCTGAGAAAGGCTTCGTCCGTCAGCAATTCGTTCAGCATGGCACCCGCATGGGGAACGGAGGAACTCAGCGCTGCCAGTCGCGTCCAGGGATCAGCCCCATCTCTTCTGGCGATGCTCGCGAGCGCCTTTGCTGTTTCATCATCCGCGATGGTGACGGCGACGGCGGATTGGTTCGCGCCCATGGCGAGCGCTGCCTGAAACCGAACGGCCGGATCGGAATCTTCCGCGCGAGGTCGAATCGCTGTGAGCAGCTCCGGGTGCCCGGGAAGCATCATGGCGGCGAGCCGCAAGGCATTGGCTCGCAGTCCGGGCGACTCATCGGCCAGGGATTTCGTGAGCATGTCGGGTTCCAATGAATCAAGTCCGTGAAGGGTCCACAACGCATGCAGGCGCGCCAGTTCCCGATCGTCCCCAAGGGCCATTCTCTTCAATGAATTCACGACCGTTTTGTCCTGACGTTCGAACAGGAGCCGGTGGGCGGTTTCACGGTGCCAGGCGTTCTTATGACCCAACAGGGAAACCAAGGATATGCTGCTGGCCTGACTCAGTTTAGGAACCGCGCGAAGTCGATAGTTTGCGGGTTCGATTCGATAGATTCGCCCGCGATCTCTTCCCCGTAGCATGTCCATTCGGGAGTGAAACGAGTCGGGCAACGACCAGGGATGTTCGATGGATTCGCGATACATATCCGCGAGATGCAGGCATCCGTCGGGCGCGTTCACCAATGTCATCGGACGAAACCATACGTCTCGGGAGGCAATGACGTCTGCTGTTCGGTCCGTGGCGGGCTTGCGCATTTGGAAGGTGCCCCCCAGTGATGCGGAGTCGAGCCGGTAGACGAGATTGTAACAGGATTCGGCAACAAACCAGACGCCGCGCATCGTATCCGGGTAAGCGTCCCCGCGATACACCGCCGGACCGCAGGAAGAGGTCGGGCGACTCGGATCGCCGGGGTTGCTTCCTCTTGACTCAGTATAGCCGCGACGCGGAACAAACTTGCGGTCCTGATATCGCCGGAGCCGCCATCCTTCGATTTCCGTGATCGGGAAAAGTTGGATGGGATCTTTGGGATCGAAGCAGGCCCGGACCGAGGTCCGGCTCGGCAACCACGGATTCCGCCGGAACGCCTCGGCGGGCAACACGGCGTGGTGCACCGAATTGCCCGCGCTACAGAGAAAACGATTGCCCCAGTCGTCGAAGGCGTTTCCAAACTGAATCCCGCCGCTGACCAACTCGAACTCGCCCAGTGTTCTGGGGTCGATTCGCAGGTCGCGACCTCCGGGAAGCGCAGTTCTTCCCTTCGTATCGTCACTCCCGAAACTCAGATCTCCCTTGTTTCGAGCGGTTGCAATGTAGATGCGATTATCGAGTCCCCATACCGGTGTATTGACAGCCGACTGCACATTGTATTTGCGAAAGCCCGAGGTGATCTTCTGCCTCACGTCGGCCACGCCATCATCGTCTGTGTCCTTGAAATACCAGAAATCGGGTGCGGCGGTGACGAACACGCCCCCTTGCCAGGGAACAACTCCGGAAGGCCAAGACAGGCCGTTGGCGAAGACGCTTGATTTGTCGAACACGCCATCGCCGTCGACATCGGTGAGCAGGCGGATTTTCCCAATCGCCTGGTCGGTCTGATTCTCCCGCATCGGCAGATGTTTGGCCTTGTCCGTGTAGGGATAATCATTCATCTCCGCGACATAGGCGCGCCCGTCTGCGTCGTAGCAAATCGCCACCGGATCGGTGACCAAAGGCTCCTCCGCGAGCAAAGTCATTTTGAACCCATCAAGTGTCTTGAATTCCTTCGCGGCCCGTTCGCCGGGAGTCGGCGGACTCACCGAGAGCAGATCGACGTCTCCATCGCTCTGTGCGCGAGCAAAAAGGACGGTCGAGAGGAGCAAGGTGACCAGGCGCATGGTTGTATCATCGGGAGGTTTCGAACGGCCGTCAATAATACCAAAAGGCGTCAGCACGAAGCATCATCGTTCCAACGAGGCGGATCAACCAGGAGCAGGGCAAGCGTGGTCAGATTGTCGCATAAGGTAACTTCGATTGGGAATCGAAGCCCAAACACCCCCCCCCGGATTCGACGGCCAGTCAAATCTGCCGAACAGGAGAAAAAACAGACCGTATCATCGCATCAGGACCAGGAAGGCTCTCGCCTGAAGGATTCTGTGGCTCTTGTGTCCGTCAACGGCGGCGATTCTTAATCTGACTCTTCATCCCAATCTCAGTCCCCAAAAAACGTGACCGGACAAGGGCGCTGAATTGAGATCCCCCGATCACCTTTCTAACTGCCGATTACAGGATGGCGCGGATGACCTGGGGCGGTTTGTCGCGGCGAAGCGTGGCGGAGACGGAAGCGAGGACATTGCCGAATCGAGAGACCTCTCCGCATCCTCCCCCCGAGAAGAGCAAGACCTTGAGCAACTTTCCTGACCAATGGGAATCCGAAATGAGCAAGACCGCCGTTGACCGACTGAGCCGCGTAATCCAGATCAGAACGTCGAGAATCGTTGACTGACCCAGGAAGTGAACGAGCTGTGGCTAGCGTTCAGTATAGAATGTTGAGATGTGATCCCAGTCTGGATCGCTCCCGACGGCACCACCCAAAAAGCAAATTCCTGACAATCCAACCGTGGCGAAGAAATGTCCATTGTGTCGCACCCGTCGATTCGCGAGAGTCGCCGTCCGTGCAAGCATCCTTCGAAGCCCTCCAGCTGTCACCCGCCTTGACCGCCGTGGTCCATGACCTCGGTTACACCCAGCCAACCCCCATTCAGATTGAGGCGATTCCGGCCCTGCTCGCCGGCCGGAATATCATTGGGCAGTCGCAGACGGGAAGTGGCAAGACCGCCGCCTTCTCCCTCCCCATCCTGCAGCGCATCGACGTGGCCCGACGCCAGTTACAAGCCCTCGTCATCTGCCCGACGCGAGAACTCACGGCCCAGGTCGGTCGCGAACTGCGTAAGCTCGGTCGGGAGCACAACGGCCTCCAAGTCGTGGAACTCGTGGGTGGACAGCCGTCACGCCCACAACGCGACGCGCTCGAGCGGGGTGCGCAGGTTGCCATCGGCACGCCCGGCCGACTCCTCGACCTCTTGAAACGAGGGTCCCTGAACGCCGACTCGATCAAAATGGTCGTGCTGGATGAAGCGGATCGCATGCTCGACATGGGCTTTGGCGAAGAAGTGCGAGAGATCATCAGCTACCTGCCGCAAAATCGTCAGACAGCACTGTTCTCGGCGACCTTCCCGAGCAGCATCGAAGCGATGAGCAAGGAAATCCAGCAGGCGGCGCTGCGGATTACGATTGCGACACCCGCTGAGGATCTCGCCGACATCCGTCAGCTGAAACTCTGCTTCGGGACTGACGACAAGCTGTTGACGCTCTGCTGGGCGCTGCAATCCCATCCGCACGAATCCGCACTCGTCTTCTGCAACCAAAAAGCCACCGTGCGTGAGATTACCGAGGAGTTGAGTCGCGGGGGTGTCAACGTCGACCGCTTCGATGGCGATCTGGAGCAGTTCGATCGGGACCAGGTGCTCGCCCGCTTTCGTAACCACAGCGTGCGTGTCCTGGTCGCAACCGATGTCGCCGGGCGCGGTCTCGATGTCGAGGGCTTGGAGCTGGTGATCAATTTCGACCTACCGGAGCAGCCAGAGGTCTACGTTCACCGAATTGGTCGAACCGGTCGGGCCGGCGCCACCGGGGTCGCCATCTCGATGGTTCGAAATGAGAACCATCGGCGCATCGCAGCCATCGAAGAGTTCACGGGGCAGGAGATCGAGATCCTGGATCACAGCGCCAGCAAGGGCGCCAGGCTCGATCATCTGCTGACCCAACTCGCGGAGGGCCCCAAGATGGAAACGATTCTGATATCCGGCGGTCGCAAGGACAAGGTACGCAAAGGCGACATCCTTGGCGCTCTCACCGGCGAAGCGGGCGGTTTGAGCAGCAAGGACATCGGCAAGATCGAAATCCAAGACAAGTTGTCTTACGTCGCCGTGTCGCAGCGCCTAATTGCGGATGCCGTCTCGTGCCTCAACGCGGGACGCATCAAGGGCAAGCGCTTTCGGGCGACTCACGTCGGCAGATAGGACAGAGTTATTCTTTATGAATCTCATTCTCTTTGATTCGCCCTTTGAGGCGAAGCGTCTGCAAGGTGACGATCCGCGGGCACAGCATATTTGCAAAGTGCTTTGCGCACGGGTCGGCACCAAGGTTTTCGTTGGTTTTATAAACGGCTTACGCGCCCGTACTGAGGTGACTTTGGTGGCGGCCGATGGCGCTGTTTCGCTCAAAGTTATCGGCACCGAGCCAGCCCCCGTGCCCTTGCCGATTCGGTTGCTGATAGGTCTGCCGCGGCCGCATACCGCCAAGCGTATCCTCTTCGAAGCCGCCAGTATGGGCGTACATGAGCTTCACTTTTTCGAAGCCGAGCGCGGCGAACCTTCCTACGCACAGAGCAGTCTGTGGTCGAGTGATGAGTGGAAAGGACGCCTTCGTCTCGGCACCGAGCAATCGTTTGGCACGCATGTGCCGGAAGTCGAGATGCACCGCGACCTGCAGTCGGCGATCTCCGCTCTGCCAGACGACGGCGCACATATTGCGCTTGATAATTATGAGGCCACCGACTCCTTGCCCCAGCTACTTTCCGAGACCGCTCGTCGCGTCATCATCGCCTTGGGTCCTGAGCGGGGATGGTCGCCTGACGAGCGCGACATCTTCCTTGCACACGGCTGGAAGTTAGCCCATCTCGGTGCGCATGTGCTCCGCCTCGAGACTGCCTGCACCGTCGCCGTCGGCGCAGTTGCCTCCAGACTGGCTCTCTACGATTCGCAAACTCAAACCGGATTGTAATGAGAGCAAGCGTCGGGTGAGGTTTCCGTTGGTGGGAAAGTGAACATTTGTTTCAAAGACTTGGCTGTCGATACTGAGCAGGAGTGCTTCGTCGTCTTTGTGCAGGGTCCGGCGACCGTGGCGGGCGATGATGGCGTTGATTTCGGCTCCGGCGTCTCCCGTAACAGGTGGTAATGATTGTCCATCAAGCCGTAGGCATATATTCGCCAACCCGGTTTTTGGCAGGCCTCGGTCAAAGTCTTTAGGAAAAGCTTCCGATCCTCATCTCCACGAAAAATCGCTTCCGGATATTCCACCCCCAATGGCCGCGCCATTCAGGGACGCTGGCCATCAACCCGAGGGTATTCAATATTGGCTTTTCGGAACCGACCCCCTTGTCGGCCAATCGACCCATTTTATGAGCATTGCCAACGGGTTTACCGAAGACCACTGGTCTCTTTATGGGATGCTGCTGGTTTTTCCTGTTAAGAAAACTAATCTCCGTAAGATCCGTCCGGAGCGTTTTGAGGGAAGCTATATTCCCTATTTGTAAGCAGGGCATATAGCATGGGGTCCTTTTTGCTCAGTGAATCAGAATCTGTTATCTGCCACTGAGGCTTGATATTTTCTCCCCGTTTCTCATTGAAACCAAGAATACTTATCATTCCCCAATGTATGTATTCACCTACAAAACATTGATACCCGCAGTCATCCGAACGGGTATACCATGCATTGTCGGGATATTTTTCAGGTGGATGTTTGAAATAACCCCCACGTGCATTGTCCATCGCGGTTGTCAACTGTGATGCATCCTTTGTTCCTTCTCCGGATTTTGCAATATGAGCTAGCAGAGTTGTAGAATCGTTGTTTTGTTTTATTCCGCGCCAGAATGCAGCTGGATATACATTTGCATACCCAATGTCAGTTATCAGATGGAAGGTCTCTTCTGTTGCTGCATCGGGTGGGGAGACGCCATGGGTACGATAATGATCCTGAGAATACTTGCTAAGTGGAAGATTATACCAGTTGTGATTGATACTTGTTACGTCCAATCCGTAAGTTGGAGCATGTTCATCTTTCAGCAGCTTTTGTGAGTGTTCGTGCCAGGGACCGATTTTGTCAAAAGTGACGCCAAGGATCATACGGCTGTTCTGTCTGACAATCTCGGCAAGAACAGCAGGATTATCAGGCATCCCATCTTCATTGTTATCTATCCATTGGGCTAGTATATTCGCCACTAGTTTCAGATCTCGATCCGAAACTTTTTCCAATGCGAGGAGTTTTATCCCAAATACTGTCATGGTTTTTGTGATTGAGGCTGCTTTCTCATTTTGGTTGGGCAGTTCAATTCCAGTTAATGGTATTACTGGTACACTGTTTTGAGTGGGATTGCTCGTGGAGCATCCCGTGACCAGGAGGGCCAGCAGGATTCTGAAATGTTGTTTTAATAATTGCATTGTTTGTGTCCTTTTCTGCGAGTGGCTCTATCCGATCTGAATGCCGCTGACTGACTGATAGGAATTGTATTTTCAGGGAGTTCTTATTGGTGTGTTGGTCCTATCGCGATTGTTTGTTGGCAATAAGAATCAGTAGGAATGTGTTTTGCATGGCCCTTTTCTGCTAGCGATTCGATGAGCGCTTGTCAAGTGAGTTGTAAAATTCGGTGCTGTCTTCCTATCGCTAATCAATGACCTCGAGCCAGGATGGATAGAGGCCTTCCGCCAAGCCGTTTCCGCCCTGTTTCAAACGGGTCCGGAGGGGCCATCCGACTTTTTGTATTCCGGTATGGCCTTTGGTATCCGGCCGACGGAACGTATTCGGTTGGGCCTCATAAAAGTGGACGTGACTGAGCGCATACCATATGGGTCAAGTCTCAACATTTGAGTGCGCTGCAAACTCCAAAATCCTCGTTTTTCGCAAAGATTCAGTCGCCAAAACCATCCCTCAAAAAGTCCGTAGCAGAGATTCTGAAGATAGTTTTATCAGGTAGTTGTTATCCGCCCAAAAAGCTCGGATTAATACAGGTGTTGTGCAGCGGGATTGTTGAGATTGGACCCCGATGGATAGTGGTTGAAGGATGTTGGTTCAATTCGCTCTGGTGCTCTCCCTAAACTGGGAAATGACGGAGCATTTCCCTCCAGTCCCGGGGTCAGTCAGGAATGGCACGGGATTGGGAGTTGGCGTGATGAACCGAGGTGGTGGCGAGCGTCAGCGAGTGGCTCGCTCGATACCACGAATACACTCGCCCCCAGCGACTTCAGCCTCTAACTGCCAGCTTTATCGAAGTCAGAGCGGGCGATACGCCCATCCGGTTCGGAGGGGGCCTATCAATCTGTCTTTCCGATCGCTATCTGATTTCCATCGTTGGCGCTGAGTCATATGATGTGCGCTCTTCATGCCTGACCCCAGCTCGCTCCCCATCTGGAAGATCCAAGCCGACATCTTGCGCACGCTGGAAGTCGGCAAGCGCCTGGTGCTGGTCGCGCCCACGGGCTCGGGCAAGACCACGCAGGTGCCGCAAATGCTACTTGATGCCGGGATCGCGGGAGACAAGATGATCGTGATCCTGCAACCGCGCCGCGTCGCCGCCCGCACCGTGGCCACCCGGGTCGCCTCGGAGCGTAAGGGCAAGCTGGGTGCTGAGGTCGGTTATCAGATTCGCTTCGACGATCACACCAGCGTCGGCACCCGCATCTGCTTTGTCACCGAAGGCATCCTGCTGCGCTGGCTGCAGGACGACCGCACGCTGTCCAAGATCGGTGCCGTGC